>JBBSDB010000076.1:0-12934 GCA_038249735.1 Burkholderiales bacterium
AACCGCACCCAGCGCTGGTAAGGCACGCGGCCAATGGCCAGGCCACCGACCACCACCGCGTAGGTGGGCGTCACCAGGTTGGTGATGCCGATCGAGGTCTGGAAAGCGGTCACCGCGAGGTGTCTTGGAACCCCTGCGAAGTCAGACAGCGGCGCCAGGATCGGCATGCTGAGCACCGCCAGACCCGAGGTGGACGGCACCAGCAGGCTCAGCAGGCCCTGGCTGGCAAACAGCGCGTTGATGAAGGCCACATTGGGCATGCCGGTGATCCAGCCTTCGAAGGTGTGCAGGATGGTGTCGGTGATCCTGCCCTGATCCATGATGACCACAATGCCGCGCGCAAGACCAATCACCAGCGCCACGCCGAGCAGGTCGCGTGCGCCGTCGACAAACGCCGAGGTGAATGGCTTCTCGCCCAACCACCCCACCAGGCCCACCACGATGGCCGAAGCGAGGAACAGCGCCGACATCTCGGCCATCCACCAGCCACCCATGGACACGCCCCAAACCATGACGACGAAGGTGGCGCCGAACAGCACCAGAATGAGCTGCTGGCGGCCAGTGAGCACGGTGTCCTTGTGGACGTCTCGATCGCGCAGAAAGTGCGCTTCATTCGATGCCTTGAGGTCGGCCACGAGTGACTTCGACGGGTCTTTTCGCACCCGCTCCGCGTAGCGCATCACGTAGACCACGCAGATCAACCAGCCCAGCGCCAGAATCACCAGGCGCAAGGCCAAGCCCTCGGTGAACGGGATGCCAGCGGCGTTGGATGCGATGGCGGTGGAAAACGGGTTGATGGTCGACCCGAGCACGCCAACGCCGGCACCCACCATGATGACAGCCACGCCGGTGAGCGCGTCGTAGCCCACCGCGATCATCAACGGGATCAGCAGCACATAAAACGCCAGCGTTTCCTCGGCCATGCCATAGGTGGAGCCACCGATGGCGAACAGCAGCATCAGCACCGGGATCATCCACTTCTCGCGCCCCTTCATGCGAAGCATCACGCGCTCGATGCCGGTGTTGATCGCGCCGGTGGCGTTCACCACCCCGAGAAAGCCACCGATGATGAGCACAAACAGCGACACGTCGATGGCGTTGGCCATGCCGGTGCTCTGGTTGTAGAAGCCGGTGATGGGCGCCATGAGCACATCGAACACACCCTGGTGCGCCGCCTCAACCACCTGGTAGGTGCCCGGCACCGGCGCGTCCTTTCCCAGGGCCACGTTGGGCGCCCGCTCGTACTGGCCGGCAGGCAGGATCCAGGTGAGTGCCGCCATCACGATGATGAGTGCAAACAGGATGGTGTAAGCGGTGGGGAACCTGTCCTTGACCGGTGTGGGGGCAGCCAGCTGGTTTGCCGAAGCAGGCGGTTTGTCCATGGTTTTTTCTCCTCGTTGAGCAACCGTCCCACCCTTGCGCGAATGCGGAAAGCGATTGGTCGCTTTTGTCATGGTGCGCCGCCCCCAAGGCGCAGGCATTGACACAAATCAAGTTCGACCTGTCATGGGATGAAAGACCTGAATCCTTGCCCGACTGGCGCACCTGCGGCATCTCGATCTGCGCGAAGATGGCCTCATGCAGGCTGGCCTTTAAGCCTTGTGGCGTGCCCAGCCGCCATGGGCTTTATTGACGATGAGGCTGTTTGACACTGACATTGCCGCTGCCGGGCTGGGTCAACCGGTCAGGGACCGCAGCAGGCAGCGCTGTCGCGCTGAGCTCGCTCAAGCGGATGTGCCACACAGCCATGAACATCGCTGCGACCAGCGGGCCGAGCACGAAGCCGTTGATACCAAACACCGACATGCCGCCCAGCGTGCTCATGAGCACCACGTAGTCGGGCATGCGGGTGTCGCGACCCACCAGCAGGGGGCGCAGCAGGTTGTCCACCAGGCCGATCACGAGCACGCCCCAGGCCAACAGCGCCAGGCCCTGGCCCATGGATCCGGTCAGGAACAAGTAGACCGCCACTGGCATCCAGACCAGCGCCGCGCCCACCGCTGGCACCAGCGAGACGAAGGCCATCAGCACGGCCCACAGCAACGCGCCGCTGAGGTCGAGATACCAGAAGGCCAGGCCGCCCAGAGCGCCCTGGATCACCGCCACCAGCAGGCTGCCCTTGACGGTGGCCCGGATCACGGTGGTGAACTTGACCTGCAATTCCTCTCGATGTGCCGGCGTGAGCGGGAGCGCCCGATGCAGACTGCGCGCCAGAGACTGGCCATCGCGTATCAGAAAGAACGACAGGTAAGTGGTGATGAACAGGCTGGCGACGAACTCAACGGTGTTCTGCCCGAAGCTGAACGCCCGGCCCGCCATGAACTGCCCCGCCTTGCCCACCAGTGCGGCCAGGCCACGTTGAAGTGCCGCAAAATCGGCCAGCCCCAGACGGGCGAGCAGCGAGCTCACCGCGGCTGGCAGCGCGTCGAACACCTGCTGCAAGAAGCGCTCCGGGTTCACCTCGCCGGACTGCAGCTTTGCGTAGAGCGCGGCCAGTTCCTGCGCCAGCGATGCCGTCACCGCCAGGAACGGCAGGAACACCATGACCAGCACCAGGCCCAGCGTGATCAGGGCCGACAGATTTCGCCGACCGGGCCAACGCCTGAGCAGCCAGCGATTCACTGGCATGAACAGCAGCGCGATGATGGCACTCCACAGCAAGGTGCCCGAGAACGGCAGCAGGATCCAGCCCAGCGCCAGCGTGACCGCAGCCAGCAGGACCAGCACGGCCTTGTGGTCAGGCGAGGGGTTGGGGTGGTCGGGCAGCAGGTTCAAGGGCTTTGCGCTGTGAAGCGCCAGACAGGCGCGGCTGGTGGAACAAAAGGGAGGAGATGACAAACTGTCAACAGGCTAGCACTCGGAGTCAAGTCCCCCAAGCACTGTTGAAGTTTCTCTCAGCCGACCGCGCCAAACAGCGCGCCCGCACCGGCGGTGACGCCCAGGGCCAAGGCGCCCCACAATGTCACCCGGGTAGCCCCCCGAGCCATGTTGGCTCCACCTGCCCGCGCCGCCAAAGCGCCCAGCAAGGCGAGCACAAGCAACGAGGTGGCTGCGATCCAAGGCACCAGGCTGGCGCCAGGGGCCAGCAGCGCCACCGCCAGCGGCACCGACGCGCCGACCGCGAAGCTGCCTGCCGAGGCCAGCGCGGCCTGCACCGGGCGCGCACTGAGTGCCTGTGTGATGCCCAACTCGTCGCGGGCGTGGGCGCCCAGCGCGTCGTGTGCCATCAGTTGCTCGGCCACCGTCTGGGCCAGCGCAGGCTTCAGGCCGCGCCCGGTGTAGAGGGCGGCGAGTTCTCGCGTTTCGGACTGCGGGTCGGCTGCCAGCTCGGCGCGTTCGCGCGCCAGGTCAGCGGTTTCGGTGTCGGCCTGGGTATGCACCGATACGTATTCACCGGCCGCCATCGACATGGCACCAGCCACCAAACCGGCGGCGCCTGTCATCAGGATGCTGCTGGCGCTGGCCTGCGCCGCCGCCACGCCCACCATGAGGCTGGCGGTGGAGACCAGCCCGTCGTTCGCGCCCAGCACAGCGGCGCGCAGCCAGCCAATGCGATCGGTGCGGTGGCGTTCGATGTGGCGACTGAGTGGGCGCATGCGGTGCAGACAGGGTGAGGAGATGGGCCATCAGCATACGCCTGCGGTCGACCAAACTGTGTTCGGCAGCGCACAGACGAGACCGCTGAGGGCGGTGTAATTTGCAAACACCACAACACGCCTGGTTTGCGCTCACCCACCCACCATAACCGCCTCCCATTGGCAAGGACACGCCGCATGATCCAGAGATTGTTGACGCTGTTGATGACGTTGCTGATGGCGTTGGTGCTGTCGACCCGCGCCGAGGCGCCTCGGTGGCCGGTGGCCCACGGCGTGGCCATGTGGTCGGGTGCGTGAGCGCCCGACCCTGAGGAACGGCCATGGCGAAACCGCAGCGTTGGCTGGGTTTGGGCACCCTGCTGTTGGTGCTGGGTCTGTTGTTGGCGTGTGGCTGCAGCAGCTTGCCGCGCATCGTGCCCAGCCTGTCCACCGCACCCCACCCACCGGTGTCTCTGCAAGGCGCCCGTGGCCCGCTGTCGGCCGCGCAAAGCAAGGCCGTGCTCGCCCGGCTTGCCAGCCGCAGCCCAGAGACCGGCATTTTTGAGCGCCACCTCGCGCTGGAAGAAGCGATTGCGGGCGGGCCGCTGACCACCGGCAATGCGGTGCAGCTGCTGCAGGACGGCCCCGCCACCTACCGGGCCATGCTCACCGCCATCGCTAATGCGCGCGACCACATCCACATGGAGACCTACATCTTCGACGACGACGCCGTCGGCCAGCGCTTCGTGCAGGCGCTGATCGACAAGCAGCGCCAAGGGGTGCAGGTCAACCTGATCCGCGACAGCGTGGGCACCATCGGCACACCGCCCGCGCTGTTTCAGCGACTGACCGACAGCGGTGTGGTGGTGCTGGAGTTCAACCCGCTGAATCCGCTGATGGCGCGAAAGGACTGGGAGCTGAACCAGCGCAACCACCGCAAGCTGCTGATCGTGGACGGACGCACGGCGTTCCTCGGCGGCATCAACATCAGCAGCGTGTATTCGGGGGGGTCCACGCGCACGCCCAAGCAGGGCGAGCTGGCGTGGCGCGACACCGACCTGCAGCTGCAAGGCCCGGTGGTGGCGGAATTGCAAAAACTTTTTCTGGCCAGCTGGGCCTCGCAGAAAGGCCCGGTGCTGGCGCCACGCAACTGGTTCCCACCACCCGAGCAGGTGGGCTCGCTGGTGGTGCGCGCCATCGGCAGCTCGCCCGATGAGCCCTACAGCCAGATCTACGCCACGCTGCTGTCGGCCATTGGCGCGGCCGAGACCAGCGTGCAGATCACCAACGCCTACTTCGCCCCAGACCCGCAACTGCTCGACGCGCTGGAAGCGGCGGTGGCTCGCGGTGTGGCCGTAACGCTGATCCTGCCCAGCGAAACGGATTCGTGGCTGGTGTTTCACACCGGCCGCAGCTACTACGAGCGGCTGTTGCGCGCCGGGGTGAAAATTTACGAACGACAGGGCGCCATCCTCCATTCAAAAGTGGCGCTGGTGGACGGCGTCTGGGCCACTGTGGGCTCCACCAACCTGGACTGGCGCAGCTTTCTGCACAACCACGAACTCAATGCCGTGGTGCTGGGCGAAGCGTTCGGTAAGCAGGTGCAGGCGCTGTTTGCCCGCGACCTTGCGGCCTCCAAGGCGGTGGTGCTGGAAGACTGGCTGCGCCGTGGGCTGCCGCTTCAGCTGAAGGAGTGGTTTTCCCGCCAGTGGGAATACTGGCTGTAGCCGGCTTTCAGTCGTCTGTGATCAGCCGCCAGCCGCAGTGGCGCGCTGCTTCACCGCCTGCCCGTCCCCGACCATGCTGCCGGGATACAGCAGCACGGTCTCGCCTGCTTTCAAGCCGTCTTGTATCCAGGCCTGGTCCGCGTTGCGGTCTCTGACCGTGACGGCACGCGCGCGGGCCTTGCCACCATCGATCACGAACACGCGCCAACCCGAGCCATCACGCACCAGCGCTGCGCTGGGCGCGAGCAACGCGTCGTCCTGCGCCAGGGTGACGATGCGGGCGTCCACACGAAAGCCATCGCCCAGGCCCAGCGTGGTTGCCGCGCCGCCATCCAGCTTCACGATCACGTTCACCCGCTGTTCTTCGATGCCCAGCGCTGAGACCTTGGTGAACGCCACCGGCTCCACCCGCTCGACGCGAGCCGCCAGTGGCGCGGCGCCACCGCCGGTGGACAGCGCCACCGCTGCGCCCGGCTGGATAGCGGCCACCTCGCCCGAGAGCACATCGATCACCCCCTCCAGCGCGCCGAGGTCGCCCAGCTCCAGCAGCGGCTGGCCCACATTGACAGGTGCAGCGCTGTCCAGGTGCAGCTTGAGCACCTGCCCGTCCACCGGGCTTTTCAGCGACCACAGTCCAGCAGCGCGGGTGCCGGCACCCGGCTCGGAGCGGGTGAGCGCGGCGCGCGCTTCGGCCAGCATGGAGTCGGCGGCGGCGAGTTCGGCGCGACCTGCGGTGAGTGCCTGACGCGCAGCGCGTTGCGCGAGCTGGGCCTGGTCGCGCGCAGAGGCTGAAATGAAGTTGTCCTGCGCCAGCTTGGTGGCGCGCTCGGCCTCCAGATCGGCCTGGGCCAGCGCGGTCTGCAAACGCTGCGCCTGCGCGCTGGCGGCCTGCCGCGTGGCATTGGCGGTGCCCATGCGCTGCGACAGGACATCGCGCGTGCGCGCATCGATCATTTGTGGTGATACCGGTTGCAGCACCGCCACCACATCGCCCACGCGCACCGCATCGCCCACCTTGAGCGTGGGCCGCTGCAGCTCGGCCTGGGTGGGCGCGGTGATCACATAGCGGCTCTTCGGGCGCAGCCGGCCGTCTTCCTCAATCACTTGCTCAAAGCGGCCGGTACTCACCTGGCCGACCTCGACCACCAGCGCTCGCGGCTGGTACACCCACCACACCAGGGCAGCCAGCGCGGCCACACCGAACGCGATACCGAGGTTTCGCCCCCAATGGCGGGAAGTTGTCTTGTCGTTCATTCGCGTACCTTCAACACAGCAACCAGATCCAGCTGATCGATCTTGCGACGCACCAGCAGCGCGCTGGCCACGCCTGCGGCCAGCACGATGAACGCTGCCGAGGCGTAGGTGGCCGGCTCGATCACCACGGGGAAGTCGATGGCGTCTGAGGACATCAGCGACATCATCAGGGTGGCCAGTCCCCAGCCCAGGAAAGCCCCGATCGGCAGCGCCAGCAGCAGCTCGGCACCGAGCTCGGCCAGCAGCAGCACCGAGACCTCAGCGCGCGTCATGCCGAGCACGCGCAGGCTGGCCAGCTCCCAGGCGCGCTCGGAGAGCGAGATGCGCGCCGCGTTGTAGATGATGCCCACCGCCATCGCGATGGCGAACAGCGTGAGGATGCCGCTGAACACGCCCATGTTGCGCGAGGTGGTGCGGTTGAAGCTGGCCATGGAAGAGGCCTTGTCGAACACCGAGTTGATCAGCGGCGCACGCTTGACCGCAGCCCAGAAATCGTCCATCGCCAGCGGGTCCACCTGCAGCGCCGCATCGGCCGCGCCCTGGCCGTCTCGCGCCACGCGGTTCATCGCATCCAGCGACATATAAAGCAGCTTGCCGAACATGGTCTGCGCGATGTCGACCACCTCCACCTCGGTCTCGGTCTGGCTCCACAAGCGGAACTCCAGATCCACCCGGTCGCCCACGCGCGCACCGAGTTCGCGCGCCAGCATGGCCGAGAGCACCACGCCCTGCGCCGGCATCGCAACCGCGCCGCGCGTCTCGTCCACCAACCGCATCAGCCGAGCATCGGGCTCGAGGCCCATCATGCCAGTGTCCACCGTGTGGCCGTTGAAGCGCACCCGCACCAGCTCGGTCCGGTAGAGCTCGGCGTCGACCACGCCGGGCAGGCGCTCCAGATCGCGCGCCACGCTCAGCGGCAGCGGTCGGTGGAAGTTCACCAGCACATCGCCCTGCTGCACCTGGCGGTACTGCACGTCGACGATGTGGGCGATGGCATCCAACCAGAACGCGCCCGAGATTTGCAGCGCCACCGCCAGCGACACGCCCACCACGGTGAACGCCGCGCGCAGCGGCCGACGCTCGAAATTTCGGATCACCATCAGCGCGCTGGTGCTCACGCGCGAGCCCAGGCCGATACGCTCGATCAGCGTGGCCCGGTAGTGCGGCGGCACCGGCGGCTGCATCGCCTGCGCCGGGCGCAGCCGCACCACGGCATGGATGGCGCTCCAGGTGCCAAGCGCCGCAGCCAGCGCAGCGATCGCCGCCGACACCCCCACCAACCAGGGTGTGGTCACGTAGGTCAGTCGGTTGAAGCGAAACACCTCGTCGTACAGGCTGAGCATGCCGCGCCCGATGCCCATGCTCAAGACCAGCCCTGCGATCACGCCCAGGCCGGCAATCAGGCAGGCGAACTGGATGTAATGCCACGCAATCGCGCTGTCGCTGTAGCCCAGCGCCTTGAGCGCCGCGATCTGGCTGCGCTGCGTGGCCACCTGGCGACTCAGCACCACGTTCAAGATGAACATGGCCACCACCAAAAAGATAGCCGGCAGCACCGTGCCCATGACCTTGAGCTGTGACAGCTCGTCGGCCACGATCTTGCTGGAGAGCTGCCTGTCGCGCCCGACTGCGCCGATGGCGCCATAGGGCTCCAGCAGCGCATCGACCCGCTCGATCACCGCAGCCAGCGGCACCCCCGGCACCACGCCCAGCGCCACCTGGTTGAAGGCGCCCTGCATATCAAACGCGGTGGCCATGCGCTCGTCGTCGATCCACCAAATACCGAAAAACTCATCGTCGGGCGCACCGCCCTGAGAGGCAAACACATACTCGGGCGTGACCGCTGTGCCCACGATGTGCACCGCCTCCAGCCGGCCGTTGAGGATGGCGTGCACCGCGTCGCCGGGCTTGAGCGCTCGGGCCGCGGCGAAGCGGTCGCTCACCAAGGCTTCGAGCTGGCCGTCGCGCTCCGGCCAGCGCCCGCTTTTGAGCGTGAGCCGGTTCAGGCCCTGGCGGCCGGCGTGCGCCCGGGCCAGGTCCAGGCCGATGAAACGGCCGGTGACCGGCGGCACCACACCGGGTAGGTCGATCTGCGCGTCCATCGCATTGCCCAGCTGCACCTCGCTCACACCGTCGATCGCCGCCAGCCGCGCGCGCAGGTGCTCGGGCGCGCGTTTGACGCTGCCAAACACATCGGCCAGTCGGTTCTCCTGGTAGAACGCATCGCGCGCACCCAAGAGCGACGCGTGCACCGAAAACATGCCGACAAAGCCGGCCACGCCGATGGCCACCACCATGGCGATGGTGGCGACCTGGGCGCGCAACCGGGTGAGGTCGCGCCAGAGCTTGATGTGGATGGCCCTCATGGCACGCGCAGCGTTTGTGGCATCACCAGCTCAACCCAGAGGCAGGTAGCTTGTGGGCGTTGACATGCGTCTCGACGATCTGGCCATCGGCCAGGCGCATCATGCGGTCGGCGATGTCGGCGATCGGCGCGTTGTGGGTGATCACGATGGTGGTGGTGCCGAGCTCGTGGTTCACTTTTTCGATCGCCTGCAACACCATGACGCCGGTGGCGCAATCGAGCGCGCCGGTGGGCTCGTCGCAGAGCAGCACCGCTGGGCGCTTGGCGATCGCCCGCGCTATCGCCACCCGCTGCTGCTCGCCCCCCGAGAGCTGTGAGACGAAGTGGTTGACGCGCGGCCCCAGGCCCACCAGGGCCAGCGCGTCCTCGGGCTTCATCGGGTCGTCGGCCAGGTCGGTGACCAGTGCCACGTTTTCCAGCGCGGTCAGGCTGGGGATGAGGTTGTAGAACTGGAACACGAAGCCCACGTGTTCGCGCCGGTAGCGGGTGAGCTCGGCGTCGTTGGCGCCGATGAGTTCGTGCTGCTGCCCGTCGTGGGTCCAGCGCGCGCTGCCGCTGGTGGCGGTATCGAGCCCGCCCAGGATGTTGAGCAGGGTGGATTTGCCGCTGCCCGAGGCGCCCAGGAGCACCACGAACTCGCCACGCAAAATGTCCAGATCGACACCGCGCAGCGCGTGAACCGCGGTCGCGCCTTCGCCGTAGTCCTTGGTCAGGCCACGGGCAACAAAAACCGATTCAGTGGGAACCTCGGTCGACTTCATCGACCCAGTGTCACCCCATCACCGGTCAATGACCATGACGCCCGTCAAAGGCAACGCCGATCCAGGGCGGCGAGCAGGTCGAATCGGAGGTGCCCCAGCCGATCACTTCCAGATGCGGTTGAGTTGAATGTCGCGCCCGCAGCTCAGACGGTAGTAGTTGTAGCGCACCGCGTTCTTCTTGTAATAGTCTTGGTGGTAGTCCTCGGCCAGGTAGAAGGTGCTGGCGGGCTTGGTTTCGGTATGGATGGTCTTGAATCGGCCGGTTTTTTGCAGCGCGTCGCGGCTGGCCAGCACGGTTTGGCGCTCGGCTTCGTTGCCCCAGTAGATGCCGCTGCGGTACTGGCTGCCCGCGTCGCAGAACTGGCGGTCTTTCTCGCTGGGATCGATCGTTTTCCAGAAATACTCGACCAGCTGCGCATAGGTCACCTTGGCCGGGTCGTAGGTCACCCGCACCGCCTCGGTGTGGCTGGTCATGCCCGCGCTCACAGTTTTGTAGGTGGGATTGGGCTCCTTGCCGTCGGTGTAACCTGACTCGGCTGCGATCACGCCAGGCAGCTTCTCGAAGTCGGCCTCGGTGCACCAGAAGCAGCCGCCGGCAAAGATAGCGGTGGCATTGGCGGCGTGCGCTGCGCCGCCGAGCAGAGCGCCTGCGCTCAGAGCAAGGGCAGCGGTGAATCGGAGGATGGGGCGGATGCGGTTCATGGTCAAAGGTCTCTTATCTTGTGTTGTGGTGTCAGGTGCGCAGCGCCGGCAGCGCCTGGTCTTTGGGCACAAAAGCCAGCGCCACGCCGTTGTTGCAATAGCGCTTGCCAGTGGGCTTGGGGCCGTCGCTGAAGATGTGACCCTGGTGGCCGCCGCAGCGGGCGCAGTGGTATTCGGTGCGCGGATAAATCAGCTTGAAATCGGTCGAAGTGCCCATGGCCTGGGGCAACGGCTGCCAGAAGCTGGGCCAGCCGGTGCCACTGTCGTATTTGTGGGCGGCATCGAACAGCGGCTGGTTGCAGGCCGCGCATATGAAAGTGCCAGGGCGTTTTTCGTTGTCCAGCGGGCTGCTGCCGGCGCGCTCGGTCCCGTGATCAAACAGCACGGCGTAAGCCGCCGGCGAGACGATGGCGCGCCACTGCGCCTCGGTTTTTTTCAGCGGAAACGGGGCTGCAGCCAGCACCGATGAAGCGGGCAGCGCGCTGCCAGCCAGCAGGGCGGAAAAGATCTTGAACATGTTGCGTCTTTGCATGGTGAGCTCCTGGAACACATAAGAGGCGGCGCGCAGGGAAAAGTGCCCTTGTGTCGCGCGTTGATTCTTTGGGTCGGCTGGGCGGCGCGTTTCTTACACCGCCACCGCCAACCTCACCGCACTCAATTTCAACGTCAGCGGCGCAGCCGATAGCCAGTGCGAAAAATCCACCAGATCACCGCCAGGCAGACCAGCAGGAAGCCCAGCGTCATGCCGGTGCTCACCGCGATGTGCACATCGGCCTGGCCATAAAAGCTCCAGCGGAATCCGCTGATCAGGTAGACCACCGGGTTGAACAGCGAGAGCGTCTGCCACAGAGGCGGCAGCATGCTGATCGAGTAGAAAGCGCCACCCAGAAAGGTGAGCGGCGTGACGATGAGCATGGGCACCACCTGCAGCTTCTGAAAATTGTCGGCCCACAGGCCGATGATGAAACCGAACAGGCTGAAAGTGATCGCGGTCAACACCAGAAAGCCCAGCATCCAGACCGGGTGCTCGATGTGGTACGGCACAAAGAGGCGCGCGGTGCCCAGGATCAGCAAGCCCAGCAGCACCGACTTGGTGGCCGCCGCGCCCACATAGCCCAGCAGCACCTCGAACCACGACACCGGCGCCGACAACAGCTCGTAAATCGTGCCCGACCACTTGGGCATGTAGATACCAAACGACGCGTTGGAAATGCTCTCGTTGAGCAGGGACAGCATGACCAGCCCGGGGATGATGAACGCGCCGTAGCTCACGTTGTCGATGTCGCCCATGCGCGAACCAATCGCTGTGCCGAAGACGATGAAATAGAGCGAGGTGGTGAGCACCGGCGCGATGATGCTCTGGGTGATGGTGCGCAGGGTGCGCGCGATCTCGAAGCGGTAGATGGCGCGGATGCCGTGGATGTTGATGCTCATGCTGGCGCTCCCTGCACACCCTGGGCAGCCTGCGGCGTGTGCACCAGGCTCACAAAAATCTCTTCCAGCGAGCTTTCGCTGGAATGCAGGTCTTTGAAATCGATGCCCTCAGCGGCCACCGCGCGCAGCAGCTCGGCGATGCCGGTGTCTTCTTTTTGGGTGTCGAAGGTGTAGACCAGGTGGAGGCCATCGCCGGCCAGCTCCAGCGGCCAGGCAGACAATGCCTCGGGCAAGCGGGTCAAGGCGGTTTTTAACGTGAGCGTGAGCTGCTTCTTGCCCAGCTTGCGCATCAGCACCGCCTTGTCTTCCACCAAGATCAGCTCGCCTCGGGTGATGATGCCGATGCGGTCCGCCATGTCTTCGGCCTCCTCGATGTAGTGCGTGGTCAGGATGATGGTGGTACCGGCCTCGCGCAGCGCGCGCACCATGCGCCACATGTCGTGGCGCAGCTCCACATCCACCCCGGCGCTGGGTTCGTCGAGAAACAAAATGCTGGGCTCGTGCGACAGCGCCTTGGCGATCAACACGCGCCGCTTCATGCCGCCCGAGAGCGTGAGGATCTTGTTGTCCCGCTTGTCCCAGAGCGAGAGGTCGCGCAGCACCTTTTCCAGGTGCACGTCGTTCGGCGGCTTGCCGAACAGGCCGCGGCTGAACTTCACTGTGGCCCAGACGGTTTCGAACGAATCGGTGTGCAGCTCCTGGGGAACGAGTCCGATCAGGCTGCGCGCAGCGCGGTAGTCGCTCACCGTGTCGTGGCCATCGGCCAACACCGTGCCCTCGGTGGCCTTGGCCATGCCGCAGACGATGCTGATCAGCGTGGTTTTGCCAGCGCCGTTGGGGCCCAGCAGCGCGAAGATTTCGCCGCGACGGATATCAAGATCGACTTGCTTGAGGGCGACGAATCCGCCGGCGTAGGTTTTGCCCAGACCGCGAATGGAGATGATGGCGTCGGAGGCAGATGGGGCTGTTGGCATGGCGAAGTGAAAAGCAAAAAAGGGTTGGGGGGGGGGGGGGGGGTGTTGGTGCCGCCCCCCCCCGTTGATTAATGAAAAGAAGGACCCCACCCCGGACCACAAGCACAACCACAAACACCCCCCCCCCCGCCCGGAAACCCCA
>JBBSDB010000077.1:0-12784 GCA_038249735.1 Burkholderiales bacterium
GGTGCGCTACACGCCAGGCGGGGGCGTCATTCGCGCCGGCTGGCTGCGCACCGCCGATGGTGGCGCCCAGTTTTTCGTGAGCGACACCGGGCCGGGCATCGCGCCTGAACACCTACCGCGCCTGACCGAGCGCTTCTACCGCGTCGATCGAAGCCGCTCGCGCGAGAGTGGCGGCACGGGCCTGGGGCTGGCGATCGTCAAACACGTGGCCCAGCGCCATGGCGGGCTGGTGGATGTGCAAAGCACACCGGGTCAGGGTTCCAGCTTCATGATCACGCTGCCGGCCTCACGCATTCGCCAGCGTTCACCGGCCTGAATATCTCCGCACAGCGTTCAGCCGCCCACACGCTGGTACACCAGCAGCCGTTCCTTGTCGTCGGTCAGGCGAAACACCGTCGCCTTGAATGCCCATTGCGTCAGGTTGACGCGCTGGTCCAACGTGGGCTGGGTGGCGGGTGAGACCACCAGCGTTTGGCAGGCCCGCCCAGGACCTGCACCGGTGCGCTGAAGGTCGAGTTCCCCGTGGTATTGCAAGGCGGCGATCTGTGCTTGCGACAGACCATCGACCAGCACACAGGTGTGCGCTGGCACCATGGCAGCGATACCGCGCGAGAGCGGACCGTAGCTGCGGCCATGGTCGAGCAGCGGCAGCCACAGCGTCATCAGCAGCAGCCAGCACAGCGTGGCACCCGCCGCCGGCAGCACCAGGCTCTTCCAGATCGCCTCGCGGTGCCGGCCAACCCGCCATACCACCAGCCAGACCCAGCACAGCGTGGCCAAAGTCGCCGCCAAGAACAGACCGAGAGAAAAAGAGGGCTCGAAACCGGGTGCCAGTTTGGCCACGTTGGCCGCCGGTTGCGCCGGCACACCGGTCTGCATCGCCACCCAGATCACCCAGATGACCACCGCGCAGCCGGTGAAGAACAGCAGGGTGAACCAGTCGATCAGGGCCGACACACTGCGTCGCAGCGTCGGCAGCGCAAAGGCGGCCAGCGCAGCAAACGCCGGCAGGGCCAGCAGCAGTGCGCGGTCGCGATCGGCAGAAAAAGCGCTGTCAGTCACACCCACCAGCACCGACCACAGGGGGAGTGACACATGCGGGCTGAGCAGCTGGCGGCGCCAGCGCCACAGCGTCCACAGCACCAGCGGCCAGGCCGGCCAGCTGAACCACAGCAGCAACTGCCCCCAGTTGCCCCACTCCATGGCGCCGCGTTGCATCAGCAGTTGGGGTGGTGGCACCTGGCCAAGCCAGGCCGCCAAGGCCATCACCAGCGCCAACAGACCCCAGGCGGCCAGAACCGGCGGTACGCGGTTGACGCGCTCGGCAGGTTCTGCTTGCCAGTCGCTGTCTGGCAGGGCGCTTTGTCGGTTGGCCAGCTGGGCCAACAGCAGCCAGCCGGTGCCCAGCAGCACGGTGATCCAGGGTGCGCCACTGAGCACCAGCCCAGCGCAGGCAACACCCCAAAGCGCCAGCGTTGTGCCCGGTGCCCGTGCGCCCGAGCGGGCGAGTCGGGTTGCGGCGAAGAGCAGGGTGGCGACCATCGCCAGCCGCGCGAGGTCGGGCGTGGTCTCGTGTGACAGTTGAGCCAGGCCCAGGCAGGCCAGCAGGGCGAGCAGGCCAGCGTCGGCCACGGCGCGCGCGTAGTCTTTCGGACTCGCCTCGCCGCCAAAAGCAAAACTCACCGGCTGAGCCGCTGGCTGGCGGGCCAGGTGGTACACGGTGTACCAGGTGCTCACCAGGGTGAGCGCGAGCAGCAGGCCAAACGGCACGCGAGCCGCCAACTCGGGCGAAACAAACGGCAGCAGTTTGATGAACACCGCGCCCAGCCAGTAAGGCAGCGGGCCCGCTTCTTCCACCGCCATGCCCAGCACCTGCGGTGCCCACCAGCCGCTGTGGCCAGCCGCCATTTCCATCATCACGCCAAAGGCGGTGACATCGGCCACCTTCCAGGGTTCACGGCCCAGAAAACCGGGCAACACGTAAACCACGCAAAACAGAATCAGCGCGAGCCGCGGCAGGCGGCGCACCGCGGTCTGGCTCACAAGGGCGGGGGTGACAACGTTCACGGCGGGACTATACAAGGCACCGGTCGGTCCCCGGGTGCAACAGAGCCCGGCCGCTCAAGGCAGGCGGCGCCAGGCAAAAAAAAGCAGCCGACAAAGCGGCTGCTGGTGGATACGGCTGGGCCATAAAGCCCAGCCAGCGCCGCTTACTTGGCGGCGGTCGTCTTGCCGTAGCGGTTGCGGAAGCGCTCGACGCGACCACCCATGTTGTCCACGCTTTTCTGGGTGCCGGTGTAGAACGGATGCGACTCGCTGGAAGTGTCCAGCTTGAAGAGTGGCAGCTCACGGCCGTCTTCCAGCGTGATCTTCTCTTTCGTGTTGGCGCAAGAACGCGTCACGAACTGGAAGTTGTTGGACAGGTCCACGAAGCAAACGTCGCGGTAGTTGGGGTGAATGCCGTCTTTCATGACGAATCTCTCAGGTCAGGTGCGACAGCCGCAGCGAAACCATTTCGCTGTACTTGCCGCAGTTGGGAAAAGCTTTTGATTATAGTGCTGCCCGCGCCCCGCAAGCGCCAAGCCAAACCTGCGCGCCAGAGGCGCGCTTTGAGCGGTCCGCAGGCCGCTCAATCCCAGAACGCCGTCGGGTCGGCTTTGCCGGACGAACAGCGTTGCCCCCTGGGGGGGTGACGCAAAGCGGCGCGGGGGGTGGAAGGTCACCCGCCCCGACGCATCATGTCGAAGAACTCCGAGTTGTTCTTCGTTGCCTTCATGCTCTTGAGCACCATTTCCATGGCCTCAATCTCGTCCATGTTGTACATGAACTGGCGCAGGATGCGGGTTTTCTGCAGGATCTCTGGCTGCAACAGCAGTTCTTCGCGGCGGGTGCCGCTGCGATTGAGCTGGATTGAAGGGAAGACGCGTTTTTCGTACAAACGGCGATCCAGGTGAATCTCGCAGTTGCCGGTGCCTTTGAACTCCTCAAAGATCACCTCGTCCATCCGGCTGCCGGTGTCGACCAGCGCGGTGGCGATGATGGTGAGCGAGCCACCCTCTTCAATCTTGCGGGCCGCACCGAAAAAGCGCTTGGGGCGTTGCAGCGCGTTGGCGTCGACACCGCCAGAGAGCACCTTGCCGCTGGAGGGCAGCACGTTGTTGTAAGCGCGGGCCAGGCGGGTGATCGAGTCGAGCATGATCACCACGTCTTTCTTGAGCTCGACCAGGCGCTTGGCGCGCTCGATCACCATCTCGGCCCCGTGCACGTGGCGAGCGGCTGGCTCGTCGAAGGTGGAAGCGATGACCTCGCCGCGCACCGTGCGCTGCATCTCGGTCACTTCTTCCGGGCGCTCGTCGACCAGCAGCACCATCAGCTCCACCTCGGGGTGGTTGGCGGCGATCGCGTGGCAGATGTGCTGCATCATCACCGTCTTGCCGCTCTTGGGCGGCGCCACGATCAGGGCTCGCTGGCCACGGCCAATGGGGGCGATGATGTCGATCACCCGGCCGGTGATGTTCTCTTCGCTCTTGATATCGCGTTCCAGGCGCATCTGTTCCTTGGGGAACAGCGGCGTCAGGTTCTCGAACATGATCTTGTGCTTGTTGTCCTCGGGCGGCAAGCCGTTGATCTTGTCGAGCTTGTTGAGCGCGAAGTAGCGTTCGCCGTCCTTCGGGATGCGAACCTCGCCCTCGATCATGTCGCCGGTGTGCAAATTGAAGCGGCGGATCTGGCTCGGCGAAATGTAGATGTCGTCGGTGCTGGCGGTGTAACTGGTGTCTGGCGCGCGCAGAAAACCAAATCCATCGGGCAGCACTTCGAGCACACCGTCGGCGTTCACCAACTCGCCGGCCTTGGCGCGTTTTTTGATGATGGCAAACATCAGCTCTTGCTTGCGCATCCGGCCGACGTTTTCGATCTCAAGCGCTTCGGCCTGCTTGGAGACTTCAGACACGTGCAGTGCCTTGAGTTCGTTGAGGTGCATGGAATTCACTCCGGTGGAGGAGTTGGTGTCGGGATTCTGGGGAGGAGGCGCTGGCGTCCAAGTGCTGGACGGTGCGCGGAGGCAGGAAGCTGGCTTGTGTCTGGCCGGAACCTGCGCAAATTATGACAGGAAAAAATCGGCGGTCTGGCACAGGAGCGGGCGTTGCACCCGACCTGCGGCCAACCGCCGCGCGAATCAAGCGAACATCAGGCGATCTGCTGATCGATGAAGGCGGTGAGTTGCGCTTTGCTCAAAGCACCGACCTTGGTGGCAGCCACCTGGCCGTCCTTGAAAAGGATCAGCGTGGGGATGCCGCGGATGCCGTGCTTGGCGGGCACGTCGCGGTTGTCGTCCACGTTCATCTTGGCCACCTGCAGTTTGCCGCTGTAGGCGCCAGCCACCTCGTCGAGCATGGGCGCAATCATCTTGCAGGGGCCGCACCACTCGGCCCAGAAGTCCACCAGCACGGGGCCTTTGGCGTCGAGAACGTCGGCCTGGAAGCTGGCATCAGATACGTGTTTGATCAGGTCGCTGGCCATGATTCATCCTTTTTGCGTTGGTCGGGGAGAGGGTAAAGTTTGCGCACCCGCATCGGAGGAAAGGCCTTGTATCAAGGCGGTCGGCCATCGGCGTGGTGCCCAAAGATTGTGACAGAAACGCCTCTCCCATGACGATCCACGCCCCTGCGCCCACCCCTGCCACCCTGTCTGCACCGTCGCTGGTCAGTCCCTGGCCCGATTGGTTGCACGCGATCGAGCAGTCGATGCAGGCCGCCGGTGCGCTGGCGCAGCGCACCGTGGTGCTGGCGCCGTTCGCGCAACTGATGCACCCTGGGCGGCGCGCCTGGTCGCAAGCGCACGCCAGCGGCTTTGCGCCGCGTTTCGAATCCACCCGCAACTGGGCGCACAGCCTGCAACCGTTCGCGCCGGCCGCCACCGACCTCAGCGGCGACATGGCGCGCGACAGCCTGGTTGCGGCTTCGCTGATCGACCAGGTGGCGCAGCGCCGCGCCGATGCGGCGCTGCGCTCGGTGATGGTGACGCGGCTGGTGGAGGCGGCGCGACAGCTGGCGCCGCTGGCCGCCGCGCAGCCGCCCGGTGCGCGTGCGCCCTGGGCTGCCTCGCGCCGCGAAGCGGTGGCGATCGGCCTGCAAGCGCTGCAGTGGGAGGCGCTGGTGCAGTCGCTGGCGCTGGCTTGGGTCGGCAACTCGGCCTTTGCCACCGATGTGTTGTGGAGCCCGCTCGCTGCCCCCGGTGCCGATGCCGACCTGTTGCTGGTGCTGCCCGGCTGGCATCCCGATCCGCTGGCCGATGCCTTGCTGGATCGATGGGGCGCACGCGCGCAGCGTTTGCCCGCAGACAGCGCGACCGATCTGGCGGGTGCGGTGCCGCGTCTGCACCCTTGCCTGGATGCCGAAGACGAGGCCCAGCGCGCTGCGGCCTGTGTGATCGCACAATTGCAGGCCGGGCACACGCCGGTGGGGCTGGTGGCCAACGACCGCGTGCTCACGCGCCGCGTGAGCGCCATGCTGCAGGCCGCCGGTGTGGCGGTGCAGGACGAGACCGGCTGGAGACTCTCGACCACCCGCGCCGCAGCCCAACTCATGAGTCTGTTGCGCGCCGCACAGCCGCGCGCGCGCACCGACGATGTCCTGGATTTCCTCAAGCAGTCGCCCGCCTGGGATGGCCCCACGATTGAGCGCCTGGAGCATTGGGCGCGTGAGCAGGGTGTGTCGCGCTGGCAGGCCGCCCGCGCCGAGGCGGCGAACCTGTGTCCCGTGGGCCTGCCGCCGTTGCTCGACGGTTTGCAGGCACCGCGAGCACTCGCCGTCTGGTTGCAAAGCCTCGCTGCAGCCCTCGATGCCGCCGGTTTGTTGGCGCCGTTGCGCGAGGACGCGGCCGGTCAACAGGTCTTGCAGTCGCTGCGGCTGGAGCCAGGGGGTGCCAGCGAAATCGCCGCATTGCACGACAGCCTCGCGGCGTCTTCCAGCAGCCACGCAGCCGCGCAGCGCCTGTCGCTCGCCGGCTTCACCGCCTGGGTGCGCGAGGTGCTGGAAGGCGCCAGCTTTGCGCCGCGCAGCGCGGCCGACGCCGAGGTCATCACGCTGCCGCTGGCCCAGTTGCTGGGCCGCGAACTGGCGGCGTTGGTGATGCCCGGCTGCGACGAAGCCCAGCTCAGCCCCAGCCCCGAACCGCCAGGCCACTGGAGCGCGGCGCAGCGCGAGGTGCTGGGTCTGCCGACGCGAGAGCGGCTGGCCGTTGCGGCAGCAATGGCCTGGCAGGGCGCCTTGCATCAACCGCAGATCGATCTGCTGTGGCGCACCCAGGCACGCGGCGAAGCGGTGTTGCCCAGTCCCTGGGTGCAGTCGCTCTGGTCTGCGCAAGCCGAGCAGCCCGATGCCGCACCCGACCCCCGTCCCGAGCGGGAGCTGAGGCCGCAGCATCAGCTGCGGCCTCAGCCTGCCGCAGGCGATCTGCTGCCCAGCGCCTTGTCGGCCAGCGCCTACCAGGATCTGCGCGATTGCCCCTACCGGTTCTTTGCCTTGCGCCAATTGCGGCTGCAAGACATACCCGAGCTGGAAGCCGAGCCCGACCAGCGCGACCTGGGCAACTGGTTGCATGCGGTGCTGCGCGCGTTCCACGAGCAGCGGTGTGACGAGCGACCGGGGCTGGCCGCCGACCGCGCCGCGCTCGACGCACTGGCCGAGCAAATCACCGAAGCCATGGGCCTGAACGCGGGTGAGGGTGGCGCCGGTTTTCTGCCGTTCCAGGCCCAATGGCCGGCGCTGCGCGAAGGCTACCTGACCTGGCTGGCGGGTTTCGAGGCGAGCGCGCAGGGCGCTGGTCCGCGCTTCGAGCGCGCCGAGGCAGCGCTGACCCTGCCGCTGGGTGAGGTGAAGCTGCTGGGCAAGCTGGATCGCATCGACAGCCAGCCCAGCCCGGAAGGCCCGATACCCATCGTGATCGACTACAAGACCGAAAGCCGGGACAAGACGAAGAGCCGGATCAAGGAGCCGCTGGAAGACACGCAGCTGGCCTTCTACGCCGCCTTGATGCCGGCAGAAACCTTGCGCGCCGCCTACCTCAGCATCACTGACACCCGCACCGAGCCCGCCGCGCTGCTGTTGGAGCAAAGCCAGATCCTGCTGGCGCGCAGCCGGCTGCTGCACGGCCTGGCGCACGACGTGTCTCGCCTCGCGGCCGGTGCGCCCATGCCCGCGCTGGGCGAAGGCCGCGTGTGCGACTTTTGCGCGGCGAGGGGCCTGTGCCGCAAAGACCACTGGAGCGCGCCATGAGCCCCCATCTTGCGGAGAGTGCGGCCTACCGCGTCAACCAGACCCCCGTGTCGCGCGAGGCGTTTTACGCGCTGGCCTGCAATCCGGCGCGCAGCGTGGCGGTGGAGGCCTGCGCCGGCGCGGGCAAAACCTGGATGCTGGTCTCGCGCATCCTGCGCGCGCTGCTCGACGGCTGCGCGCCGCAGGACATCCTGGCGATCACCTTCACCAAAAAGGCTGCTGGCGAAATGCGCGAGCGGCTCAACAAAGAACTGCGCCGCTGCGCCGCCTTGTCCAATGCAGCGCTGGCCAGCGAATTGCAAGCGCGTGGTCTGAGTGCGGCAGACGCCGCGCGCCGCGCGCCCGAACTGCGCACGCTGCACGAGCGGGTGAGCGCGCTGGGCCGCCCGGTGCAGGTGCGCACCTTTCACAGCTGGTTTGCGGCCCTGCTTCGCAGCGCGCCGCTCTCGGTGCTGCAGGAGCTGGAATTGCCCGCGCAATACGAGTTGCTGGAAGACGATGCACAGGCAGTCGCTCTGGTCTGGCCGCGCTTTTACGCCGCACTGGCCTCGCTGCCCGAGGAGCGGCAAGACTTCTTTGACAGCGTGGCGCGGCTGGGCCGCTTCCAGACCATCGAAGCGCTGAAGAAGGCCTTGAGCAAACGGGTCGAGTTCGTGCTGGCCGATGCGGCGGGTGTGGTCGACGACTCGGTGGCGTCCTTTGCGCAAGCGTTCCCCGATCTCGCTGCACTGCCGCATCCCGACGCTTTTTTTGACGACTCCCATGCGCCGCTCGCGCTCTGGTGGGACGCAGCCCGCGCGCTCGGCGCAGCGTCCGCACCCACCTTCTCGGCCAAGGGTGCCGAGCTCGAGCGCGCCTTGACCGAGCGCCGCTTCAACGGCGTGCTCGACGCCTTGCTCACCAAAAACCTGGAGCCGCGCAAGTTTGGCGAAAAAATCGTCGGTATCGCGGCGGTGCGGGTGGCCCAGGAGCAGGCGCTGCGGCTGCTGGCCGCCTGCCGCCAACACGAGGCCTGGCAGCACCAGCAACGCATGGCTCGGCTGACGCGGGTGTTGCTGCGCGGCTATGCCGATCTCAAGCGCGAGCGCGGCTGGGTCGACATGAACGATGTGGAGGGTGCCGCACTGCGCCTGCTGGGCGACGCCGAGCTCTCCGGCTGGATGCAGCAGCGGCTGGACGCGCGGGTGCGCCACCTGCTGATCGACGAATTTCAAGACACCAACCCGCTGCAGTGGCAGGCCTTGTATGGCTGGCTCTCGGCCTACGCGGGTGCCGGGCCGGGCGAGGCGCCCAGCGTGTTTCTGGTGGGCGATCCCAAGCAGTCGATCTACCGCTTTCGCCGCGCCGAGCCGCAGGTGTTTCAGGCAGCGCAGCGCTTTGTGGTCGAGGGCTTGTCGGGCGTGCTGCTGAGTTGCGACCACACGCGCCGCTGCGCCCGCCAGGTGGTTCAGGTGCTCAACAGCGCGATGCTGGCCGCGGTGGACGCGGGCGAATACGGCGCGGCGGGCTCGTCGCCCTACCGCGCCCACACCACCGAAAGTGCGGAGGCGGGCGCGGTGCTGGCACTGCCGCAGGTGCCACGTGAAGCCCGTGCGCGCAATGGCGGCGATGAGGATGAGCCCGAATGGCGCGACAGCCTCACCACGCCACGCATCCTGCTGGAAGACACCTACCCGGCGCGCGAAGCCCAGCAGGCGGCCGACTGGATCGCCGCCGAGGTGCAAGCCGGGCGCTTGCTGCCCGATCAGATCATGGTGCTGGCGCGGCGCCGCGAACGCCTGGGCTGGTTGCACGACGCCTTGCTGGAGCGCGGGATCGCCAGCGAGCAACCAGAAAAGCTCGATCTGGCCGAAGCGCCTGCGGTGCAAGACCTGGTGGCGCTGCTCGATGCCCTGGTCTCGCCACACCACCACCTGAGCCTGGCGCGTGCCCTCAAGTCGCCTTTGTTCGGCTTCAGCGACGCGCTGCTGGCTCAGGTGGCGCGCTGGCGCCTGCGCTGGACGCCGCCGCACGGCGCCGCGGCAGACCAACCCAGACCGCCCGCGCCGTCCTGGTGGGCTGTGTTGCAGCGTTTCGCCACTCTGTCGCCGGCCGACCAGAGCGCCGCACTGGTGCGCCCGGATCGGGCCGATGCGGTCGCGCAACCCGACGCCGAGACCCTCTGCGTGGCCGCCGAGCGCCTGCGTCAGTACCAAACCTGGGTGCACACCCTGCCGCCACACGACGCGCTCTCGGCCATCTTTGACCACGGCGATGTGCTCGCGCGTTTTGCGCAGGCCGTGCCAGCCAGCCAGCGCGCCAGCGTGTTGGCGCAATTGCGCGATCTTCTCGCCCAGTCGCTGGCGATCGACGGTGGTCGTTTCCTCACGCCTTACCGTTTCGTGCGCGCGCTCCGAGCCGGCGGTCTCAAGGCCACGGCCAGCCACACGCCAGGAGCCGTGCGCCTGCTCACGATCCACGGCGCCAAAGGCCTGGAAGCCCACACCGTGTTGCTGCTCGACACCGCCACCACATCGGCCCGCCCCGAGACCATGGGCGTGTTGGTGGACTGGCCAGGCGAGTCGCCCCGACCGAACCGCTTCATTTTTCTGGCCAGCGAAAAAACGCCGCCCGCCTGTGCAATTGAGGTCTTGCAGACCGAGCAGCAAGCGCGTGCGCTGGAGGAGCTCAACGCCCTCTACGTGGCGCTCACCCGCGCCGAGTCGCGCCTGGTGATTTCCAGCTTCGAGCCCCACGGCAATGGCTCGGCACCCAGCTGGTACGCCCGCTTGCAGCCGCTGGCGCAAGCCGAGCCCGTCGCCTCGCCAGCCGAGTCAGCGGTGTCCGTGCACAGCGGCGCTGAAGACGGTGTCTTCCGCCTCGCTCAGCTGCCTGCGCTGGCGCGGCCGGCTGTTGCGATTGAGACTGCTCCCGAGGCGCTGCCGCCGCCAGCAGGCAGCGAGGCAAAAGACGAGACCCGCCGCTTCGGCCTGGCGCTGCACCGGCTGCTGCAGTGGTGTCCCACGCCGCTTGGCGGCTTTGCCTGGGGCGAGGTCCACCGCCGTGCGGTCGCGGCCGAGTTTGGCCTGAGCCCCGAGCGCGCGCAGGCCGCGCAGGCCATGGCCGAGGGCATGGTGCGCGGCGAGGCCGCCTGGGTCTGGGACAGCGCAAGCGTTGAGCAGTGGAGCAACGAGGTGTCGCTGGTGCACGCAGGCGAATCGCTGCGGCTCGATCGGCTGGTTCGCACCCGCCAGCTGGGTGAGGAACACGCCACCTGGTGGGTGCTCGATTTCAAAACCGCCGCGCAGCCCGAGTGCCAACCCGAGCTGCTGGCGCAAATGCGCGGCTACCGCGCGGCGCTGGCGGCGGCCTATCCCGGTACGCCGCTGCGCCTGGCGTTCATCAACGCCGAGGGCCGGTTGATCGAGCCCGACCTGTCGCAGGCCGTGCCGTGACACCCGCGCCCAGCGCACCGGTCGATGTGGCGGTGATCGGCGGCGGCCCGGCCGGCCTGATGGCCGCCGAGGTGCTTTCGCGCGCCGGTGTCGCCGTCCACCTGTTCGACGCCATGCCCTCGGTTGGCCGCAAGTTCCTGCTGGCCGGCAAAGGCGGCATGAACCTGACCCACGCCGAACCGATGGACGCGTTCGTCGGCCGCTACACCGAGCGTGCCGATCACCTTCGGCCGCTGCTGCATGCGTTTGGTTCGCAAGCGGTACGCGACTGGGCCGCCGATCTGGGCATCACCACCTTTGTCGGCAGCTCGCAGCGCGTGTTTCCGACCGACATGAAAGCCGCGCCGCTGCTGCGTGCCTGGCTGCACCGCCTGCGGCACCCCGCGCCCGGCGGCGCGCCGGTCACGTTTCACATGCGCCACCGTTGGCTCGGCTGGGCAGACGATGGCGCGGCGGGTGCGCTGCGTTTTGCCACGCCAGAAGGCGAGCGCTGCTTGAGCGCCCGTGCCACCGTGATGGCATTGGGTGGCGCCAGCTGGGCTCGCCTGGGGTCCGACGGCGCCTGGGTGCCCGCGCTGCAAACCGCAGGCATCTCCACCGCGCCGCTGCGGCCGAGCAACTGCGGCTTCGATGTGGCAGCCTCCGAGGTCCACGCCAGCAGCGAAGGCTGGAGCCCATTCTTTGGTGAACGCTTCGCCGGCCAGCCGTTCAAGTCGATCGCGCTTTCATTCACCGACAGCCAGGGCCGCTCTTTCGCGCGCCGTGGCGAGTTCGTGGCCACCGCCGGTGGCATCGAAGGCAGCCTGGTCTACGCCGCGTCGGCCCTGATCCGCGACGAGATCGCCCGCCACGGGCGAGCCACCATCCACCTTGACCTGCTGCCCGATCGCAGCGCCGAGCAGGTGGCCGCACAGACCGCCCACCCGCGCGGCGCGCGAAGCCTCTCAGCCCATCTGAAAAGTCGTTTGGGCATCGACGGCATCAAGATGGCGCTGCTCAACGAGCTGCTGAACAAACCCACGCTGCACGACCCCGCCCGCCTGGCCGCATCCTTGAAGGCCTTGCCCCTGGTGCTGTTGCGCCCGCGACCGATCGACGAGGCCATCAGCAGCGCCGGCGGCGTCTGCTTCGAGGCGCTGGATGACCACCTGATGCTGCGCCAGCGACCGGGTGTGTTTTGTGCCGGTGAAATGCTCGACTGGGAAGCCCCTACCGGCGGCTACCTGCTCACCGGTTGCCTGGCCAGCGGGACAGCCGCAGGGCAGGGCGCGCTGGCTTGGCTCAACAGAAATTAGGGTGCGCGTGCGCAAGGCCGCAGGCGATGCGTTGGAGAGACCCCAAAACCGCACCGTTCGGTACCGCACAGACCGCGACGCGCCCGTCTGGCACTGTGAGCGGGAACGGTGTTTGATTTTCCAACGTTCCAGGCAGACCGCGGTCAGTCCCTGACAGCTTGCAACGGAGCCTGCGAACCGAACACCTGAGTCGATCGTTTTGCTGCAACGTCGTGGGGCGGTCGCCGAACCGTGCTGCTGATGTGCGATCCATCGGACTTTTGAGGTATCAAGCTCTGCACCAAGTCCTTTTCAAACAGCCCGTCGCTTTGGGTCTCGCCCCTGCGGTCTTCCTCAGGGGCGAGACCGTCCCTGCGCCCAGCTGCCGGGCGGTGGCTCCGCCATGCAACGCGATGTGCGCCGGTCTGCACCCACAGGAGCGGCCGGCCTGCGTCTGGCGCAAGGTGCTCGCTGGTCAGACTCTGTACCAGCAGGGCGAGGCCGTGCGCTTCGTCTTCGCCGTGCGCAGCGGCAGCTTCAAATCGACCCTCACGCTGAGTGAAGGCAGTGCCCGCATCTGCGCGTTTCCCATGGCGGGAGACTTGATCGCCCTGGATGGCGTGGCCAGGTCCACCCACACCACCACCATGACGGCTCTCGATGACGCCCATGTCTGCGCCATCGCCCGTGTGCCCCGCCTTCAAGCAACGGGGCAAGACCCCGACATGCAGGCTCGCCTTGGGCGGCTCATGAGCGACGAAATGCTGAAAACGCAGAAGGTGCTGGTGCTGATGGGCAA
>JBBSDB010000078.1:0-12686 GCA_038249735.1 Burkholderiales bacterium
CAACACGCCGCGCGCCTACCGCTATGGCTACGGCGTGCTGGATGAGAACCTCAACATGCAGGTGGACCCCGAAGAGAAGAAGGTGTATTTCGAGATCAGCGACTACACCAATGCGGTGTTCTTCGAGAGCCCGCGCTGAGCGCAATCAACCAACATTGCCTTCACAGGACGTTTTGCAACACGCTTGTCTTCTTCACTTCGTGAAACCCAGAACGAAGTGGAGCGCGTGTACAAAAAAGACGGCATTTCCTACAAAGAGGAATACCGCGCAGACGGTGGCAGCTACGCCTTCAGCATGATGTTGGCGAATGGGTTGATGGTCGATGCAACCGCCAACGGCGTCAGCATGGACACCCTCAAGGTAGCCCTCTCCAAGATCGACATTGCCGCCTTGGGTGGCCTGGTCCGCGAGAAATAGCAATCGCCTTGCTGAGTGCCCGCGTCACACCCAGCCCAGCGCGCCGAGCACGGCACCCGCGCCGATCAGCCACAGCAGGTGGATGCGGGTGCGCCACACCAGCAGAGCAGCGGCGAGGGTGAGCAGATAGATCGGCCAGTCGCTCGCGGGTTGGTCGTGTGCGGCGGTCAGCAGCCAGCCGGTGGCGATCAGCAGCGCGATCACGATCGGCGCCATACCGGCCTTGAAGGCGCGCACGGAGCGCCGTTCGCGGTGGCGATGTGCCCAGCGGGTGGCGGTGTAGGTGAGGATGGAGGACGGCAGCAGGGTGGCCGTCATGCTGACCGCCACGCCCAGCAGCGCCAGGCTCACGGCGGGCCAGCCAGCGTCCATGCCACCGCCGGCGTTCAGGCCGAGGTTCCAGCCCAGCAGGGCGATGAACAACACGTTGGGGCCGGGTGCGGCCTGCGACAGCGCGATGGACGCGGTGAATTGTGCGTCGCTCAGCCAGGCCTGCTGCGTCACCAGGTAGCGGTGCATGTCGGGCGCAGTGGTGATGGCGCCACCCACCGCCAGCAAGGAGAGCGAGGCGAAGTGCGAGAAGACCAGCAGCCAGTCGACTGGCGGGAGAACGGGCATCACCGGTTTCCCTCGTTGGGCGAGGACGGCGCAAGCCGATACCAGGCCCACATGCAGGCGCCGCCGCCCACCACCGCCAGCACACCCGCCAATGGCAAGCGCAGCAGCGCAATCGCAGCAAAAGTCAGTCCCGCCAAGCCGGCGCACACGCCCATGCCCATCGGGTTCTTGCCCAGCGCGGCGATCAGCTTGATGCCGGTGGCGCTGATCAGGCCGGCCGCCACCGCGCCCATGCCGCGCAGCCCGCCTTGGGCGGTAGCGGTGTCGGCCACGGTGCCGTACAGAGCGGCTACCAACAACAGCAACAACAGCGGCGCACAGAGCATGCCGGCCAGCGCAGCCAAGGCGCCGGTCCAGCCGAAATGCCGCCCACCGATCATCAGTGAGAGGTTCACCACGTTCGGCCCGGGCATCACCTGGGCCACTGCCCAGTCTTCCAAAAACTGCTCCTGGGTCAGCCAGCGCTTCTTCTCCACCAGCTCGCGCTGTACCACCGCCAGCACGCCGCCAAAGCCTTGCAGCGCCAGCCAGGTGAACGACCAGAACAGATCGCGCCGGTTGGTGGGTGCCGCCAGCGGCAGCGCATCGGGTGCGGGTTCGGCTGGAGCGGGCAAGGGCATGCCCAATTATCGGTGGCTGCGTGAGTCGCAATGGCCGGTTCTGACAGGCCTGCTGCGCGCGGTTTTCAGGCGCTTGCCGCCATCATCTTTTGCACCGTGGCCACATCCAGCGGCTTGGTGACGTAGCCTTTGATGATGGGCAATGTGCCCGCCCGTTCGCGGTCAGCTGGTGAACCCGAAGAGGTCAGCATCAGCACCACCATGCTGGGCTTGTCGATCAGCAGCGGCGTGGCCTGCTCGGCGAACTCAAAGCCGTCCATCATGGGCATGTTGATGTCCAGAAAGATGCAGGTCGGGGCACTCAGATGGTCTTGCTCAAAGAAAGCCAAGGCGTCAACGCCGCTCTCGAACACCAGGATTTCGCCCTCGAATCCAGCGCGGCGAATCATGATCTCGTGGTAGACGTTGTCTGCCTCGTTGTCGTCGATCAGTATGAAGCGCTGATAGGTCATGTGGAACCTTTGGTGGACGCGTTCAGAAGGCGTTCAGGACGGGGTTTTGGGAAGAATCAGGGTGAAGCAGCTGCCCACGCCGAGCTCTGAGGTCACACTGATGCGGCCGTGGTGCAGCTCGGCGATACGTCGGCAGATGGACAGGCCCAGTCCCGTGCCGTCGTACTGCTTGCGCGAGTGCAGTCGTTTGAACATGTCGAACACCGCTTCCAGTTTGTCTGCCGGTATGCCAATACCGTTATCGGCCACGCTGATGCACCACAAGCCCTCGACCTGGTGCGCAGAAAGGGTCACCGTCGCCGGCACATCGGACCGGGAAAATTTCAACGCATTGCTCACCAGATTTTGCAACACGATGCGCAGCAGAGACGAATCTCCAGGCACCGTTGGCAGGTGACTGATCTGCAATTGCCCCCCAGTGCGGACCAGCGAGGCAGACAAATCATCGCGGACCTGGGTGGCCAGTGTGTTGAGGTCGACCGGCTGTGGGTCGATGTCAGCCTTGTCAAGATGAACGAATTTGAGGAGGTCGCTGAGCAGCAGATCCATGCGTTGCCCACCTTGCACCACGTAGTCGAGGTAACGGCGTGGACCCGGCAAATCGCTGAGCGCCGGCTCGCTGGCCAGCAGTCCGGCGAAGTTGTTGATGGAGTTGATCGGCTCACGCAGATCGTGCGAGATGATGTGGATGAAGCGCTCCTGCTCCAGCGTCTTGTGCTGCAGACTGGCGAGCGCCTGGTTGAGATCCGCTTCGCGTTGCTTGCGCTGTTCGATGTCATACACCCGCACCACCACGCCCAGAATCTCGCCGGCTTCGTTGCGCGCCGGGAGGTAGGACACCTCGACCCGACGCACCCCCATGCCGGGAAAGTCAAAATCCTCTTCGCAGTGCACGGCCTGGCCGGCCAGCGCAATATCGAGGCGTGGTTTCATCACTTCCCGAAACAGCGCCTCGCCAGCAAGGTCTGCCACCTGCCGCCCCACGATGTCCTCTGGCTTGCGTTGCCAATACTGGAGGTAAACGGGGTTGGCGAAACGGTAGATGTACTCGAGGTCGACGAAGGACTTGAGTTCTCGACCTGTGCGTAGCAGGGCCTTGAAGATTTGGTTGCGGCGGAGCTCCTCGGCCGAGTTGCGCTTCGCTTCCTCGCGCTGCAGCCGTTCGTGTTCAAGCAGGGTGGCCACCAGGCTGGAGAGCGACTGAAGCGCGGCGCGCTGTGCTGGGTCCAGCACCCGGGCGCGCTGGTCGATCACACACACCGTGCCGAGGGCGTGACCGTCTTCCGTCACGATGGGCGCCCCGGCATAAAAGCGGATACTCGGGTCGCCCAGCACCAGCGGGTTGTCGGCAAAGCGCGCATCTCGCAACGTGTCTTCCACCACCAGAACCTGCTCGGGGTCAAGAATCGCGTGGCCACAAAAAGACTCTTCACGGCCGGTTTGCTCTGCCGCCAGACCCACGCGAGACTTGAACCACTGCCGGTCGTGGTCCACGAGAGTGATCAGCGCGATGGGCGTGCTGCAAATCTGGGATGCGAGCTGGGTGATGTGGTCAAACGCTGGCTGGGGCAAGGTGTCGAGCACGCCCAAACCATCCAGCCGGCTTTGCCGGGCAGACTCGTTGGCGGGGATGGGCGCGTTTTTCAAGACATCGGTTTGCAAGAAACAAGGCGAGAGCGTAGCGCATCCGGTCTGCTCAACCCGATTCACCGGGCCGGTGGAAGCGGAAGGACGAGCGCATACGGTGCCCCCTACCGCATGCGACTCACACCGACATGCCGCCCGACACTTCAATCACCGCGCCGTTGATGTAGCTGGCCTCGTCGCTGGCGAGGAACGCGTAGACGTTGGCGATTTCTTCGGGCTTGCCGAGCCGGCGCAGCGGCACGCGGTGCTCCATTTCCTGGATCACTTTTTCTGGAATGGTGGAGAGGATGGGGGTGGAGATGAAGCCCGGCGCCACCGCGTTCACCCGCACGCCCTTGGGGCCGAGCTCGCGGCTCCAGGTCTTGGTGAAACCGATCACGCCGAACTTGCTGGCCGCGTAGTTGGTCTGTCCGAAGTTGCCGTAGATGCCGACCACCGAAGAGGCGTTCAAGATCACGCCGCTGCCCTGTGCGGTCATGGTGTCGGCCACGGCCTGTGCGCAATGGAAGACGCCGCGCAGGTTGACATCGATCACCTTGTCAAACTGCTCCAGCGTCATCTTCTGCAGGCGTGCGTCTTGCGTGATGCCGGCGTTGTTTACCAGCACGTCGATGCGGCCGAAACGTTCCTTCACCTGCGCAATCACCGTGTCGACCATGGCGCGCTGGGTCACGTCCATCACAAAGCCCACCGCTGTGGCGCCCAGCGCTTCGCATTGCTTCACCGCCTCGTCCACCGCCGCCTGCTTCACGTCGCAGACGATGACGGTAGCGCCCTCTTCGGCGAACTTGAGCGCGGTGGCCAGGCCGATGCCCTGGGCGGCGCCGGTGATGATGCTGATCTTGTTGTCGAGTCTTTTCATGTGCTCAGTATTTGGGCTGATGCTGGCGCAGAGCTGACTTGACCGACGCGCTCAACCCAAAGCCACTGCCGTGATTCGCGGCCAGCTCGGCGCAGCGCTGCTCGAAGGCGTCCACCCCCATGCTGTAGATGAACTGCAGCGCGCCGCCGGTCCAGGCTGGGAAGCCGATGCCGAAGATGGAGCCGATGTTGGCGTCGTGCACGCTGGTGAGCACGCCCTCGGCCAGGCAGCGTGCGGTCTCCACCGCCTGCCGGTACAGCAGGCGGTCTTTTACCTCTTGCAGGTTCCAAGCAACCTCTGGTTTCTCGAACCGTGTTTTGAGTTCGGGCCACAGGTGTTTCTTCTGGCCTTGGGGGTAATCGTAAAACCCACCGCCGGCCGCGCGCCCAGCGCGTTCGTGCTGCCTGACCATGTGTTCCACCAGCGTCTCGCCCGGTGTCGCCACATAGGCTTTGCCCTCTTTCTGAAAATCGAGCCGCGTCTGCTCCAGCACATGCACCGAGAGCGAGAGTGCGGTTTCGTCCAGCACCGCCAGCGGCCCGACCGGCATACCCGCTTGCATCGACGCGTTCTCGATCACCGGCGCCGGTATGCCTTCGCCCAACATGGCCGCGCCCTCCATCACGAAGGTGCCAAAGGTGCGGCTGGTGTAGAAGCCGCGCGAATCGTTCACCACGATGGGCAGCTTGCCCAGCGCCTGCACATAGTCGTATGCGCGGGCCACTGTTTCGTCGTCGGTGTCTTTGCCGCGAATGATCTCCACCAGCTTCATCTTGTCGACCGGGCTGAAGAAATGGATGCCGACGAACTTGCTTGCATCGCGGCTGGCCTGCGCCAAGCCGGAAATGGGCAGGGTGGAGGTGTTGCTGGCGAAGAAGCCGCCTTCGGCGAGCATCGGCTCGGCCTCTTTTGTCACCATCGCTTTCAACTCGCGCTGCTCGAATACCGCTTCGATGATGAGATCGCAGCCTTGCAGGTCGGCCGCGCTGGTGGTCGGTGTGATGAGGCTCAGAATCCCTTGTTGTTTCTCGGGCGCCATCTGGCCCTTGTCCACCCGCTTTTGCGTGAGCTTGGCGCTGTAAGTCTTGCCTCTGTCAGCAGCCTCTGCCGACACGTCCTTCAGTACCGTCGCAATGCCCCGGGTGGCCTGGGCGTAAGCGATGCCGGCGCCCATCATCCCTGCGCCCAAGATGCCCACCTTCTTGGGCTGGTAGCGAGGCACATCCTTGGGCCGCGACTGGCCAGCCTTGATCGCATTCATGTTGAAAAAGAACGTGTTGATCATGTTCTTCGCCACCGGGTTCACCATCAGGCTGGCGAGGTAGCGGCTTTCGATGCGCAGGGCTGTCTCAAAGTCCACCATCGAGCCTTCGACCATGGCGGCCAGCGCTGCTTCGGGTGCCGGATACAGGCCGCGCGTCTTCTGCTTGAGCACGGCTGGCGCAACGACGAGCATGCCGGCGATTTTTGGATTGCTCGGTGTGCCGCCAGGCATCTTGTAGTCCTTGCGGTCCCAGGGGTGCTGCGCCGCTTCGGGCTTGCCTTGTGCGTCGGCGATGAAGGCCAGCGCTCGGGGAATCAGGTCATCGGCCTGTGCAACCAGCTCATGCACCAGGCCAAGCTGGGCGGCTTCTTCCGGGCCGAACAGCCTGCTTTCCAGAATGTAGGGTTGCGCGCCCATGAGACCGAGCAGGCGCGTCATCTTGGTGATGCCGGTTGCGCCAGGCAGCAGGCCGAGCGTGATTTCCGGCAAGCCGAATCGGATCTTGCGGTCGTTGACCGCGATGCGGTGGTGACCCACCAGCGCCACTTCCCAGCCACCGCCCAGCGCCGTGCCGTTCAGGCAGCTCACAACAGGCACGCCCAGCGTTTCCAGCGTGCGAAAGCTTTTCTTGATGCGCTCGATCTCGGCAAAGATGCGCGGCGCGTCTTCGGGCTGGGTGCGCATCACCGCCTTCAAGTCGGCACCAGCAAAAAAGGTGCTCTTGGCCGAGGCCAGCACGATGCCCTGGATCTGCGCCTTGGCTTGCACCACCTGCGCGGTGACCGCAGCCAGATCGTCCTGCCACTGCAGGCACATGGTGTTGACCGGCGAGCCCTGCTCCTCGAAGGTGATGGTGGCGATGCCGTTGGCGAGTTCGTAGCGGATGGTTTTGGTGATCATGTTCACGGCTCCAAAAAAAGAGGCCCATCGAGAGAGGTGTCTGGTTCAAGAACACCGCGGAACCGGCTTTGCCGGGCTGCTGGTGTTGCCCCCTCACAGGGGGTGACGCGCGAAGCGCGGCGCGGGGGTTGGACGTTTACGTCCGCTCAATCACTGTGGCAATCCCCATACCGCCGCCGACACAGAGCGTGGCCAATCCATAACGCAACTTACGGCGGTGCAACTCATCGACCAGCGTACCCAGAATCATCGCGCCGGTGGCGCCCAGCGGGTGACCCAAGGCGATCGCGCCGCCGTTCACGTTCACCTTTTCGTGCGGCACGCCCATCTCCTGCATGAACTTCATGGGCACTGCAGCGAAGGCTTCGTTGACCTCGAACAAATCGATCTGGTCCACCGTGAGCCCCGCCTTGGCCAGCGCCTTGCGCGCCGCAGGCATGGGGCCGGTGAGCATGATGGTCGGGTCGGCACCCGAAAGCGCGACGGCCACGATGCGGGCGCGCGGTGTGAAACCATGTGTCTTGCCCGCCGCCTCAGAGCCGATCAGCATGGCCGCAGCGCCATCAACGATGCCTGAGGAGTTGCCGGCGTGGTGCACGTGGTGGATGCGCTCCACCTGCGGGTAGCGCTGCAGCGCCACCGCGTCGAACCCCATGGCGCCGAGCTGCTCGAAAGCCGCTTTCAGCCCGGCCAGGCCCTCCATGGTGGTGTTGGGTTTGATGAACTCGTCGCGTTCCAGAATGATCTGGCCCAGCGCGTCTTTCACCGGCACCACCGACGCATCGAAGTACCCCGCAGCGCGCGCAGCGGTGGCGCGTTTTTGAGATTCGAGCGCAAATGCGTCCACATCGGCGCGCGAGAAGCCGTTGAGCGTGGCGATCAGATCGGCGCCAATGCCTTGCGGCACGAACAGCGTGGCGCTGTTGGTTTCCGGGTCTTGCGCCCAGGCGCCGCCGTCCGCGCCGATCGGCACCCGGCTCATGCTCTCCACACCGCCGGCGACCACCAGGTCTTCCCAGCCGCTCTTCACCTTCATCGCGGCCATGTTCACCGCCTCCAGGCCCGAGGCGCAGAAGCGATTCAATTGCACGCCCGAGCAGCGCCAGTCCCAGCCAGCCTTGAGCGCGGCCACCTTGGGCAGCACCGAGCCCTGCTCGCCAATGGGTGAGACCACGCCCATCACCACGTCGTCCACCGCGGCGGTGTCCAGGTCGTTGCGCCGCTGCAGCTCGGTGAGCAAACCAGCCAGCAGGTTGACCGGTTTCACCTCGTGCAGACTGCCGTCTTTCTTGCCTTTGCCGCGCGGGGTTCGGATGGCGTCGAAGATGAAGGCTTCGCTCATGGGCTGTCTCCTGGGAACGGTTGGAAAAGTCCGGCGCAGTATAGACTTTCACCAAGCACCTGCTTTGTATAAATGGAGACACGACCATGATCCCTCGCACCCTGTTCAACGCCGACCACGAAGCCTTTCGCGACACCTTTCGCCGCTTCATGGACAAAGAAATCGGACCCTTCCACGCCGCCTGGGAAGAGCAGGGCTATGTGGATCGCGAGGTCTGGCGCAAGGCCGGGCAAAACGGTTTCCTTTGCATGACGATGCCTGAAGCCTACGGCGGTGCCGACGCGGACAAGCTGTATTCGGTGGTGCAGATGGAAGAGCTGGCGCGCGGCGGGTTCACTGGCATCGGCTACGGGCTGCACAGCGAAATCGTGGCCCCTTATCTGCTGCATTACGGCACCGAGGCGCAGAAAGCCAAATACCTGCCGCTGCTGGCCAGCGGCGAGATGGTGGGCGCCATCGCCATGAGCGAGCCCGCCGCCGGCAGCGACCTGCAAGGCCTGAAAACCACCGCCCTCAAGCAGGCCGACGGCAGCTACTTGCTCAACGGCAGCAAGACCTTCATCACCAACGGCTGGCACGCCGACCTGGTGATCGTGGTCGCCAAGACCGACCCGGCGGCGGGCGCCAAGGGCACCAGCCTGTTCCTGCTGGAAAGTGGCACGCCTGGCTTCGAGAAAGGCAAGCGCCTGAAGAAGCTGGGTCTGAAGGCGCAAGACACCAGTGAGCTGTTCTTTGACAACGTGAAACTGCCGGCCGACCAATTGCTCGGCGGCGCCGCCCACGAAGGGCGCGGCTTCATCGGCCTGATGGAGCAATTGCCCTGGGAGCGGCTGCAAATCGCCATTGGCGCGGTGGCCGCCGCGCAGGCCGCGATCGACTGGACGGTGGATTACGTGAAAGAGCGCAAGGTGTTCGGTCAGGCCGTCGGCGCATTCCAGAACACCCGCTACAAGCTCGCCGAGCTGCAAACCCAGGTGCAGGTGGCGCGGGTGTTCGTCGACAAATGTTGCGAGCTTGTCAACGTGGACCAGCTCGACACCGCCACCGCCAGCATGGCCAAGTACTGGTGCAGCGATCTGCAATGCCAGGTGATGGACGAATGTGTGCAGCTCTTCGGCGGCTACGGCTACATGTGGGAATACCCCATCACCAGAGCCTATGCCGATGCGCGCGTGCAGCGCATTTATGGCGGCACCAACGAGATCATGAAGGAGGTGATTTCGCGGGGGATGGGGCTCGGTGGGCGCTGAGGCCCGGCTTGGCATTCCAAGCATTCAAGCCGGCAACGTCAGCGTTAAGCCGCAGCGGCACTTGTATTTTTCACCGCGAGACGCCAAAACCCTCGCTTGAGCGAAGCGCCAACGGCAGGTAACCAGGCCTGTTCTGGCGGTACACGGTGAATTCAGCCAGCCCGGGCCTGGCGCCCTTGCCCGTTGCGTTCAACCGGCCGGAGTCACTGAAATCAAACCCCCGGTTTGGAGTATCTGATGACGCCATTCCAGAATCCGCCTGTTGCCAAAGTCTTCGCCGGCTACCCGCCTCACCTGCGGCGCAAGCTCTTGGCCCTGCGAGAGCGGATCTTCGAGACGGCGCCGAAGATCGACGGTGTTGGCGAGATTGAAGAGACGCTGAAGTGGGGCGAGCCGGCCTACGTCACGGGCAAAACGAGGTCTGGGAGCACGGTGCGCAGAGGCTGGAAGAAGTCGACGCCCGGGCAGTCCTTCATGTATTTCATCTGCACCACGAACCTCATCGAGACCTTCAAGACGATCATCCCCCATGACTTCAAGTTCGAAGGCAATCGGGCTTTGGTCTTCAGTGAAGACGAAGCAGTGCCCATGGATTCGCTGGCCATCTGCGTCGCGGCAGCGCTCACCTACCAGCGAGACAAGCGCTCGGGTGTTGGCGGGTCAGCCGCTGTCGCGCGCGCTGCCTTGCGCCTGCGGAGCGCCAAACGCGGGCTGTTGCGCTCGGGTGGCTGGTAGGCAGTACATTTCCACCAACCGGGCCTGGCGTCCTGCCGTTGTTTCAGGTTTGGCTTGATCGTTCGGCCGCACTGAAAAGGTCCACCAGCGCCTTCGGCGCCGGAGCCCCTGGGTGCAACGCATCTCGGTCCTCGCGGTCCGCTGTGGGTCTGTCAACGCAAGCTGCAAGGATTTTTGTGATCTACCAAATCATCTACTCCTCAGAGTCCTCGACGCCCATGCAGCTGGACGATCTGGAGGACATTCTTGAGCACGCCAGGATCTGGAACGGCACCAAGGGCATCACGGGCGCGCTGGTGTACGCCGACGGCGTCTTTTTGCAGATTCTTGAGGGTGACAGGGTCGAAGTACAGGAACTGATGGTCAAGATACTGGGGGACTTGCGACACGAAACGGTGACTGTGTTGCGGGAGTGCGAGATTCCGTGCGCGGTCTTCGGGAGCTGGCAGATGGCATATGTGAGCGCGACATCCGAACAGGTTGCAGCGTGGGCAGGCCTCAGCGTCGCAGCCGGAACCCATGAGGTCGTGAACAGCAGGGGTGAAGACCCGCATCGGGCAGAGCAGTTCGCGCAAAGCATTCTTTCCCTGCTGAAGCCCGACAACGCGACGCAACGCAAGGCCGGTTGAGCCGGGTGCGGCGTCACCTTGGTTCAATCAGACGACCAACGGAGGGCCGCTGGCTGTGGTCTTTCAACACGGCCCCTTGCGCGGATCGATGAAAGCATGGCTGTTGGCCGCAGCACTGCTGTGCGCAGCGGGTTCACTCGCCGCCTGGTGGTTGTTCTTCACCTTGTATTGGCCTTTCCGCGACCTCTTCAACGAGCAGGGTCGGTATTTCGATGAGAACACTTTGGTCGTGTATCACGAGCAGAGTGGAACGCTCGTGATACCTGCGCTCACGCTCTCCCTGCTCGCTGCATTGCTTGGGCTGAAATGGCGCGCTGGTCGCCAGACGTGAAAGCCTCGCGCACGGCGTGTGAGATGGCGATGGCCGAACGCGTGGCGGATCACGCGCAAGAGCATGCGCACACATCGCGGGCCGCTGAAAGGCAACGTTGAAACCTCCAGCCATGGATCTCACCCTGCGCCGCCCTGTGTGGGAGGCGCTTTCAGATCTGTTTCTCGATACGGATGTGGCCCTGTCGAGAAGGTGGCGTGTCGAGAAGCTCGCCGCGTCTCCTTCCACCGTTGAAGCGCTTGAGTGGATCCTCAGATATGAGGTTTACCCAGTCTGCATGTTCAACCTCTTGAGCGTTGCTGGCGCATGGACCGGGTGCCAGATGGCGTGGCCTGAGGAACAGATACTGCGCCAAGCGAGCTCACGATTTCGCTTTTGGTGGCCATCTCAGCTGGGTTTTTTTCCAGTTTCTACGTTTCAGAATGGCAGGAAACAAAGGCTGGAATTCAAGCCTTGCGCAGCGGCCATGCTGCGCCTGCCGCCTGCAAAGAAACACCCGATCGGTGACCCGCTCGACGCTGTTCCACACTGGCCTCAGCGCATGTTTTCGCCCACCCAATCAGACAGTTGCTTCGCCACCTCATCCGCCGCCGTGGCCAGCGCACGCACGCCGCCACCGGCATCGGCGGTGGGCGCTGGCGCCTGAGCGCTGAAACTGCGCTGCGCTGTCAGGCGGTTGTCTTTGAGCAGGGTGGCGCGCAACTGCATCACGCCTTGGCTGTTACCGGGCGCGCTGAAGACCTGGCTGAACTCTTCCAGTTCGAGCTTGAGGGCGTAGGCCGGTGAACCCACGCCGGGGGCCAGCACAGGGCCGCGTGCGCTCAGGGTGCTGCGCACGCGCTGCTGGATGAGCTGGGCCGGCGGCATGGTCCAGCGGGCCAGGGCGTAGGGGCGCAGCTCCTGGGGGTTGGCGTAGACCAAGCGGTATTGCACGGCGGTGCTGTCCAGCGCGAGGCTGGCGCTGACGTCTGCCAGGGCCAGCGGACCGGGAAATGCGCTGACAGCGGGGAGGGCGGTTGCGGGGCCGAAGTCGTAAACGGCTTTGTTGGTGGGCACCTGGGAGCCGGCGCAGGCCGAGAGTGCCAGCGTGGCGCTGGCAGCAGCCAGGCGCCAGGCGGCGGCGAACCTGTGCGCGGGAGGGGGGCGGTGGGGCATGGCTGGCATGGGAGTCCTTGCTGCTGAATGGTGCGTCGGGATCGGGCGTGCGGGGGTTTGTGCGCCGGCTGGGCTCAGCGGCTCGGGGCTTGCGGCGCCGCAAAACCGGGTTCGCCAGGGCCGGGCGTTGCTGCGCCGTTGCCGAAGATCAGGCTGCGCGGTTCGTCGGCCAGCAGGTTGGCTGCGCGGTCAACGCCGCGTGCGGCTTTGGTGGCGGCCTCGGCGGTGCGCGCGGCGCTGTCGGCAGCACGCGCTGCGTTGGGCAGCACCTGGGCATTGATGGCCTGGGCGCTTTTGCTGAGTTCGTCGGCGGTCTGCCCCAGGCGCTGCAGCAAGCCGTCGGGTGCGGTCACTTCGGTGGCCACCGAGGTGATCGCGGTGGCGGTGGCGGTGGCGGCCTGCGCGGTGGCGTTCAGATCGGTGGTGGTTTTTTGCAGCGCGCGCAGGGTGGTGCGGGTCTCAG
>JBBSDB010000079.1:0-12485 GCA_038249735.1 Burkholderiales bacterium
GAAAAGGCCGACGAGGTCTACACCCGCATGCTGAAAAAGCCCGCCGCTGAACGCCTGCAACTGCTGCGCAACGCGGAGGGCGCGCAGGGCCAGTTCCTGTGGGCGATTTTGCGCAACGGCTTTCACTATGCCGCGGTGCATTTGGCCGACATTGCCGATACCGCGCGCGACGTGGATCAGGCCATGCGCTGGGGCTTTGGCATGAAGCAGGGCCCGTTCGAGCTGTGGCAGGAAGCCGGCTGGCTGGATGTGGCGAAGATGGTTCAAGAAGACATCGACGCCGGCAAGGCCTTGAGCAAAGCGCCGCTGCCCGAGTGGGTGTTCAAAGGCCCGGTGGCCGAGGCCGGTGGCGTGCACACCGAACAGGGTTCGTGGAACCCGTCGAAGAAAACCTTTGAGAAGCGCCGCGATCTGCCGGTCTACCAGCGCCAGCCGTTCCCCGAGTTGCTGCTGGGCGAAGCCGGTCCGAAGTTCGAGACGGCCGGCACGACCATCGAGGAAAACGCATCCATCCGCGTCTGGACGCTGGAAGGTGATGTATTGATCGCCAGCATCAAGACCAAGATGCACGCCATCAGCCCCGAGGTCTGCGAAGGCCTGATGATGGCCATCGAACTGGCCGAGCAGGAATACCAGGGCCTGGTGGTCTGGTCTGGCGACGAGCCCTTTTCTGCCGGCGCCGATCTTCAGGCCATGCTGCCGGCCTTCATGGCCGTGGGTGTGGCCGCGATCGAGGACGCCGAGGGCTTTATGCAGCAAACCATGCTGCGCCTGCGTTACGCCAACGTGCCCGTCGTGTCGGCTGTGCGCGGTCTGGCGCTCGGCGGTGGTTGCGAGCTGGCGGTGTACAGCGCGCGCCGTGTGGTGCACATGGAAAGTTACATCGGTCTGGTGGAAGTGGGCGTGGGCCTTGTGCCGGGTGCCGGTGGCCTGACTTACATCGCGCGACGCGCGGCCGAGAACGCCGAGACATCGACGGGCAAAGACCTGCTGCCCTTCCTCACCGAAGGCTTTACCGCCGCCGCGATGGCCAAGGTCGGCACCAGCGCACTCGAGTCGCGCCAGCTGGGTTACGTGTTGCACAGCGACGTGATCGTGCCGCACAAGGACGAGCTGCTGTTTGTCGCGATCAACGAGGTCAAGGCGCTGTTCACCGGTGGCTACCGCGCGCCGCACAAGCGCTTGTTCCCGGTGGCCGGACGCGACGGCAAGGCCACCATTCTGGGCAGCCTGGTCAACATGCGCGACGGCGGCTTCATCAGCCAGCACGACTTCCACATCGCATCCTTGATCGCGAACGTGGTCACCGGCGGTGACGTCGATCCTGGCACGCTGGTGAACGAAGATTATTTGATGACGCTGGAGCGCCAGGCGTTTTGTTCGCTGATCGTGCACCCGAAGACGCAGGAGCGGATTCTGGGGATGCTGAACACGGGCAAGCCCGTGAGGAACTAGCCCACCCCCGCGCCGCCCTTGCAGCGCGTCACCCCCTCAAGGGGGCGATGCTGGCGGCCCGGCGGAGCCGGTTCCGCGGCATCCTGGGTTTTGGTTTCCCTTCGTTGGCCTGTCTTTTTCTGGAGTGCTGAATGACGGATCTGGTTTCTTATGCTTTTGCCGATGGTGTGGCGACCCTGACCATGGACGATGGCAAGGCGAATGCCATGGGGCCGGCGATGCAGGCGGCGCTGAACGCGGCGCTGGACCGTGCCGAGGCGGACAAGGCCATCGTGGTGTTGACCGGGCGCGCTGGTGTGTTCTCGGGCGGGTTCGATCTGGGTGTGTTCAAGGCGAACGACCCCAAGGCCACGTTTCAGATGCTCACCGGCGGTGCGCAGCTGGCGCAGCGGGTGCTGGCGTATCCGCATCCGGTGATCGCAGCCTGCTCTGGGCATGCGGTGGCCATGGGCCTGTTTCTGTTGCAGTGCGCCGATGTGCGCATTGGCTTGAAAGCCGGCGCCACCTTCCAGGCCAACGAAGTGTTGATCGGCATGACGCTGCCCCACTTCGCGCTGGAGACGATTCGCGAGCGTGTGACCCAGCCGCACCAGCACCTGGTCGGCACAGCATCGCCCTACAGCGGCGAGCAGGCGGTGAGTGCTGGCCTGCTCGACGAGGCAGTCGCGCCCGACGCTCTGGCGGCGGCGGTGCATGCCCATGTGGATCGCCTGAAGAAGGCCGACCCACGATCTTTCACCGCCACCAAACAACGCCTGCGCGCCCACGTGCTCGCCGCCATGCCAGGCGCCATTGAAAGAGACATCGCCGACTGGAAGCGCCTGGGCGCCGCCAAGTCCTGAGCCCAACCACCGAGACACAACACATGAAACAGATTCAAGACGCCTACATCGTTGCCGCCACGCGCACGCCCATTGGCCGCTCGCACAAGGGCTCGTTCAAACACCTGCGTCCCGACGACCTGCTCGCCATCGCGCTGCGCTCGGCCATGGCTCAGGTGCCCGGGCTGGACCCGAAAGCGGTGGAAGACGTGATCTGCGGCTGTGCCATTCCAGAGGCCCAGCAAGGCCTGAACGTGGCACGCATTGGCGCCATCCTGGCTGGCCTGCCCAACTCGGTGGGCGGCATCACGGTGAACCGCTTCTGTGCTTCCGGCCTGTCTGCCGTGCAGATGGCGGCCGATCGCATCCGCGTCGGCGAGGCCGACGTGATGATCGCCGCCGGCACCGAGAGCATGAGCATGGTGCCGATGATGGGCAACAGCCCCAGCCTGTCGCCTGCCATCTTCGCCAACACCGAGGACGTGCAGCGTTACGGCATCGCCTACGGCATGGGCCTGACGGCGGAGAAGGTGGCGCAGCAGTGGAAGGTGAGCCGCGACGACCAGGATGCGTTTGCGGTGCAGTCGCACGCGCGTGCCGTGGCGGCCATGAAGGCCGGCGACTTTGCTGCCGAGATGACGCCAGTGGAAGTGACCGAGCGCAGCGTGAACCTGGAAAGCGCCGAAGTCAGCACCAGCACCCGCACCGTGAGCCTGGACGAAGGCGCGCGCCCCGACACCACGCTGGAAGGCCTGGCCCGGCTGCGCACCGTGTTCGCCGCGCGCGGCTCGGTCACGGCGGGCAACAGCTCGCAAACCAGCGACGGCGCAGGCGCGCTCATTCTCGTGAGCGAAGCGGCCTTGAAGCGCTACAACCTCAAGCCGCTGGCGCGTTTCGTGAGCTATGCGTCGCGCGGTGTGCCGCCCCACATCATGGGCATCGGCCCGGTCGAGGCCATTCCCGCTGCGCTGAAAAATGCCGGCCTGAAGCTGGATGACATGGACTGGATCGAGCTCAACGAAGCCTTTGCGGCTCAGTCGCTGGCCGTGATGCGCACGCTCGGCCTGGACCCGGCCAAGGTCAACCCCATGGGTGGCGCGATCGCGCTCGGTCACCCGCTCGGCGCGACGGGCGCGATTCGCTCGGCGACTGTGGTGCATGCTTTGCAGCGCACGCAGAAGCGCTACGGCATGGTGACGATGTGTGTGGGGATGGGGCAAGGGGCCGCCGGAATCTTTGAGCGCGTCTAGTTTTCCCACCCCCGCGTCGCGCCTGCGGCGCGCCACCCCCTCAAGGGGGCGGCACTTGCGGTCCGGCAAAGCCGGTTCCGCGGTGCCCTGGGTTTTGAGGCACCTCTTTCCTGCTCCTCTGTCTCGGTTCCGACGGTGCGTTCGCCGGTTTTGTCTGCACACTGAGTGTATGAGCCAGCCACACGCATTCGACCTAGCCATCGCCCTCACACCCACCGCCGAGGGCGTTTACACCGGTGCCACCTCACCGGCCTACGCCAACATGGTTGGGCCGTTTGGTGGGGTGACGGCTGCGGTCGCGCTCAATGCGGTGCTTCAACACCCGGCGCTGCTGGGTGAACCGGTGGCGCTGACGGTGAATTTCTGTGCGGCGCTGGCCGACGGGGCGTTCACTGCGACCGCGCGACCGGCGCGCACCAACCGCTCCACCCAGCACTGGGTGGTGGAGTTGTCGCAGGCGGGTGAGGTGGTGATGACCGCCACCGCCATGACCGCCGCTCGGCGCGAGACCTGGGGTGTGGACGACGAGCCCAGGCCCGCCGTGCCCACGCCCAACGACCTGTCCGACCCGACGCAGTCGCCCGATGTGGAATGGGTGCGCCGTTACCAGATGCGCTTCATCGAAGGCGGCATCCCTTCCGACTGGGACGGTGGCGGCAGCAGCAGCCAGACCCGGCTGTGGATGCGCGAGGCCGTGCCGCGATTGCTGGACTTCTGCAGCATCACCGCGCTGGCCGATGTGTTTTTCCCACGCGCCTGGCTGCGCCGCGCCACACGCGTGCCGGTGGGCACGGTGTCGATGACGGTGTACTTTCACGCTGGCGCCGCACCCCTTGCCGAACTGGGCCACGGCTGGGTGCTGGGGCAGGCTCGGGCGCAGGCTTTCCGCAAGGGTTTCTTTGACCAGACCGCGCAGCTCTGGAGCGAAGGCGGCCACCTGCTGGCGACCAGCCACCAGGTGGTCTACTACAAAGCATGGCTGGCGGGACGCCAGCCATTTCAATCACGGCGGATCGACCACCGCCTCAACCGGGTATTTTCATGAGCGACATCCTCGTCCACACCGAAGCCGGCGTGACCACGCTGACCTTCAACCGCCCCGATAAAAAGAACTCCATCACCGCCGCCATGTACGCGGCCCTGGCCGATGCCCTGGCCGCCGCCGAGGCCGATGCCAGCGTGCGCTGCTTGGTGTTCCAGGGCAGCGAGACCATCTTCAGCGCGGGTAACGATATCGGCGATTTCCTCAACAACCCGCCCGCCACCGGTGAGTCGCCGGTGTTTCGTTTTCTGCGTGGCATCGCGCAGTTTCCCAAGCCTGCGATCGCGGCAGTCTGCGGCCCGGCGGTGGGCATTGGCACCACGCTGCTGCTGCACTGCGACCTGGTCTACGCCGGCGACAACGCGGCGTTCTCCATGCCCTTCGTGAACCTTGGCCTGTGCCCCGAAGCGGCCTCCAGCCTGCTGGTGCCGCAGATGATGGGTTACCACCGAGCAGCCGAAGCTCTGTTGCTGGGCGAGCCCTTCATGGCCGAGGCGGCGCTGGAGGTGGGGCTGGTCAACCGGGTGCTGCCACCGAGCGAAACGACGAACTTCGCCCAGGCCGTCGCGCGCAAACTCGCCGCCAAGCCGCTGAACGCGTTGATTGAAACCAAGCGCCTGATGAAGAAGGGCCAGGCGCAGCAGGTGATGGCGGTGATGGCCGAAGAGGGCGAGAGCTTTGGCCGCATGTTGCGCGAGCCGGCAGCCCGTGAGGCCTTTGGCGCCTTCATGGAACGGCGAAAGCCCGAATTTTCCAACGTCTGAATGCTGGGCCAGCCAATGACCGACGCTGTGGATCAGGCCCGCGCCCACTTCGCTGCGGGCAACGTGCATTTCGAGGCCGGGCGCTTCGAGTTCGCGCTGGCCGAGTTCGACGCCGCGCTGGAACTGGTGCCCGGCCGGCCCTCGCTGCTCGCCAACCGCGGCGCAGCGCTGTGCCGCCTGGCACGCTGGGTCGAGGCAGTGCCGGCACTGCAAGCCGCCTTGCGGGCCGACCCCGATCATGCCGATGCCTGGGCCGCGCTCGGCCTCGCGCAGGAGGCACTGGGCCAGTGGGCGGCAGCGGCCGATGGGTTGCAACGCGCGATGGCGCTGGGGCTGCGCTCTGCGGTGTTGAGCCTGTCGCTGGCGGTGTGTCAGTTGCGCTTGGAGCAGCCGGAGCCTGCGCTGCGCTCGCTCGATCAGGCGCTGGCGCTGGACGCGACGCTGGCCGAGGCCTGGAGCATGCGCGGCAGCCTGATGCGCGAAGCCGGGCAGTTGCCCGAGGCCGCGCGGTGTTTCGAGCAGGCGCTTGCGCACGGGGGTGACGACGCCCTGCACCGCTTTTACCTGGCTTCGGTGCGGCCGGGCGAGCCGGTGCCGCCGAACCCGCCACGCGCCTACGTCGAGTCCCTGTTTGATGACTACGCGCCCGATTTCCAGCAGCACCTGCTGCAAAACCTGAAATACCAGGCGCACAGCACCCTGCTTGCGCCGCTGCTGGCTGAGGGGCGGCGCTGGTCGCTGGCGCTGGACCTGGGTTGTGGCAGTGGTCTTTGCGGTCGCTTGCTCGCGCCGGCTTGCGAGGCGGTGGACGGTGTGGATGTGTCGCACGTCATGGTCAAGCAGGCGACCGCCAGCGGCGCTTACCGGCGCGTGGCCCATGCGGAACTGCTGCCGTTTCTCGCGCAACGGGACGAGCCGGCCGACCTGATCGTGGCGGCAGACGTGTTCATTTATGTGGGTGCGATCGATGCGGTGGTGTCTGCCGCAGCCCGACGGCTGGCCCCTGGCGGTGTATTGGCTTTCAGTGTCGAACAGGCCGACCCGGGGCACGATTTGCAACTGCGGCCCAGCCTGCGCTATGCCCATGGCCGGCAGTCGATCGAGCAGCTCGCCGCATCTTGCGGGCTGGCTGTTCGCGCGCTGTGGGCGGCGGCGATCCGGGAAGACCAGGGCCAGCAAGTGATGGGCTGGTATGTGCTGCTGCAGCGCGCCGAGGCCAATACGGTGCATGCCTGAGGGATGTCAGGTGGTTGCAGCGGCGTGGCGGCGCAAAGATCGGGCATCATGCCGACAATTGCACCGCTTCACACCATGCTGCCGACCTCCTCTCACCCCTGTGCATCGGACCGGTCCAGCCAGCTTTGGGGCGGGTGGCGCCGCTGGCTGGCGGGCTCTGGGTCAGGGCTCATGATGGCGCTCTCGCTGGCCGCCTGCGGACAGCCGGCCACCTTGGTTCTGCGTTGCGACACGGTAGCGCCAACCGCTTCGGCGCAGCGCGTGTTGGTGAGTTTTCGGGCGGTCACCGTGCCCGATGCGCCCGCGGTGATCGAAAAGCTTCAGACGCTCGCCGGCGCCTGTGTGCGGCCGGTCTCCAGCGTGTCGCCCACGCTGCAGGTGTATGTGGTGGACACTGCGGTCGATATTTCTGTGCTGCGCACCCGCTGGCAACAGTGGCCGGCCGTCCAGGCGGTCGAGCTCGACGTGTTGGTCAAGCGGCAGTGAACCTCCCTGCCATCGCCCGATCCCAGCCTGTCTGTTGCCCCTATCCTGGACCTGTCATGCCGAGTCGTTTTCTGCCCCATGGTTTCCGCCCCCGCGACCTGCTGGGCGTTGCCCTGCTGTCGCTGTGTCTGAGTGCGGTCGCCGCGCCCAAGACCGGCAAAGGACCGGCGAACCTGGTGGCTGCGCCGCTTGCAGAAGCGGCGCCCGTCAGCCGCCTCATCATCCGCTACCGCACCGGCATCAAGATGGGCACTGCAGCGGTCGGCGCGGGCGGTACCGAGCGTGCCCAGGCTGCAGCCCAGGTGTCGCGCAGCGCGAGTCTGGCCGGTGAGGGGCGCATGCACTACCTCAAGTCGGTGTCGCCCAGCCTGCACGTGGCCGCGCTCGACCAGCCGATCCCGGCTGCTGAAGCCCAGGCGCTGATGCAACGCCTGCAGGCCGACCCGGCTGTGCTCGACGTCATGATCGACCAGCGCGTCAAGCCGCATCTGGTGCCCAACGACCCGTTGTTCACTAGTGGCGATCAATGGCATCTGCTGTCTCCCGATGTGATCGCCGGTGGCCTCAACGCCAGCAGTGCATGGGACCGCAGCACCGGCGAGCGTGTGGTGATCGCGGTGCTGGACGATGGCTACACGCCTCACGCGGATCTGGTGGGTAACTTGTTGCCAGGCTACGATTTCGTGAGCGCAGATTTTGACCCGCTCAATCCGCCGAATCCCGTGCCTTTTGGCGGTGATCCACACTGGACAGCGAACGATCGCGATGCACGCGATTCGACGGCGCTGGACCCCGGCAATTGGGTGACAACGGCAGACGTTGATGCGGGATATTGCGACGAGGCAACGCCAAGGAGCATGAGCACTTGGCATGGCAGTCACGTCGCGGGCTTGGCGGGCGCTACCGGCAACAACGCTAGAAGCGGCCTGGGCGTGGCGTTTGGCGCGGAGATCTTGCCAGTGCGTGTCTTGGGTCGATGCGGAGGCTACGTGTCCGACGTACTGGCCGGCGCTCGCTGGGCGGTGGGGTTGACTGTGCCCGATGTGCCAGACAATGTCAGGCCCGCCCGCATTCTCAACCTGAGCCTCGGCTTTTCAGCAGCATGCGATGCGACGACCCAAGGTGTGATCGATGAAGTGCGGGCGCGCAACGTCAGCATCGTCGCCTCGGCCGGCAACGACAGCAGCATCCTGATTTCGGTGCCAGCCAATTGCCGCGGCGTGTTCGCCGTGACGGCGCACACCCGCGAGGGAGACAGTGCGGACTACGCCAATGTGGGCGCCGGTGTGCGCATCAGTGCGGCTGGCGGGGGGAACAACACGAGGTTGGCCGAGCGCTCGGGCAGCCCCCGTGGGATTGTTTCCACTGGCAATGCCGGTCTGACAGTGGCGACCAGCGACCGCGACCTGCTGCTGTCGGGCACCAGCATGGCCGCGCCCCAAGTGGCGGGCGTGCTGGCCTTGTTGGCTGCGGCACGGCCCGACCTGCCCATGGCCACGTTGGAGTCCTTCGTTGTGGGCAGCGCGCGAGCGTTTCCAGCTGGAGGCTATTGCGCCACCAATCCGGACGGCTTGCCCGCTGGCTTTTGCGGCAGCGGTCTGCTGGACGCAAACGCTGCTCTTTTGGCCGCCCTGGGGATTGCGTCCCCTGCTTCCGCCGGAGGCGGCGGTGGCGGCGGCTGCACCGCTGCTCCCGATGGCCAGGCCGATGCCAGCCTGCTGCTGCTCGCCCTCTCGGCCCTGGGGCTCGCCTTCTTGCGCCGCCGCCGCTGAACCGCAGCCTGCGCTCAGCGCAGCGCGATGCTCGCCACCGCCAGCCTAAACGGCCCGGGTTCGGCTCGAGTGGTCATCAGCCCAATCTGAAACAAAACATCATCGGGTGACAGCGGGCGCTCGCGCACCTCGCGGCCGCGTCGGCGCGCCACGAATGCCGACAGCGGCAGCGCCTGGGTGGTCCATTTGCCGGGGGTGGCGAGATCGACCTGCCACTGGATGCCGTCCCAGTCGTTTTGGCGGTGCAGGCAGAGCTTGAACGGCCCGCGGTCGCCGCGCAGGGAGATCGCCACGGTGGGTGTCGCACCGATCACCATCGGCGCCGACAGGCGCATGCGAAACGAGGCGAAGCCGCCGCCGTTGTCTTTGCTGATCTGTCCGGAAAACAGCACATGGTCGGGCTCAGAACCGTCACCGGCCTGCGGCCGCGCGCTGCCCTCGGAGCGCCCACCCATCACCTGGTCGTGCAGGCCGGCCCAGATCGGACCGGAGGACGGCGTGCTGGCCGACCACAGAACGCGTTCCTTGGAAGCTTCGGATTCATTCATCGTGGTGCAATTTCACCACCGATGGCGACGGTTGGGGCAGTTCATCCCCCAAGCGCCTGTGTGGCCGCAGCAAAGTCGCAGCCCAGCCAAGGCCTCTTTGGGCCGGATACCCTATCAGTCTTTTGTTTTTCGATTCAAACCCCTGGGAGGCAAGGAACATGGAAGACCCCCGCTGCTGCGGCACTGGCACCTGCATCATCAACGCCGACGGCCTGTGCTGGTGCGGCCAGCGCTGGGACGGCGAGCGCATGTCGTTCCCCGACCCGGCCGCAGCGCGCGGTGACGAGCCGGACAGTGACGAATCCCGCTCCACCAAAATGCATGGCAGCGCACCAGCGCCCGACTGAGCAACACGCCCCGGCATCACGCCGGGAAACGTGGCCCGGTGCGGCCGGGCTGCCACACCGCCGCTTTGACCATGCAGGCCGCAAACAACTGGCTGCTCTGCCAGTCGGTCAGCCACTGTTGGGTGGCCGGCCAAGGAGATGCGTTCCAGCGATCCGCATCGATCGCGGCGAACTGGCGCACAAACGGGAACACCGAGGCGTCGGCCCAGTTCGGTGCGTGGCCGCCGAGGTAGGCCGAGCTCGCAAGGGCGGTCTCCAGTGGTTCGATCAGACAGCGCTCGGCGGCTGCCCTGGCCAGGTCTGCGTTCTGGTCGGGGAAGCGCTCGGGGTATTTGGTGCGGTCCAGCGCTTTTTTGAATTCGCTGTCGGTGAGCGCAACCAAGTGCGCGTCTCGCGCCGGATCCCCGCGCCTGAGCCAGCCGTCGGGGTCGTGTTGCGTCAGCGCCCAGCGCACGATGTCCAGGCTTTCTGTCAGCACCTCATTCCCACCCAGATCCAGCACGGGAACCGTGGCTGAGGGGGAGAGCGCCAACAGCTCGGCCGGCTTGTGCTTGAGATCCACCTCCCGCAGTTCCACCACCACACCCGCCTGCAGCAGCGCCAGTCGCGCGCGGATGGCATAAGGGCAGCGCCGGAACGAATACAGAATGGGCTGTTGCAATCGCATCGGGGTCTGCCGCTTTCAATCCAGCTTCAGCAGCGCGCGGTAGGCGCTTCGGGTGCGGGGAGACGCGGCGCCCAGCGCTTGCGCGTGGCTGGTCTGGTGGTGCGCCAGCAGCCGGGCCGAGGCCACTCCCTTGGAGCGGCAGTACATCTGGCAGCTGTGCTGAAACAACAGCATCTCGGCGGACATCATGAATGCCTGGGCGCGCCGCTCCCCACCTTGCGGGTGGAGCAGCACCTCGGCCACACCGCGGGCGTGGATGTTCAGCAGCTCACGCAGGTCGAAGGTGTTGGCGGGCAGCCAGCGCGCGGCCAACCCGGCCCATACCGGCCAGTGGCTGATGCGGGTTTGGTCAGCGCTCAGGCGCGCCGCGTCAGCGGCCAGGCGCTGCAACTGGTCTCCAAAACGCTGCTCCGATTCGGCCAGCAGGTTCCAGATCGGTTCGCTGCGCACCGGGTCGCTCTCGCTCAGCGCGCGCAGGTAGCCGGTGCTGAGTTGCTCCATGAGCTTCTCCAACCCGAGCGGTTGCAGCAAGGCCGCAAGCCGGCGGATGCGCAGCTGTTGCTGCTGGTGGTTGAGCAGGTGGAGGCTGACCAGCAGCGGCAGCGCGACAACAATTAAATCCATCGCCCGATTGTCGCTGTCGCAGCGCTGTGTACCGGCAAGAGGGCGCCTTGTCAGGGCTCACCGGTGGCGATTTCGAAATCTGAAAGTGACAGCGCCGAGGCATGAGGCGAGAGAAGGCGGGAAGCTGCGCGCATAAAAAAGCCCCGGCGCCATGAAGGCGCCGGGGCGAGATAAAGCCTATGTGGTCGCGCGTGATTGGCGCGTTGTCGGGTCAGCTGTTTTGCTGAATCCCAGCCAGCACCCAGCCGCCAGCGCCATGGCGGGGCTTGGTCAGGTGCCAGATTTCATTGACGTTGTCGGTCACCGCTGCGTTGTTCTCGCGCGTTTCGCCGGTGAAGTGCACACTGACCAAATAGCGACTGCCGTCATCTTCCACGTCGATCACGTCGGCTTCGATGCGCTCCACATCGGTGAGCTGCTCGGCGGCGCCGCGCTCGTCCAGGTCCATCTTCAGCTCGGCAAACACCTCGGGCGTGGTGAAGGCGCGGATATCGTCCAGGTTGGCGGCGTCGTTGGCGGCTTGCAGGCGGATGAAGTTGACCTTGGCATTGCGCACGAAGCCAGCGACGTCAAAGTCTTCTGGGATTCGGCTGCTGGTGGCGGCCTGGCCGCCGCCGATGGCGCTGCCGATCATGGAGCCGCCCGTGGGTGCGATCGGGGCGCGAAACGCATTGGTATTTGGCTGGCTCGACCGATTTCCACCCGCCGAGGCACCGCCGTAAGCGAGACCGCCACCTTGCTGGGCTGCAGCGCGCTTGCGCATGATGAAACCAAACACAGCGATTGCTGCCACCACCAGCAGACCGATCATCAGCATGTTGGCAAACGCCTCACCAAAACCGAGGTGCGACGCCAGGGCCATCAGGCCCAAGCCAGCGGCCAGACCGGCCACCGGGCCCATCCAGCTGCGACCGGCACCAGCGGCTGCCCCACCCGCTGCGCCGGCGGCTGCCGGTGCTGCTGTGGGCGTGTTCGGCGCTTTGGCAGGCGGGGCCGCCTGGCGCTGCATGCCAAAGGACTTGCCGCCGCCCATGCGCTTGGCCTCGGCGTCAAGGTGCACAGTGCCCAAGCCGAGGGTCATGACCACGGCGAGCAGGGAAAGCCATTTTTTCATCAAAGTCTCCAACAAGAAAAGTAAAACTGTTCCGTAGGGTAGCGGCTCTGAAGTTCTCGAAAAATCAGCGTAATCGAGAAATATCATCCGTATAAAACGGAATTTTGAGCAATCAGGCGGCGGCCAAACCCAGCTTGTGCATCAGCGGCTCGCGCAAACCGGGCTGAAAGTTGATTCGAGCTGGGTCGCCGTGTACCGCCTGTGCCACGCGCGGGTCCATCACCCGGAACCACAGCGGCGGCAGGTAGGCCAGCAGAAACATCCCGAAGTTGCCCGAAGGCAGGCGCGGCAGGTCGGGGAAGTCGCGCAGGCTCTGGTAGCCACGGCCGGGGTGGGCGTGGTGGTCAGAATGGCGCTGC
>JBBSDB010000080.1:0-12470 GCA_038249735.1 Burkholderiales bacterium
CCATGGACTGGATGTCGTACGCCAGCACCAGCGCGGGTTGTCCCTGCCCAATGCGCCCAAGATCGGTCGGGTATGGGCTGCGCGGCAACTGGCTCCAGATCAGCGCGACAACGAGGCAGGAGATGGCCAGATAGATCAGCCACTTGGTCTTGCGCGGCATGCCTTGGTGTTGAGCGGACGTCATGGGTACTTCTCTCAGAAAAAAACAGGCAGCGCATCTGGTCAGCCAGCACAGGCCCGAGACGGTGGAGGGTTATTGGGGAGGATGGGATGCAAGATGCCACCTACACTCCCGCCCAACGATTTTCGCAAATTTTTAGCTCGTTTCCTCGTTTCGCACAGCACCGAGGGTATTGGTGCGTGACCCACAGCTTCCAAGCCACCTTCGATGACGGCTCCTCTCCTGGCTCCCCTTCTTTCGGTTCATGACCTCGCCTGCGAACGCAGCGAGCGCCTGCTGTTCAAACGCATGAGCTTTACCTTGGCGAGGGGGCAATTGCTGCTGGTGCAGGGCGGCAACGGCCAGGGGAAAACCAGTCTGCTGCGTTTGCTCACCGGGCTCAGCCGACCCGACACCGGCGAGGTGCGCTGGCGCGACAGTCCGATCGCGCGTTGCCGTGACACTTACTACCGGGAAATGGCCTATCTGGGGCATACCAACGGCATCAAGGACGAGCTCAATCCAGTCGAGAACCTGCGCTTCAACGATGGCTTGCACAGCCGCGCTTTCGAGATCGACCAAGCGGTGGCCACGCTGAAGCGCTTGGGCCTGTCTCGCTGCCTGGATCTCCCCTGCCGCGCGCTGTCGTTCGGTCAGCGCCGCCGGGTCGCTTTGTCTGCCCTGTTGCTCGCTGGCACCAGCCTTTGGATACTGGATGAACCCCTTACCGGGCTGGACGCGCATGCGGTGGCGCTGGTGGAGGGCCTGATCCGCGACCATCTTCATGCTGGTGGCCTGGTGGTGGCCACCACCCACCAGGCGATGAATCTGGAAGGCGTCAGCGTGCAGCGCCTGGTGGTGGGCGATGTCGTTGCGCCTGAACGCACCAGCGCAAAAACCCACTGAAATGGGGCACTTCTTTCTAAGCGTTCTGCGCCGTGACCTCACGCTCGCCGCGCGACGTCGCGGCGACTGGCTGACGGCGCTGTTTTTTTTCGTCATGGTGACCAGTCTGTTTCCGTTGGGTGTGGGGCCCGAACCCGAGTTGCTCAAGCGCATTGGCCCGGGCGTGTTGTGGGTCGCGGCCACTTTGGCTTCGCTGCTTTCCCTGTCAAGATTGTTCGAAGATGACCACCGCGACGGCAGCTTGGAGCAAATGGTGCTGTCGCCAGCGCCCACCGTGCTGCTGGTTCTGGGCAAGGCCATGGCGCATTGGCTGGTCTACGGCATACCCCTGTTGCTGATGGCGCCGGTGCTGGGCATTCAGTTCAACCTGTCTTGGGATGCGATCGCAGTGCTGGTATTTTCCTTGGCTCTGGGCACGCCCATTCTTTCGCTGCTTGGCGCCGCGGGCGCGGCGCTGACGCTGGGCTTGCGCGGCGGCGGCGTTTTGCTGACGCTGCTCATTCTTCCGTTGTACATACCAGCGCTGATTTTCGGTGCCGGCGCTGTCGATGGTGTGATGGCAGGCACGGGGGCTGAGGCGAACTTGTCGCTGCTGGGCGCTTTCCTGCTGGTGTCCTTCCTGGTTGCGCCCTGGATCGCAGCCGCTTCCTTAAGGGTGTCCCTGGAATGAATTTCTATCATTACGCTTCCCCGACCACCTTTTACCGCCTCGCGGGCAAGGCCATTCCCTGGGCCGCCTGGACGGCGGGCATTCTTGCCGTGTTGGGCCTGTACGTCGGCTTTTTCGTGGCGCCCACCGATTTTCAACAGGGCGAGGCTTACCGGATCATCTTCATCCATGTGCCCGCCGCCTGGATGGGCATGCTGATCTACCTGGTGATGGCTTTCTGGGGCGCCATCGGTCTGGCGTTCAACGCCCGCCTGCCCTTCATGCTGATGCGGGCGCTGGCGCCCACTGGCGCCATCCTCACCTTTGTCGCCTTGTGGACCGGCGCCGTGTGGGGCAAGCCCATGTGGGGCACCTGGTGGGTTTGGGACGCGCGCCTGACCTCGACCCTGATCTTGCTGTTTCTCTACATCGGCACCTTGGCACTGTGGTCCGCGATCGAAGACGTCAAGCGCAGCGACCGCGCAGGCGCCTTGTTGACACTGATCGGCGTGGTCAACGTGCCGATCATCCTGTTCTCGGTGGTCTGGTGGAACACGTTGCACCAAGGGTCTACGGTCGGTGTCTCCCACGCCCCCAAGATGGCCGCTACCATGTTGCAGGGTTTGTTGCTCATGACAGCTGCCGCCTGGCTTTACGCCATCGCCGCGACCCTGGTTCGCGTGCGCCGCATCATCCTGGAGCGCGAAAGAAAAACCGAATGGGTGAGGGAACTGCTGGAAAAGGAAACCTGACATGGAATGGGCAAGCTGGTCTGAGTTTTGGAACATGGGGGGCCGCGGCTTTTTCGTCTGGAGCGCCTTTGGTGTCACAGCGGTCTGCGTCCTGATCGAGATCGTGTGGTTGAAACGCGCAGCCGGCCAATCCCGCCGCCGCCTCGTGCGCATGCAGCAATGGGACTTGTCACCAGAAGGAGGTGAAAAATGAAATCACGCTACAAAAAAATGTCGATCATCGCGGTGGCGCTGGTGGGACTCGCGGGCGCCACATCGTTGGTGCTCAACGCCTTTCAGTCCAACCTGGTGTTTTTCTTTTCGCCCACCGATGTCCATCAGGGCAAGGCACCGGTCGACCGGGTCTTTCGGATTGGCGGCTTGGTGAAGGAAGGCAGCGTCAAGCGCGAACCCGATGGGCTGACCACGAGTTTCGTGGTGACCGACACCGCCCAGCTCATTCCTGCGGTCTACACCGGCATCCTTCCCGACCTGTTTGCCGAAGGCAAGGGCGTGGTGGCAGACGGCAAGCTCGGCAGCGACGGTCTGTTCACTGCCAATAGGGTGCTGGCCAAGCACGACGAAAACTACATGCCGCCGGAAGCTGCTCACGCCCTGGAACAGGCCCAGAAAACTGGGCAAACCCTGAAATCGTATTGACCTTCAGCGCGAACACGCTGAGCCGAAAACGAAACTTTTCGCTGCGCAGTTGATCCGCAAGTTGCTGTCGTTCGACGGCACCTGGCCATTAAGGAAACTTGTCCATGATCCCCGAAATCGGCACCTTCGCTCTCATTCTGGCCCTGCTGCTGGCCATCACCCAGGCGGTGTTGCCGTTGGTGGGGGCCCAGCGCGGCAACCTCACCTGGATGGCAGTGGCTCGCCCGGCGGCATTTGGACAGTTCACCTTCACCCTGATCGCCTACCTGTGTCTGGTCTACGCCTTCCTGACCAACGACTTCACCGTGATCAACGTGGCCAGCAACTCGTATTCGAATCTGCCGGCGTTCTACCGCGTCACCGCCACCTGGGGTTCACACGAGGGCTCGCTGCTGTTCTGGTCGCTCATTCTCGCGGTCTGGACCATCGCGGTCGCTACCTTCTCGCGCACCCTCCCAGAAGAAATGGTGGCGCGGGTGCTCGGTGTCATGGGTCTGATTTCGGTGGGATTCCTTTCGTTGCTGCTGATCACCTCCAGCCCGTTTCTGCGCCAGTTTCCCGGCCCGGCCGAGGGCAGCGATTTGAATCCGCTGCTGCAGGACTGGGGCATGATCATTCATCCCCCCATGCTTTACATGGGTTACGTGGGTTTCGCCGTGGCGTTCTCTTTCGCGGTGGCGGCCTTGCTTTCCGGCCGGCTGGACGCTGCTTGGGCGCGCTGGTCGCGGCCCTGGGCCACCGTGGCATGGGCCTTTCTGACGCTGGGCGTCGTGCTCGGTAGCTGGTGGGCCTATCGCGAACTCGGCTGGGGCGGCTGGTGGTTCTGGGATCCGGTGGAAAACGCTTCCTTCATGCCCTGGTTGGCGGGCACCGCCCTGATTCACTCGCTGGCGGTGGCGGAAAAGCGCGGCGCCTTCAAGGCATGGACCGTGCTGCTCGCCCTGATGACGTTCTCGCTCTCGCTTTTGGGCACGTTCCTGGTGCGTTCGGGCGTGCTGTCTTCGGTGCACGCCTTTGCGGTTGATCCGCAACGCGGCGCCTACATTCTGGGCTTCATGCTGCTGGTGGTGGGTGGCTCGCTCGCTCTGTTTGCGTGGCGGGCGCCCCGCATGGTCGCCGGTGGCGCCTTCACCTGGTTCTCGCGCGAATCGATGCTGCTGGCCAACAACGTCGTGTTGGTGGCCTCAGTGGCGGCCGTGCTGCTGGGCACGCTGTATCCGCTGTTCGTTGATGCGCTGGGCATGGGCAAGCTGTCTGTCGGCCCACCCTACTTCAACGCGGTGTTTGTGCCACTGATTGCACCAGCCCTGTTTTTGATGGGTGTCGGTCCGCTGATGCGCTGGAAGGGCGACAGCGTGCCCGACGTCCTCCACCGTTTGAAGTGGGCGCTGGGGGTTGCCATGGCCATCGGCCTGCTGCTGCCGCTGACCCTGGAAGGCTACAAGCCGTGGGCTGTCCTTGGGCTCGGGCTGTCGAGCTGGATTGTGCTGACGGTGCTGATCGCCTTTCGCGAGCGGGTCAAAACCGCAGGACAGTTGGCCAACCTGCCGCGCGCTTTCTGGGGCATGCACATGGCCCACTTGGGGCTAGCCATCGGCGTAGCAGGCATCACCATGGTGTCCAACTACCAGCAAGAGCTGGATGTGCGTATGAATGTGGGCGATCAGGCGCAGATAGCGGGTCATACCCTGACCTTCATGGGCACGGAAAACTACTCGGGTCCCAACTACGAGGGCACGCGTGGCACCGTCATTGTGAGCAAGGACGGGACTGAACAGTTCAGGCTGTACCCAGCGAAGCGCATTTACAACCGGTCGGGCTCGGTGATGACCGAGGCCTCCGTGCGCCCCAGCCTGTTCAGCGACCTCTATGTTTCGCTGGGTGAGCCATTGAACAACGAGCTCACCACCTGGGCGGTGCGCCTCTACTACAAGCCCTTCATAAACTGGTTGTGGATAGGTGCCTTTTTCATGGTGGTCGGTGGTTTCCTGGCGGCGTCCGATCGGCGCTACCGGATCGGCGCCAAGGCGCGCGCGCCTGCCGGGTCCGCTGCACAAGGGGTGTGAACCATGAAGCGATGGCTTCCGCTGGTTTTTTTCATGGTACTGGTGGGCTTTTTCGCCAAAGGGCTGTTTCTCAATCCGCGCGAAGTGCCCTCGCCTTTCATCGGCAAGGCAGCACCATCGTTCAATTTGCCGGTGGTGGGCGACGCGCAGAAGGCGTTCAGCCCGGCCGACATGAGGGGCCAGGTCTGGATGCTCAATGTCTGGGCGCCTTGGTGCGTGTCCTGCCGGGTTGAACACAAGCTGCTGATGGCGCTGGCTGAAAGCCGCACCGCGCCGCCCATCGTGGGGCTCAATTGGAAAGACAAGACCCGCGAGGCCGAGGAATTGCTCGCTCGCACTGGCAACCCCTATGTCGCGGTACCCGATGACCTCTCCGGTCGGGTCGGCATCGACTGGGGCGTGACCGGAACCCCAGAAACCTATGTGATCGACCGGGCCGGCATCGTGCGGCTGAAACACGTGGGTCCGATCGATATGGACGTTTGGCTGAACAAGTTCGTCCCAAAACTCAAGGAGTTGGGCGCATGACGTCTCGCCTCATCACACGCGGTTTGCTGACTGTGTTTTTGGCTTTTTCCTTGCCAGTATTGGCCAATGAGCCGGCCGCTGCCGCACCCGCCGTGTCACCCACCGCACAACCTCTGTTTGCCGATGTGGCAATTGAAACCCGCCTGACCCATTTGTCGCGCGAGCTGCGTTGCGTGGTGTGCCAAAACGAAGCTTTGTCAGAATCCCCGGCCGAATTGGCGGGCGATATGCGCCAGGAAATCCGTGACCTGATGACGGCGGGCAAGACCGATCAAGAGGTGCTCAACTTCCTGACGGCGCGCTATGGCGACTTTGTGCTATTTCGACCGCCCTTCAAACCCGTCACCTACCTGCTGTGGGTGGGGCCGTTTGTGTTTCTCGGCTTTGGCGTGCTGGTCTGGTTCATGGCGCTGCGCGCGCGCCGCACCTTCCAAGGTGCACCGGTGAACAGCGCGCAGATCGCTGCCGCCGCCCGCCTGCTGGAAGACAAGCCATGAATTTGTTTTGGTCCGTCACCCTTTTTTGGGGCGCCGCTGCCGTCGCTGTCGCCCTGGCCCTGGCTTTTGTGCTGCCTTTTTTGCTGGGTAACAACAAAAATGATCACCAAAGGGCCGCCCGCCGTGACATCAACCTGGCCGTTTACCGCGACCAGATGAAGGACCTCAAAGCCGAGCTTTCCAACACGCAGCTCTCGCAAGAGCAGTTCCTGGCCAGCAAGCTTGAGCTGGAAACGCGCGCGGCGGAAGATGCGTTGGCGCACGAGGAAGGCGCAGCCGCACCTGTGGCCAGCCGTCGGCTCGGGTTCGCCTTGGCAGCGGTGCTGCCCGTGGCGGCGATCGGCTTGTACTTCGTGCTCGGCAATCCGAACGTGCTGAGCGCCGTGGCCAGCGGGCAAGGCGGCTCAACCATCGCCGCAGCGCCCACCGAGCAAGACATTCTGAGGATGATCGAGCAGATCGAAGCGCGTACCAAAGCCAGCCCGACCGACAGCGAGGCGTGGGAGGCGCTGGCAACAGCCAACGCGATGATGGCCCGCTGGCCTGAAGCGCTGCAGGCGTTCCAAAAGACGTACGAATTGCTGCCCAACAAACCAGCCGTCATCAGCGGCTACGCCGAGGCGCTGGCCATGACCAGCAACCTGGTGCTGGCAGGCCGGCCGATCGAATTGGTCACCCTGGCCCTGCAGATCGACCCGAACAACAAAAAGGGGCTGGAACTGGCGGGTATCCACGCTTACCAAAATCAGGATTTTGCCCAGGCGGTGCAGTTTCTGGATCGGCTGCAGCCGTTGCTGTCGCCCGAGACGTCCTATGCCCAGGAGATTCTGGGTATGCGCAACGAGGCCCAGCGCCTGGCACAGCTCGGCGGCGGCGCTCAGGCGGCTGGCGCCACATCGCCATCCACCCTGGACGGCCAGGTCGCATCCGGCCCGAGCGCCACCGTGGCTGGCAGCGTGGATGTGGCCGAAGCGCTCAAATCTCGGGTCGGCAATCAAGACACGATCTACCTGATTGCACGCGCTGGCGAGAGCGGCCCGCCACTGGCAGCGGCTCGCGTCAAGATGGATCGGTTTCCGCTGTCGTTCAGCCTGGATGACAGCATGGCCATGAACCCCGCCAACAAGCTGTCAGGCCACAAGGAAGTGGTGCTGGTGGCCCGGATTTCGGCCTCTGGCAACCCGATCGCCCAGCCAGGCGATCTGGAGGGCCGGATCACTGGCGTGGCAGTCGGGGCGAAAGATGTGAAGCTGGTGATCGACCGCGTCCTGCCTTAGGACCCTGGCGGACTTTTGCGCCACCTGCTGGCGTGCGGCAGGTCAATACCCACCTGCCGCGTTGATCTCGACTCAACGGGGCGCGAGCTGCGCTTGCAGCAGCTTGGCGATCGCCTCACCCAGGGCCTCCATGCTGTCCTGCTTGGCCATCACCTCGTGCACCCCGACGGCGCTCGCATCAAGCAGCAGCTTGTCGTTCACATGGCCTGAGACGATGGCCACACGCAAACCCGGCCGCTCGCGCAAGCTTTCGCGTGCCAAGTCCACGCCGGACATGCCCGGCATGTTCTGGTCTGTCACCAGCAGATCGATTGCGTCAGGATGCTCCCGCATCCAGGCCAGCGCCGACTCGCCGGAGGTGAAGGTGCTGACGCGGTAGCCTTGCTTGCGCAGCAGCCGGCCGACCAGAAACACCATGGCCTCGTAGTCGTCCACGTACACCACATGCCAGTCGCTCGTCTGGCTCGCCGGCACAGCAGCGCTAGGCACGGCAGGCAACACCACCGGCGCCGCTGCGGCCCCGGCCAGCGGCAGGTAAACGTCAAACCGGGCACCTTCTCCCGGTCGGCTGTTCAGCGTGATCGTGCCGTTGTGCGCCCGCACGATGCCATGCACCACCGCCAGACCCAGGCCGGTGCCAGCGCCGGGTGGCTTGGTGGTGAAGAAAGGCTCAAACACGCGGCGCTGGGTGGCCGTGTCCATGCCTGGGCCGTTGTCGGCCACGCTCAGACAGGCGTACAGGCCCGCTGGAAGACCGCCCGTCTGCAAGGCGCGCGCGGCGTCCAGGCGCACCGAACGCAGCGCCACCGTGACCTCGCCGGAGCGACCGTCCAGGGCCTGCCAGGCGTTCGTGCACAGGTTCATCAGCACCTGCTGCACCTGGGTGGCATCCGCCAGCACCGGCAACTCGCCGCCACCGAGACGCGTGGTCAGGCGCACCCCGGCGGGCAACAGCGAGCGCATGAGGGTCAGCGTCTCCTCCACCAGCGGCGCCAGCGGCTGGTGCACCAGCTGCTGGGCCTGTCGGCGGCTGAAGGCCAGGATCTGCTGCACGAGTTGGCGCGCACGGATGGCTGCGCGGTTGATCTCACCCAGGCTTTCCTGCGCCAGATGCTCTGGCCCCACGTCTTCGCGGGCCAGCGCGAGGTTGCCCAAGATGGCGGCCAGCAGGTTGTTGAAATCGTGCGCCACGCCGCCAGCCAGCGTACCGATGGCTTCCATCTTCTGCGACTCCCGCAGCTGCGCTTCCAGCGCGCGCTGCTGGGCCTCGGCCTGTTTCATCTCGGTGATGTCGCTGTGGGTGCCCACCATGCGCAATGGCTGGCCGTCGTCATCGCGGGCAATCACCATGCCGCGCGACAACACCCATTTCCAAGAACCGTCTTTGCACTGAACGCGGTGTTCGTTGCGGTAAATGGGCGTGTCACCGGTGAAATGAGCGGCCCGATCACGCAGCATCTGCGGCACGTCATCCGGGTGGGTGCGGCGGTCCAGGGTCTCGGCCAGATCGTCAATCTCGTGCTCGGCGAAACCGAACATCGCCTTGATGCGCGCAGAAAAATACTCCTCGCCGGTGCGCAGGTTCCAGTCCCACACGCCATCGCCCGCACCCTCCATCGCGAGTCGCCAGCGGGTTTCGCTGTCGCGCAGTTCCAGCTCGATGCGTTTGCGCTCGGTGATGTCGAGCAGCACCCCAACCCGAAGCTGACCCGTCTGGTCGGTGCTGGCGGTGCACGATCGGCGCAACACCCACTTGACGGTACCGTCGGGCAGGACAATCCGGAACTCCCCACCGAGTTCAACCGACCGCCCTTGGATCTTCTCGATGTCTTGCTCCAGATGCGTGACATCGTCGGGGTGGCGGTAGCGCGACAGCAGCGTCGAGTCGGCCAGCAGTTGCTCCGGGGTCAACCCGTAAATGTTGCGGATGCCTTCGCTCACGAGCCGGTAATTTCGGCGCCCCACCAGATCGACGTGGACCACAAACACCAGTCCCGGTACCTGAGATGAAATCAGACGCATCAACTCGTCGTTGTGCTGCAGCGCCTGCTGATCGCGAACACGCTCCGTGATGTCTTCCACCGTGCCCTCATAAAACAACGCCGTGCCGTCAGCTCCGCACACCGCGTGTGCGTTTTCGCTGATCCAGATGCGTTCGCGCGTCTTGTGGCGCCAAATCTCAGAGACGAAGTTCGTCACCGCTCCATCTCGCCACATGAGCTGCTGAAAGGCCTGGCGCCGGGTCGGGTCCACGTACCACTCGCGTGCGATGTCGACCACGCCGGCCAGGAATGCTGCTTCGCTGTCGTAGCCGTTGAGACGCACCAGGGCGGGGTTGCCACGCAACATTCGGCCGTCGGGCAGGCTGCGGTAGGCCCCGATCGGCAAAAAGGTAAACAGGGTGGAGAAATTCTCTTCTGGCCGGGGCACGCTGCTGGTCATGCAGCCATTCTGACCCAGCATCGGCCAGCACCCAAATCAAATACCGCCAGATTCGGCCGGCTTTCCTCGCGCTTGCAGCGTGCGCCAGAGGCCAGCGCCTCCCCGGCAACCTGCACCTTGCCTTAGCATTGGCCACGCTGTCTCGGCGCCCACGATCAGGAACCCCATTGCAAGTCACCCGCATCCTCGCTGTGCGCCACGGCGAAACCGCCTGGAACCGCGACGCCCGCATCCAGGGCCACACCGACATCGCGCTTAACGCCCACGGCCGCTGGCAGGCCCGCCAGCTCGCGCAAGCGCTGCGCGGCGAGCCGATCGCCGCCTGCTACGCCAGCGATCTGTCGCGGGCCCGCGAGACCGCGCAAGCGGTGGCCGATCGACACGGCCACAAGGTGCAAACCCACGCCGGTCTGCGTGAGCGCGGCTTTGGCAGCTTTGAGGGCCAGACATGGGTCGAGCTGCAAGCCGCCTACCCGGTCGAAATCGAAGCCTGGCGCCAACGCGAGCCCGACTTCGCACCACCCGGTGGCGAGACGCTGTTGCAATTGCAAGCGCGCGTGGTCGCCACCGTGAACGAGCTGGCCGCGCGCCACCCGGGCGAGCAGGTGCTGATGGTGGCGCACGGTGGCGTGCTGGACATGCTTTACCGCCTGGCGACCCGGCTGGATTTGCAGGCGCCGCGCAGCTGGGAGCTGACCAACACAGCGATCAACCGGTTGCTCTGGAGCCCGGAGGGTCTGAGCCTGGTGGGCTGGGCAGACACGGCGCATTTGCAGGAGGACAGCCTCGATGAGCGCACCACCTGACTTCGGCGCCAGCGCGCGCGAGCGATGGCAACGCGCGCAAGATCTGATGGGCCACAGCGTGAGCGCCATCGACACGCCCGCGCTGGTGATCGACCTCGACGCCATGGAGCGAAATCTGGCGCGCATGGCCGACTTCGCCCGCGCGAAGGGGCTGCGGCTGCGGCCCCACGCCAAGATGCACAAGAGCGCCGAGCTCGCGCGCCTGCAGATGGCGCACGGCGCGGTGGGCGTCTGCGTGCAGAAGACCGACGAAGCGCTGGCACTTGCCCTCGCGGGCGTGAGCGACATCTACATCAGCAACGAGGTGATCGCGCCGGCCAAACTGGCCTGGCTGGCGCAGGCGGTGCACACGCTGCCGACGCGGTTTGCGATCGCGGTGGACAGCGCGCTCGGCATCGCACGCCTGGCCGAGGCCTTGCAGCACGCGGGCGTGACCAACCCAGAGGCGATCGATGTGTTTGTCGAGATCGATGTCGGGCATGGCCGCTGCGGCGTGGCGCCCGCGCAGGCGCTCGCGTTGGTGCAGCAGGTGGTGGCGCAGCCTGCTCTGCGCTTTGCAGGCCTGCAGGCTTACCACGGCAGCGCGCAACACCGGCGTGGCGTGACTGAGCGCGATGCAGCGCTGGCCGCTTCGGAGGTGGCGGTGCGCGAAACGCTGGCCTCCCTCAACGCAGCGGGCATCGCCGTGCCCCTGGTCACCGGTGCGGGCACCGGCAGTTTCGTGCGCGAAGCCGGCAGCGGCTTGTGGGGCGAGTTGCAGGCCGGCTCCTATTTGTTCATGGACGCCGACTACGCCGCCAACGAAACCGATCCGGGCGCGCCGGCGTTTGAGCACGCGCTGTTCATCAAGTCGCAGGTGATGAGCGTCTCAACGGGCCATGCGGTGTGCGATGCCGGGCACAAGAGCCACGCCATCGACAGCGGTTGGCCGAGCGTCTGGCTGCCCGACGGTCTGGCCTACGCCAACGGCGGAGACGAGCACGGCGTGCTCAGCGTGGTAGGTGACACGGGTGAGCTGCCCGCACTCGGCGAGACCGTCTGGCTGGTGCCCGGCCACTGCGACCCCACGGTGAACCTGCACGACTTCGCCATCGGCGTGCGCGGTGGGCTCGATGCCGGCCAGGTCGAGCGCCTGATCGCCATCGACGCGCGCGGCGCGCTGGGCTGAGGCAAGCATGCGTTCATGAGCCCGAGCCAGATCATCGTCCTCGCCACGCCGGTGTTCCTGGTGCTGATCGCGATCGAGTACGCGGTGGGCCGCGCCAGAGGGAACAACACCTACCGCTTCAACGACGCGGTGAACAGCATCGGCCTGGGCATGCTGAGTCAGGTCAGTGCGGTGTTCACCCGGCTGCTGCGAATCGGCATCTACACCGCGGTGTTCAGCAGCGTGACACTGTTCCCCAACAGCAGCTTCTGGACCACGCCCATGGGCTGGCTGTTGGCGCTGGTGTTCTACGATTTTTGCTACTACTGGCTGCACCGTGCCGGCCACCGCAGCGCGGTTTTCTGGGCGGCTCACGTGGTGCACCACCAGAGCCAGGACTACAACCTCTCCACCGCGCTGCGCCAGACCAGCAGCGGCGCGCTGTTTGGCTGGGTGTTTTACCTGCCGATGGCGCTGGCAGGCGTGCCGCCGCTGGTGTTTGGCGTGGTCGCACTGGTCGACTTGCTCTACCAGTACTGGATTCACACGCAGCAGATCGGCAAGCTGGGCTGGTTCGATCGCGTGTTCGCCTCGCCCTCCA
>JBBSDB010000081.1:0-12448 GCA_038249735.1 Burkholderiales bacterium
TCGCTCATTTGGCGAGCTCACGCAAAACCGCGCGGCGCGATTTCATGATGTCGCGCGCAGCCCGCATCTGCGTCTCGAATTCGGGGTTGTGAACCGTCAGGCGCATGCCATCGGGCGAGTCGGTGAGGAAGAGCTCGTCGCCTCTGGTGACATCAAGCCGACTCAAAATTTCCTTCGGCAGGATCACGCCCACGGAATTGCCGATCTGTGTGAGTTTAAGGGTGTGCATATGGTGCTCCGGGAAAATGTTATTACGTTCGTAATAATACTCAAAATGACCGGGGGTGGCGAGATGTTGTGCTGCGGGCACAGCGCAACACACCTCAAACAGCGGTTGTTGCCTGGACTGAATCGACCGACTCAGCGGCGCTGGGTGGGGCGACCGCGCACACCTCGGCCAGTACCCGAAACAACTCCTCCGGGTCCACCGGCTTGTGCAGCACGGCAGCAAATTGAGACCCCACCACCACGGCATCGTCTGAGCCCACGTGGCCGCTCATCAGAATGATGGGTACCGCATGGCCAGCTTCCTGGATGCGCAAGGCCAGAGCGCGCCCATCCAGCTGCGGCATGGCCAGATCGGTGAGCACCACACCCCAGGACTGATCGCTGGCCAAGAATTGCGACCACCCAGCCTCGCCGTCGGACGCTTGAGTCACATGCCAGCCCGCGCGCTCCAGCAAGGCACTCCAGGCCTGACGGACCAGCGGATCGTCGTCCACAAACAGCATGTGTCTGGACCCATGCCGTGGGCTGCCCGTGGGCGAGGCATCGGGTTGCGGCAAGGGCTTGCTGACCAGCGGCAAGTAGAGAGTGAAGGCTGCGCCCTGCCCCAGCTGGCTTTGCACATCCAGCGCGCCACCGTGGTTGGCCATGATGCCCCTTGCCACAGGCAAACCCAGGCCGGTGCCACGGCCCACTGGCTTGGTGGTGAAAAATGGATCAAACAGCTGCTCAAGATGCTCCGGGGCGACGCCTGAGCCCTGGTCTCGCACCGTCAGGCAAACGTACCGACCCGCAGGCAGCAGCGCGGCCGTGCCGGCAACAGACGCATCAGGAAGATCCACCGAGGTCATCACCAGATAAATGGTTCCCACCCCGCTCATGGCGTCCGAAGCGTTGACCAGCAGGTTCACCAGCACCTGCTGCAGCTGCGTCGGGTCGGCCTGGACCCAGGTGTCGTCGGTCAGGCACTGCACCTCAACCTTGCAGCCAGCGGCGCGTTTGGGATCAAACAGGCTGCGCGCAGACTCCAGCAAATCCACCAGCGACAGCTGCCGCAGTTTGGGCGCTGACTGGCGGGTGTAGGCCTGCAGCTGGCGCATCAGATCGGTCGCATACCGGGTGGCCTTCTGCGCATGCTGCACCGCCTCGTGGCTGGGGTGCTCCTGGACCAGGTCTTCCATGGCCAGGCGTTGCCACCCGGTGATGGCCGCCAGCGAGTTGTTGAAATCGTGCGCAATGCCGCGCACGAACTTTCGGAGTGCATCGGCCTTGTCGGCCTGGATCCGGCTGAGCTGCTGCGCTTCGTGCGCGGCGTGGGCTTCTCGCTCCTCGGACATCTGACGGGTCAACGCCAGCACTCGGTTGAGTCCCCGCGCCAGATCGCTGAGCTCGTCCCGGCCCGCCTCGTCGATGGGAGCTTCACCCTGAGCGCCTCGCTCGTCAAGCGTGGCGAGTTGCCGGTGCATGCGCTCGATCCGCCGCAGCATGAGCCGGTCGAGCAGCCACACGAGCAAGGCACCCATGATCAACCCGGCCACAGCGACCTGCAACGCCGAAGCCCAGACCAAGGACCGACCCTGCTCATGCAGCAAGCGGTCCATTCCCACGACCAGCTGCGCCACGGGCTGGTTCTGGTGATCACGCACCACCGCTCTCGCCTCGGCACGGCTGTCGTTCAGCACGAACAGACCCAGATCGGGCCCGTTGAACCGGGCAACGTCAAACGCAACCGTCACCGGGCTGAGCAGCGCCTGCGAAAAGCGCCAATATTCGAACGCACCATAACGGCGAAACACCACCTGCGCACCTTTTGCGGGAGCACTCACATCCGTTGGCTCGCGCACCGGGGCGACCGACATCATGTACAGCGTGCCCTCGATCTGCCGGTAGGTGTTGATCACGGTTTCGCTGCGCGGATCGTTCACCACTGCGGGCACCAGCGCCTGGGCCGCTTGCTGCAGCGCTGGGCTCGGCGTCGCCAGATTGACCTCCACGGTCAACGACCTGCCCTCCAACAGGCGGCCCTTCGTGTCGAACAACAGCACGCCCGACAACCGAAGCTCCTGCATCTTTTCCCTGGAAAAATGGACATCCAGAAAGTCTTGGTTTGCACCGGCAACGAACTGGACAGCGTCGCTTCGGTACGCGTGGTCCTTGCCCAACTCGGACAGATTCTCGAGGTACTGCCGAAGCAGCCGCCGAGCCCGTTCCCCTTCTTGCTCGGCGCGTGCCTGCTCCAGGACCGAGAAGGACGAGGAAATACTCTGGCTGGAAAACCAGACTGCCGCCGATGTCAGCACGCTGACAATGGCTATGACCAGCACCCACGCTTTGTGTTGAAGAGACCACATCCAGAGGTTATCGACGATCGAGCGCGAAAACTCAATGGGCAACGGGAGGCTGCAGTGAGGAAGTGCCGTTTCAGACGGAATGCAGCAACACAATGGTGTCTCTGCGGCGCCGACAGTGGTGCATTCTGAACATCAGACGACGTCAGTCAAACACCACCTCGGCCCGTTGCTCGTGGGCTTGCGCCATCCAGCTGGCCAGTGCGGCGTCGGTGGGGAAAAACAGGGCGCGGTCGTCGAGCTGGAGCTCGCATTGCGCGCCGTCGCGCAGCAGCGACAGCCGCACCGGCAGGCCGCGCAGCAGCTCGCCCTGGTCGGTCACCTCGCGCTTGGGCGGGAACTCGCGCACCAGTTGTGCGATGGCTGGCGCATGGCCGTTGACCGCCACACGCAGGTACTTGCCGAAACGGCAGCGGGCCGCAGCAAGGTCCCAGATCGCCTGCACCTTGATGCGCAGTCCGCCCGAGAAGCGATCGGGCTGCGCCGTGGCCTGCACGATCAGCAGCTCGTCGTCTTTCAGCAATGAGCGGTGCTGGTTGATCAGGTGCTCGTCCACCGACACCTCGAGCGCGGCGGACTTGTCGTCGAGCCTGAAGATGGCGACCTTGCCGCGCTGGCCGTTGATCATGCGCAGATCGGACACGATACCCGCCAGGATCACCGGGTCGCGGCTTTCCTTCACATCGGCCATGGCGGTCCGCGCAAAGCGCCGCACCTCGGGCGCCAACTCGTCGAACAGATGTCCCGAGAAGTAAAACCCGATGGCGGTTTTCTCCAGCGTGAGCCGCTCTTTCACACCCCAGGGCGTGGTGGCCACCAGCTCAGGTTCCTGCGTGCTGGAGCCGGGATCGTCTGCGCCCAACATGTCGAACAAGCCGCCTTGGTTGGCGTTGGCTTGCTGCGCGGCGGCAAAGTCAAACGCCCGCTCCACCGAAGCCATCACCTCGGCGCGGTTGAGGTGCAACGCATCAAAGGCACCGGCCTTGATCAACGCCTCGACCGAGCGCTTGTTCAGTCGGGTGCGGTCAACCCGGCGGCAGAAATCGAACAGGCTGGTGAATGGGCCGCTCTCGCTGCCGTTGGGCCCCTCGCCTCGACCTTCGCGCGCGGCCACGATGGCCTCGATTGCCTGCTGGCCGGTGCCCTTGATGGCACCCAGGCCGTAACGGATGGATGTGTCGGTGATCGGCTCGAAGCGGTGGAAGCCGCGGTTCACATCGGGCGCCTCAAACACCATGCCCATCTTCTGCGCGTCTTCGAACAAGACCTTGAGCTTGTCGGTGTCGTCCATCTCCACCGTCATGTTGGCGCAGAAGAACTCGGCCGTGTAATGCACCTTGAGCCAGCCGGTGTGATACGCCAGCAACGAGTAGGCGGCGGCGTGCGACTTGTTGAAGCCGTAGCCAGCGAACTTCTCCATCAGGTCGAAAATTTCGTCGGCCTTCTTCTCGTCGATCGCGTTCTTTGACGCGCCGGCGCGGAAGACCGCGCGCTGCTTGGCCATTTCCTCGGCGTTCTTCTTGCCCATGGCGCGGCGCAGCATGTCGGCGCCACCGAGCGAGTAGCCGCCCAGGATCTGCGCGGTCTGCATCACCTGCTCCTGGTAGACCATGATCCCGTAGGTCTCGGAGAGCATCTCGGCCACCAGCGGGTGTGGGTACTCAATGGGTTCTCGGCCGTGTTTGCGCGCGACGAAGCTGGGAATCAGGTCCATCGGGCCCGGGCGGTACAGGGCGTTGAGCGCGATGAGATCTTCCAGACGGCTGGGCTTGGCGTCTTTCAGCATGCCCTGCATGCCGCGGCTCTCGAACTGGAACACCGCCTCGGTCTGGCCGCGCGAAAACAGCGCGTACACCGTGGCGTCGTCCAATGGCACGTTCTCGAAACCAAAACCTTCCTGGCCCTTGTGGCGCCTGGCGATGAACTCGCGCGCGATCTCCAGGATGGTCAGCGTGGCCAGACCCAGGAAGTCGAACTTCACCAGGCCGATCGCCTCCACATCGTCTTTGTCGTACTGGCTCACCGCCGATTCGCTGCCCGGCTGCGCATACAGCGGGCAAAAATCGGTGAGCTTGCCCGGCGCAATCAGCACACCACCGGCGTGCATGCCCACGTTGCGGGTCATGCCCTCCAGCTTTTGCGCCAACTCGATCAGCGTCTTGACGTCGTCTTCCTTCTGGATGCGCTCGGCCAACATGGGCTCGGCCAGGATGGCGTATTTCTCCTTGTCCTCGTCCTTGAGCCCGGGCGGCGGGTACTGCAGGGTGACCGGCTTGCCCGGCTTGTTCGGGATCAGCTTGGAAATACTGTCGCAAAAACCGTAGGGGAAATCCAGCACGCGGCCCACGTCGCGGATCGCGGCGCGCGCGGCCAGCGTGCCGAAGGTGGCGATCTGGCTCACCGCATTCTTGCCGTATTTGTCCTTGACGTAGTCGATCACCCGGTCGCGGTTGGTCTGGCAGAAATCGATGTCGAAGTCGGGCATGGAGACCCGCTCCGGATTCAGGAAGCGCTCAAACAGCAGGTTGTATTGCAAGGGATCGAGATCGGTGATCTTGAGCGAGTAGGCCACCAGCGAACCGGCGCCCGAACCTCGGCCTGGGCCCACCGGGCAGCCGTTCTTCTTGGCCCAGTTGATGAAATCGCCCACGATCAGGAAGTAGCCGGGGAACCCCATGCCCAGAATCGTGTTGATCTCGAACTCCAGCCGCTCCACATACCGCGGCCGCTCGGCGTCGCGCTTGGCCAGATCGGGGTAGAGGTGTGTGAGGCGCTCTTCCAAGCCTTCAAAAGACGACTGGCGAAAGAAGTCTTCCATGGGCATGGCCACGCCATCGACCACCGGCGTGGGGAAGTCGGGCAGTTGCGGCTTGCCCAGCACCAGGCTCAGGTTGCAGCGCCGAGCGATCTCCAGCGTGTTGGCCAAGGCCGAAGGCACATCGGCAAACAACGCCGCCATTTGCTCGGCGCTTTTGAAGTACTGCTCGCGGGTGAAGCGGCGCACGCGCCGGCGATTGCCCAGGATTTCGCCGTCGGCGATGCAGACGCGCGCCTCGTGTGCCTCGTAGTCGTCTTCCTGCAGGAACTGCACTGGGTGCGTGGCGACCACCGGCAGGTGCAGCCGCGCCGCCAGTTGCACAGCGGCCACCACATGGCGTTCGTCGTCGGCGCGGCCGGCACGCTGCAGCTCGATGTAGAAGCGGTGGGTGAAAACGCTGGCGAGCTGCAAAGCAATGTCGGCCGCGCGTTGCGCGTCACCTTGCATCAGCGCCTGGCCGACCGGCCCGGCCTGCGCACCCGCCAGCAAGATCAGCCCGCCGCTCAGCTCGGTCAGCCATTCGCGCTGGATCACCGCGCCACCACGCCCGTCGTTGCGCGTCCAGGCGCGGGCCAGCAGCTCGCTCAAGTTGAGGTAGCCCTGCTTGTCCTGCACCAGCAGCACCACGCGCGGCGTGGGCGGCTGGTGGCTGCCGGGCATGGCGCCCGGCGTCACCTCGGCAAAGCCTTGCAGCATGACCTCGGCCCCCAGCAGCGGCTTGACGCCAGCGCCGCGCGCGGCCTTGTAGAACTTGACCGCGCCAAACAGGTTGTTCAGATCGGTGATGGCCAGCGCGGGCTGGGCATTGGCGGCGGCGGCGGCCACCACATCGTCGATGCGGTTGGTGCCGTCGACGACGGAGAACTCGGTGTGCAGGCGCAGGTGGATAAACATGCACCCATTTTAGGAGGGCCACACCGGCACAAGGCCGAGGCGGCTCATGCGGGCGGCTTGTTGCCTTCGCCCAGGATGCTCAGCACATCGGAGCGGAAATCCCGGCTGTAAAGCACCAAAACCACCACCACGGTGGCGAGCACCATCGCCAGCGGTGAGATGAACCACGCCATGGCAGCGAACGAGAAGTAGTACGCCCGCAGCCCGCTGTGAAAGCTCTCGGCCGCCGCCTTCACCATCTCGGCAGCGCGGTCGGCGTAGGTTCGAAGATCGAACTTGCCCGAGGTGAAGTCGCCCGGCGGCGGCATGGCGCCGATCACCAGCGCGACGATGGTGTATTGCCGCATGCACCAGGAAAATCGGAAGAAGGCAAACACATAAATACCGATCAACACAAGGATCTTGAACTCGAAGACAAAGATGCTGGTCGCCTGGGCAAAAGGGATCTCGCTGACAATCGCGGTCGCCTTGTCGGCGGTGCCCAGCAAGGCAAACAGGCCGCCGATCACAAGGATCGAGGCCGACGAGAAAAACGAAGGTGTGTGCGACAGGGCCTGGGTGATCAGGCCGTCGAGCATGCGTGGGTCGCGCGCTGCTGCCTCGCGCATCCAGTAGACGCGGTAGCGGTCGGTGGTGGACGACAGCGAGGGGCGGCGTTGGCCAAGCACGCGGGAGAATTTCCCGTAGCCCACCCACAGCGCCAGAAACGCTGCCAGCGCGAGCCAGTCGACCCAGGGCAGAAGGGCAAAGATTTTCATGCGGTGCATGGTACGGGCTTTGGCTCGCCCCGCCATTCACCGCCCCTGCACCGCGCTGCGCCTAGCGAGACCAGCGCACCCCACACCTGGGCAGGGCTTGGCTCAGCCTTTGAACTTCACCGCCAGCGCCGCCACACGCTCGCCGAACAGGCGCGCGGTCTCCAGGTCGCCCGGCAGCATTTCGTGGGCACCCGCGTCCGACGGGCTTTGTGCCATGGCGCCGCCGAAGGAGCCGAGATAGTTCACGTCGTTGCGCTGCGCGGCCTTGCTGTTGCTGGGCATCAGACCGGTGCCGACCCAGATGCCGCTGTGCTGCATGGCCAGGGTGAACAGGTAGTGCAAGGTGGAGACTTTGTCGCCGTTCATCGAAGCGCTGTTGGTGAAGCCGGCAAACAGCTTGTCTTTCCACTGCTGGCTGAACCAGGGCTTGCTGGACGCATCGGCGAACTTCTTGAACTGCCAGCTCACCGAGCCCATGTAGGTCGGGCTGCCCATGATGATCGCGTCGGCCGCGGCCAGCGTGTCCCAGCCGCCTTCGGGCAGGTTGCCCTCGGCATCGATCGCCAGCAGCTCGGCGCCTGCACCATCGGCCACCGATTGCGCCATGCGCTGCGTGTGCCCATAACCCGAATGAAAAACCACCACCACGTTTGCCATGAAAAGCGCTCCAGAAATGCCTGCCTAGGCAGTGCGAGGTTGAGAAAAAAAGGGGTGAAGAAGGAGGCGGTCAGGCGGCCAGATCGAACACCAGCACCTCGGCCTGATCGCCGCCGCCGAGTTCAATGCGCGATTCGCCCGCGAGGGCCAGCGCGTCGCCAGTGTGCAGCGTTTCCCCGTTCACCGTGAGTGCGCCGCGCACCAGGTGCACATAGGCTTTGCGCGTGGGGTCCAGGTCGAGTGTCGCGCTCTCGGCGCCGTGGAACAAGCCGGCGTACAAGCGGGCGTCGGCGTGCAAGCTCACCGAACCCTGGGCGCCGTCGTTGGAGGCCACCAGGCACAGGCGCCCTTGTTTCGCCTCGTCGGCAAACGATTTTTGCTCGTAGCCTGGCGCCACACCGCGCTGGTTGGGCTCGATCCAGATCTGCAAAAAATGCGTGGTCTGAGCGGGCGCGTGGTTGAACTCGCTGTGGCGCACACCGCTGCCCGCGCTCATGCGCTGCACATCGCCGGGCGGAATGCCCTCCACGTTGCCCATGCTGTCCTGGTGCGCCAAGTTGCCCTGCAGCACGTAGCTGATGATTTCCATGTCGCGGTGGCCGTGGGTGCCAAAACCGGTGCCAGGCGCGATGCGGTCTTCGTTGATCACCCGCAGGTTGCCCCAGCCCATCCAGGCAGGGTCGTGGTAGTCGGCGAACGAAAACGAATGAAAGCTTTTGAGCCAGCCGTGGTCGGCCTGGCCACGGGCTTCGGCGCGTCGAATGCGTTGCATGCTGGGTTCCTTTGGTTGGCGGCACCGGTTGCCTGCGCCATGGGGAAATTGTGGACCTGCTGTCACTCAGGGGGTTTGACGGATTTTGATGGCACCATTCAAACGTTTTGAACGTTCAAACACCCATGCCCAGTCCCCGCGCCGCCCTCTCGCCCGACAACCTGGGGTTGATCGAGGCGGTGGCTCGTCTGGGCAGCATGGCGGGGGCCGCGCGCGAGATGGGCATGGTGCCCAGCGCCCTGACCTACCGGGTGCGCCAGGTGGAAGACGCACTGGATGTGCTGCTGTTCGACCGCAGCAGCCGCCGCGCCCAGCTCACCCCGGCGGGGGCCGAGTTGTTGCGCTCTGGGCAGCATCTGCTCGACGAACTCGATGCCGTTGCGCAGCGTGTCAAGCGCGTGGCCACCGGCTGGGAGCCGCAACTGACCATTGCGGTCGAGACCATCGTGGCGCGCAGCACGCTCTATGAACTGTTCGAGGCTTTTTACGCAGAGGGCGCGCCCACCCGCCTGAAGCTGCGCGAGGAAACGCTCTCGGGCACGCTGGAGTCGCTGCTGCAAGGGCAGGCCGATCTGGCGATCGGTGTGGTCGACACGGTGGCACAGGCCGGCATCCAGTTTACGCCCCTGGGTTCGGTCGAGTTTGTATTTGCGGTCGCGCCGCACCACCCGCTGGCGGCAGCCACGCACAAGCTCAGCGAGGCCGAGCGCGCGAAGCACCGGGCGGTGGCGGTGTCGGACTCGACCCGGCGCGGGCGCGGTGCCTCGCACAACCTCTCCCCAGGGCAAGACCTGCTGACCGTGCCCACCATGCACCACAAGCTTGAAGCGCTGCTGCGCGGCTTGGGCGCCGGTTTTTTGCCGTTGCCGCTGGCGCAGCCCTACATCCAGGCCGGTCGGCTGGTGGTCAAGCCGGTGCAGAACCCCAACCCGGTGGTGCGGATGCAGGCCGCCTGGCGGGCCCAAGGCACCGCCGGCGACACCGGGCGCGCGCTGCGCTGGTGGCTGGAGCGGTTGCAAAACCCGAGCACCCGCGCCGCCCTGCTCGACCGGCACCACCCGTTCTGAAGGCCAGGCTCGCCAGCGCCGGTGCACCAGCAGGCTGCTACATTCAAACGACATCCCACATCCACACCAGCACAAGACATGAAACCCACCCCCAAACGCGGCAACGCCGCTGCTCCCTCCCCCGCCCGCCGGCGCGCGGCGCCCGAGCCCAAAACAGTGCGCCATGTGGCGGTGGTGGGTGGCGGCATGGCGGGTGTCGCCTGCGCGCGCACGCTGCTGCAGGCCGGTCACCGGGTCACCTTGTTCGAGAAAAGTCGCGGTTTTGGCGGCCGCATGTCGACCCGGCGCACCGAGTTCGGCGGCTTCGACCACGGCGCGCAGTACTTCACCGTGCGCGATGCACGCTTTGCCAAGGCCTGGCTGACCGCACAAGACGTGGTGCGCGCCTGGAGCGTGAGCACGGTGCGGGTACTCGATGCGTTTGGCCAGGTGCTGGCCAGCGCGCCGCCGCCCAGCGAGCCCCATTTCGTGGCCATCCCCGGCATGAATGCGCTGGTGAGCCACTGGGCACAACCGCTGTTGCATCCTGAGCTGCACGGCTTGCAAGGCGCGCTTGTGCTGCTGGAAACCCGCGTCACCGACATCGAGCGCGACGCACTGCATCCCGAGCAGTGGCAGCTGCGCACCGAAGACAGCACCGGCGGCCAGGGGGTGGTGGGCAGCTTTGACCGGGTGGTGCTGGCACAGCCCCACCTGCAGGCGCACGACCTGCTGCTGGCCTCGGGCCACGCGCCGCACCTGCGCCAGTTGCTGCAGCCGGTGCAGGTCGCGCCCTGCTGGACGCTGATGGTCGCCTACCCCAACGCGATGCAGCCCGGTCTGCCGCACATCGGCCCGCAATGGAACGCGGCGCGCAGCACGCACCACCGCATCAGCTGGCTGGCGCGCGAGAACAGCAAACCCGGGCGCGAGCGCATCGAGCGCTGGACCGTGCAGGCCAGCCCGGCCTGGTCAACCAAGCACCTGGAAGACGACGCCGAGCGCGTCAAGGCCAAGCTGCTCAAAGGTTTTGCCGAGATCACCGGCATCCGCGCCACACCGGCCCACGCGGTGGTGCACCGCTGGCGCTTTGCGCAAACCCAGACCACGCTCGGCCAGCCGTTCATTCTGGATACCGAGCTGGGCATCGGTCTGTGCGGCGACTGGTGCCTGGGCCACCGGGTGGAAGACGCGTTTGTCTCCGGCCTGGAGCTGGCGCTCGCGATGATTTAACCCCCTGCGCCGCTGCGCGGCTTCCCCCCAGGGGGACCACGCTGGCGGCCGGTCGAAGCCCGTTCCGCGGCGTGCCTTGCCTCAGACACGCGCTCCGTCAACATGGTGTCTTCCTGTCTCTCTCGTGGGCGCTTCGCCCCCTCGCCCACCGGCCCGCTGCATGCCGGCTCGCTGGTCGCCGCGCTGGCCAGCTGGCTGGACGCTCGGGCGCACGGTGGTGCCTGGCTGGTGCGGATAGAAGACGTGGACACGCCCCGCTGCGTGCCGGGCGCAGACCAGCACATCCTGCAGCAGCTCGCTGCCTGCGGCATGTTCAGCGACGAGACGGTGATCTGGCAGTCGGCCCGCGGCGATCTGTACCAGATCGCTCTCGACCGCTTGCTTGCTCAAGGCCAAGCCTACCCCTGCGCCTGCTCGCGCAAAGACATTGAAGCCGCGCTCACCGCCCAAGGCCTGGCGCGCGAGCGCCACCACGCAGCCGTCTATCCCGGCACCTGCCGGCCCGAGCGCGGCGGACTGCGCGGCCAGGCGAAGCGCGCCTGGCGCTTTCACCTACCCAGCGACGCCACGGTGCACTGGACCGATGCCCGGCTCGGCCAGCAACAGCAAGATGTGGCGCGCGAGGTGGGCGACTTCGTGCTCAAGCGCGCCGATGATCTGTGGGCCTACCAGCTCGCGGTGGTGGTGGACGACGCGGCACAAGGCATCACCCACGTGGTGCGCGGCGAAGACCTGGCCAACAACACCGCGCGCCAGATCCTGCTGCAACGCGCGCTGGGCCTGCCCATACCAAGCTATCGGCACACACCGCTGGTGCTGGGAACCCATGGCGAGAAGCTGAGTAAGCAAAACGGCGCCAAGGCGCTGGAGTTGATCGATCCGCTGGCCGCGCTGAATCGAGCGGCTGCGGCGCTCGGGCTGCCCGAAGTCTCGGGCACGGTGCCCGAGGCACTGGCGGGCTGGACGGCACACTGGGCTTCTACAATCTCCCCCCCCGTCCTGCTCCACCGAGCCTTTTCCATGACAGACCCCCGCCACGCCACGCCCCGCACCCAGCCCGACGACAGCACCTATCTGCGCCAGACCAAAAGCTATGTGCTGCGCGCGGGGCGCATCGGGCCTGGGCAACAGCGCGCGTTTGAGCAGCTCGGCCCGCAGTTCTTGCTGGCCTTCGCCCCGCAGCCGCTCGACGTCGAAGCGGCATTTGGCCGCAGCGCACCGCTGATCCTGGAAATCGGTTTCGGCATGGGCGGTGCCACCGCGCAGATCGCCCAGGTCAGGCCGCAAGACAACTTCCTGTGTTGCGAAGTGCACGAGCCCGGCGTGGGTGCGCTGCTCAAGCTGATCGGCGAGCGCGGTATCGAGAACATCCGCATCCTGCGGCACGACGCGGTCGAGGTGCTCGACAACATGCTGCCCGAGCAAAGCCTGGACGGCGTGCACATCTTCTTTCCTGACCCCTGGCACAAGAGCCGCCACCACAAGCGCCGCCTGATCCAGAGCCCGTTTGTGAACCGGCTGGCGCGCCACCTGAAACTCGGTGGGGTCCTGCACCTCGCGACCGACTGGGAACCCTACGCCGAGCAGATGTTTGCCGTGCTCAGCGCCGAGCCGCTGCTGGTCAACACCACAGCCGAGCCCGGCCCGCACGGCTGCGCGCCCAAGCCCGACTACCGCCCGCTGACCAAGTTCGAAAA
>JBBSDB010000082.1:0-12410 GCA_038249735.1 Burkholderiales bacterium
ACCTCGCCGCCGTTGAACATCTTCATCGAGTTGTCCATTTGCTGGCCCAGGCCACCCGCGCCCACAAAACCGAGCACGACCGACGAGCGGATGGCGCACTCCCAGCGGTAAACGGTGTAGCTGGTGAGCTCAGCCGCGTTGGTGGGCATCAGGCCGTAGAAGAAGGCCTGCAGCCGCCCAGAGCCGTTGCGCAACAGGTTTTGCGTGGTGTGGGTTTCGCCGCTCTCCAGAATCTCGCCGTACACCTTGCCCAGCATGCCGCCGTAGGTGAGCGCAATCGCCAACACGCCGGCGGTCGGCCCCAGACCCACCACGCGCACGAACACCAGCGCCCAGACCAGCTCGGGGATGCTGCGCAGAAACACCAAGAACCAGCGCACCCCCTGACGCAGCCAAGCCGGGCCGCGCGCCATCGGGCCGGTGAGCGCCGAGATGGACAGCACGCGGTTGGACAGCAGGGTGAAGGGAATCGCCACCACCAGCGCCAGCGTGAGGCCGGCGGTTGCCATGGCCACCGTGCGCCAGGTCTCGCGCAGCACCAGACCCAAGAACTCAGCGTTGAGCGTGAGCGGCCAGAAGCCGCTCAAGAATTGCGCTGTGACCTTGAGGTTGCGCGGCTCCACCAGCACCCAGGGCTTGAATTCGGTGGCCACACCCAGTGGCCACAGCAGCACCAGCAGCGCACCGATCCAGAACACACGGCCCAGCCAGGCCGGGTCGCGGTTGGGGGCGCAGCGCAGTGTCAAGTCAGCCATTGCAGTAGGCGACTGCGAATGGGTGGCTGGAGAACTGGCGCGACGGGGATGAATCCCGCATCCGAAGCGCATGTCCCACCCAGCACACACCGCAGAACCGGCTTTGCCGGACTGCTGCTGTGGTCCCCCCTCCCGCAGGCGAGGGGGGAAGAGGCGAAGCGGCGCAGGGGGTTGTCCATATCCCTAACGGCAGTGCATCACCACCGGTTGTGGTGTCGCGACCTCGACCGGCGGGGGCGGCGTCACCTCGCCGCGCAGCTCGTGTTCAAACTGGTCGTACAGCGCGGCCAGGCGCTCGCGCGTGACCTGCGCGGCGGGCAGGTCAAACGCGACTTCGCCGTCGCGCAGGCCGATCACGCGCGGGAAATGCGCCAGCGCCACATCGACCTGGTGCAGCGTGGCCACCAGCGTCACGCCGCGCTCGCGCGCACAGCCCAGCAGGGTGTCGATCGCCTGGCGCGATCGGGTGGGGTCCAGTGCAGAGAGCGGCTCGTCGATCAGCCAGAGCCTCGCGGGCGCGAGCAGGGCGCGCGCCAGTCCCACCCGCTGGCGCTCGCCGCCCGAGAGACGGTCGACCCGCTCGAACAGTTTTTCAGCGAGATCGAAACGGTCCAGTGCATTGAACGCGCCCGGGATGTCGTTCGGGTAGAAAAGCGAGCGCAGGCTGGTCAGCAAGCCCATCGCGGGCAAACGCGCTGCCAGCACGGCGGTGACCACGCGCTGGCGCGGCGGCAGCGGCGGCACCTGCGGCGCCAGAAACAGCTGACCTCGCACACGCTGCAAGGTGCGACGCGGCAGGCGCCAGGGCGCCACACCATCGAGCTGCAGGCTGCCAGCGCTGGGCGTGAGCGCACAGGCCAGCACCTGCAACAGCGTGGTTTTGCCAGCGCCCGACGGGCCGATCACCGCCACCTGCTCGCCACTGGCGATCTGCAGGTCGATCGAGCGGATCGCGGGCGATGCGCCAGCGCGCGCCGCCGGGTGACGTGCGCTCAGTGCCTGCAGTTCAATCTTCAAGCCGCAGCGCTCACAGCAGCCCGGCCGACTTGGCTGCCGCCTCGAGGCCCTTGTAGTTCTCAGGCTTGGTTTCAATGTAGCGGGTGGCGCGGTTGAGCTTCAAAATCTCGGCCTGCTCGGGCACGCTCGGCGAGATGGCCAGCAGCGCGGCCTTCACCTTGTCTTGCATCGCCTTGGGCATGTCGGCGTGCACCGACCAGTTGTAGTTGAAGTAGCCCGGCGTTGTGTAGAACACATCGACCGCCTTGGTGTCGACCCGGTTCTCGGCCACAAATTTCTTCCAGACGGTGATGTCGAGCGCAGCGGCGTCGACCTTGCCACTGACCACAGACGCAATGGTCGCGTCGTGTGCGCCGCTGTAGGCGATGCGCGCGAAATCCTTCTCGGGATTGATGTTGGCGGCCAGCAGGAAGCTGCGTGGCATGAGGTGGCCGGAGGTGCTGCTCTGCGAGCCAAACGAAATCTGCTTGCCCTTCATGTCGGCCAGCGATTTGATGCCCGAGTCGGTCTTGCTGATGAAGACCGACTGGAACTTGGTGTCTTCCTCGCGCTGCGCCAGCGGCACGATTTTTCCGCCTGCTCGGATGTTGGCCTGCACATAGGTGAAGCCGCCCAGCCAGGCCAGATCGACCTTCTTGTTGACCAGTGCTTCTACAGCAGCCGGGTAGTCGCTCACCGGGGTGAATTCGACCTTCACCCCGAGTGCTTTTTCCAGGTAGCTGGCCAACGGGCCGAACTTGCGCATCTGCTCGGTGGCCGCCTCTTCGGGAATGGTGGTCACACGGAACACCTGTTGCGCCTGCGCCGCGCCGACCAGGGTCAGCAGTGCGCTGACCAGAAAAGCCTTCATCGGGCGGGAGAGGGAAAGAGACATCATGGTGGAGCGCTCCTGCAAACAAGGTAAAAACAACGGGACGAATGCAAAGGATTAAAACCCGAGAACGTGTCTGAGCAGAACGTTGGGGATTCGGTGCATACCCCTGTAAGAATTTTTCGCTGGCGCCGACTGCTCCCTTGGTGCTTCACGACCACCATCCAGCCGCCCGACCATGTCCCTCGAAACACCACAACCCCATTTCATCCAGATCCACCAGGACGACAAACAGGCGGCGCGCGCCGAGTTGCTCGCGGGTTTGATGCAGACACCCGCCCGGGTGGCGCCCAAGTTTCTCTACGACGCCCTGGGCTCGCGATTGTTCGATGCCATCACCGAGCTGGCCGAGTACTACCCGACCCGCACCGAGGCGGCCATTTTTTCGCGGCATGTGGGCGAGATGGCCAGCGCGGTTGCGCCGGGCTCGGTGCTGATCGACCTGGGCGCGGGCAGTTGCGCCAAAGCGGCGCGCCTGTTTGCACCGCTGCAGGCAACGGCCTATGTGGCGATCGATATCTCGGTGGACTACCTGCGCGACAGCCTGGCTGGCTTGCAGCAGCGCCACCTGGGCCTGCCTATGCTGGGCCTGGGGCTGGATTTCTCGACGCGGCTCGCGCTGCCCGGTGCCGCGCAAAGCTGGCTGGCTTCGGCCGGCGCGGCGCAAGCGCCGCACACCGTGTTCTATCCCGGTTCCAGCATCGGCAATTTTTCGCCTGCCCAGGCGTTGGACCTGCTGCGCCAGGCGCATGCGCTGTGCGCCGGTGGTGGCGCGGGCGGGGGACTGTTGATCGGGGTGGACCGGGTGAAATCCGCTGCGGTGCTGGAGCCAGCCTACGACGACGCGCTGGGTGTGACCGCGGCGTTCAACCGCAACCTGCTGCTCAACGTCAACCGTGCGCTGGGTACCCATTTCGCTCCCGCCGCCTGGGACCACGTGGCCCTGTTCAATGCGGCCGAATCGCGCATCGAGATGCACCTGCAGGCCCGCAGTGAGCAGACGGTGGGCTGGCCCGGTGGCGAGCGGGTGTTTGCGGCCGGCGAGCGTATCCACACCGAGAACTCCTACAAGTGGACACCCGAGGCATTCGAAGAACTGCTCGGCGAGGCAGGATTCGGGCCGGCGCAGCACTGGACCGACGCCCAGTGCTGGTTCAGTGTGTTTTGGGCGCCCGCAAGTTAAACGTTTTTCCACCACCTGAGGAGACCCTCGATGAACTTTCGCCAACCTCTCGCCGCCACGCTGCTGCTGGCCGCCAGTCTCTCGTTCTCCCACGCGGCCGACGGCCTGACCGCGGTGAAGAGCCCTCACAGCGCCAAGGTCACGATGGACAAATTCGAAGCGTTGGCCAAGGAAAAAGGATTGAACGTGTTCGCCCGCATCGACCACGCAGCCGGCGCGGCCAAGGTGGGCAAAACGCTGCGTCCCACCGAGGTGCTGATCTTCGGCAATCCGCAGGGCGGCACGCCCTTCATGGAATGCGCGCAGTCGGTCGGTATCGACCTGCCGCTCAAGGCCCTGGTGTGGGAAGATGCCGCCGCCCAGGTCTGGGTTGGCTACAACGACCCGGCCTGGATCGCCAAGCGCCACTCGGTCGAAGCCTGTCCGGTTGCGGGCAACATCGCCCAAGCGCTGGCGGCGATCACTGAGGCGACCGTCGCCAAGTAGGCTCTTGGTGGAGCGTGGAGCGTGGAGCGTGGAGCCGACGGGCCAGCCGACGGGCCGCCCCAAAGCTGACAGGCTGCTAGAGACTGGCTGCGCTGCGAAAGCCCGCCATCACATCGTTGCGTTCCGGGGTGAAGTAGTTGCGGTACTTGGGGTGGCGCATGCGCGGCACTGTCGCGGCGCTAGCGCCCTTGAGCCCGGGCCTGCCGTCGAACCCGGGCCGCGAGTAGTCCACATACGGATGGGCAACAAAGCCGGGGAAGGGCGCGAACGGGGTGGCGGTCCATTCCCACACCTCGCCCCACGACCAGTCGTGCGACGTGTGCGCGGCGCATTCCCATTCGGCCTCGGTCGGCAGCCGCCGCCCGGCCCAGGCGCACCAGGCCTCGGCCTCGAACGCGGTGAGGTGGCAGGCGGCGGCTTGCGCGTCCAGCGGCTGCCAGCTGCCCCAGCGTTGCTGCTGCCAGCCTTTGGCGCTGTGGCGCAGGTGGCGCGGCGCGCTGGCGCCGGTCTGCGCCAGCCAGCGCCAGCCAGCCTCGCTCCAGAACGCGCGTTTGCGGTAGCCGCCTTGCTCCACAAAGGGAAGGAAATGCGCCCAGCGCAAGGCCTCGGTGTCGATCTCAAAGGCGGGCACCGGCACGGTGTGTGCGCTGCGCTCGTTGTCGAACACGAAACCCGGGCCGTCATGCCCAAGTGCCCAGCTTGTGGCCGGCATGGTGATCGTCTGCGAGCCCGACGCGCCGCGTCTCTCGTGCGAGTCCAAGGCCTCGCCCGGCTCGAAACCCAGCGTCTGCGCCATGTAGACCGCCGCCTCGGCGTGCATGTCTTCGTGGAACAGCGCCAGGCGGAAGAAATACAGACCGTTGTCGTCCTCGGCGGCGGTTTGCAGCAGTGCCAGGGTGTCGGCCAGGCTGGCTTCGAGGTGATCGCGGGTGGCGGTGGCGCCGGGCAGCTCCAGCTGCCAGCGGCGGTTGTGCGCCACGGTGCTGGAGTTGTAAATGCTGTCGGCAGGTGCGCCGCGCGCCGCCTGGTGAGGCTGGTTGCGCGGCAGGTCGGGGTCGGCCTGGGCGCCGCGCTCGCGATCCGGGTTGCGGGCGATCCACCAATCGGCAAACCAGCCCACGTGGCCGAGTTCCCACAACGGCAGGTTGAGTTCGGGCTGGCAGGGCACGCGCAGCGCGGGGCCGAGCGCGGTCTCGTAGGCGGCAGCCAGGCGCAGCGTGCGCGCGCGCGCGTCGAGCAACAACAGTTCCAAAGCCTCCTTGTTGGCATTGCGTGCGGCGTGTGCTGCCGCCAAGTTGTGTGATCCTTGCCCCATGTCCAAACCCTCTCTTTGCATCGTCACGCCAGCGCTGGCCGACGCCAACAATGGCAACTGGCAAACGGCGCGCCGCTGGGCGCAGCTGCTGTCGGGTCATTATCGGGTTCGCCTCAGCCGCCAATGGACCGGCGGGCTGGAGGGTGACGCCAGCACCGACCTGCTGCTCGCGCTGCACGCCCGCCGCTCGGCCGAGGCGGTCGCTGCCTGGGCGCACCTGCGCCCGGGCCAGGGCCTGGTGGTGGCGCTCACCGGCACCGACCTCTACCGCGACATCACCACCGATGCCGCTGCCCAGCGCTCGCTGGTGCTGGCGCAGCGCCTGATCGTGTTGCAGGAGCAGGGGCCGCTGGCCCTGCCCGAGCCGCTGCGTAACAAATGTCGTGTGGTGTTTCAGTCCAGCACCCCGCGCGCCACCCTCGCCAAGACCACCCGGCACCTGCGCGCGTTGGTGGTGGGCCATTTGCGGGCCGAGAAAGCGCCGCAAATGGTGTGGGACGCAGCGCGCTTGCTCGCGACCGACGAGGGCATCTGCATCGACCACCTGGGCAATGCACTCGACCCCGCGCTCGGTGAAGCCGCGCGACAGGCCCAGGCCGACTGCCCGCACTACCGCTGGCTCGGCGGCGTGTCCCATGCCAGCGCGCGCGACCGCATCCAGCGCGCCCATCTTCTGCTGCACCCGAGCCAGATGGAAGGCGGCGCCCACGTGATCATGGAAGCGGTGCTCAGTGGCACGCCGGTGCTCGCTTCGCGCGTCGCCGGCAATGTGGGCATGCTGGGCACTGGCTATGGCGGCTACTTCCCGCCCGGCGACGCGCCAGCGCTGGTGCGTTTGCTGCGCGCCTGCCGCGCGGACATCGCCGAGCCTGCCGGCACGCTGGCGCGGCTGCAAGCACAATGTGCGGTTCGCGCGCCGCTGTTTCAGCGCGACGCCGAGCGCCGCTACCTGCTGCAGGCGCTGGCCGGCCTGCCCGGCGCAGCGCCCCAACACTTGCCCTTGGCCAACCCTTTTTCGATCACCCGTCCACCGGAGACCCCATGAACGCACCGACCCCCACCACCGCCATCCAGCCCCGCCTCACCAGCCTCTCGCACGGCGGCGGCTGCGGCTGCAAGATCGCGCCCGGTGTGCTCAGCGAAATCTTGAAGGGCCTGAGCGCCATGCCGGTGCCCAAAGAGCTGTTGGTGGGCATCGAAACCGCCGACGACGCGGCGGTGTACCTGCTCAACGACGAGCAGGCGCTGATCGCCACCACCGACTTCTTCATGCCTATCGTGGACGATCCGCACGACTTCGGTCGCATCGCCGCCACCAATGCCATCAGCGATGTGTATGCGATGGGCGGCACACCCATCATGGCGCTGGCGATCGTGGGCATGCCGGTCAACGTGTTGTCAACCGAGACCATCGCCAAGATCCTCGACGGTGGCCAGAGCGTCTGCCGTGAGGCCGGCATCCCGATCGCCGGTGGCCACACCATCGACTCGGTCGAGCCGATCTATGGCCTGGTCGTGATCGGCCTGGTGCACCCCAAACGGATCAAGCGCAATGGCGACGCCAAGCTGGGCGATCGCCTCATTCTCGGCAAGCCACTCGGCGTGGGCGTGTTGTCGGCCGCGCTCAAGAAAGACGCGCTGAGCGCCGAAGGCTACGCGCAGATGATCGCCAACACCACCAAGCTCAACACCCCCGGCCCCGATCTCGCGGCGCTCGAGGGCGTGCACGGGCTGACCGATATCACCGGCTTCGGCCTGGCCGGCCACGCTCTGGAGATGGCGCGCGGTGCCAAGGCGGCGATCCACATCACGATGGCCCGGGTGCCGCTGCTGCCTGGTGTGCGAGAGCTCGCTGCCCAGGGCATGGTGACCGGTGCCTCGGGCCGCAACTGGGCCGCATTCGGTGCCGAAGTGAAGCTCGGGCCCAAGCTGCAGCCGGTCGATCAGGCCTTGCTGAGCGACCCGCAAACCAGCGGTGGCCTGCTGGTGGCCTGCGCGCCCGAGGCGGTGGAAGCGGTGTTGGCGATCTTCGCGCGACACGGCTTTGACGCCGCCGCCGATGTGGGCGAGATCGTGGCCGATGCGGGTACCGGTGTGCGTCTGATGGTGGATTGATCACCCCCTCGCACGCCTTGGTGCCGCAGTGCGCGGGCAAGCCTGTTGTGGCCAGCGCGTGTATCCATCGGCAACACAAGCGGGCTTGTCAATGTGCCGCACTTACCATTCCCGCATGAAAAATCTGCGCAACCCCTTGGTGCTGGCATGGCTGGCCGCCGGCCTGGCATCCCAGGCCCAGGCCAACGACTGGCTCAGCTGCACTGCTTTGACCGCAGCGCCAGAACGCCTGGCCTGCTTCGATCAAAAGGCAAGTCAGTTTGCCAATCCGGTCGAGCTCCAGAGCCCGCCCGCGGTACCGTACGGGCCGCAGGCCGCTGCGGTGGCGCCTGCTCCAGTTCCTTCAGCGGCCCAGCGCGCCAGCGCCCAGCCCAGCGAAATCACCCGTTTTTGGGACCTGGAACACGCGATCGCCCGTGACAACTTCGAGTTACGCGCCTACCGGCCGGTGTCGCTGTCCTTGAGCGGTGGCTCGGCGGTCAACCGACTCCCCAGCCCATCGGCCACCAGTGCCTCGCCAACCGATCGAGTCGATTACCAACCGGGCGAACTGAAGCTCAACCTGAGTGTGCGCACCAAAATCCTGAGCGGTGCCTTGCGCAGCGGCGACGATCCGTTGCGCGACTCGCTGTGGTTCGGCTACACCCAGCAGAGCTACTGGCAGCTGTTCAACAAAGACATCTCGCGACCGTTTCGCAACACCGACCACGAGCCCGAGCTGGTCTATGTGTTTCCGCATTTCGTGGCGCTGCCGGGCGGTTGGACGTACCGCATGAGCGCCGCCGGTTTGGTGCACCAGTCCAACGGCCAGAGCCTGCCGCTGTCGCGAAGCTGGAACCGCATCTATGTGATGGGTGCAGCCGACAAGATCGCCGACAACGGCGATCGCTTCACTTTGCAGGCGCGGGTGTGGCGGCGCATGGCTGAAAAGGCGGGCAAAGACGACAACCCCGACATCAGCGATTTTGTGGGCCGTGGCGAACTCATCGGCCGTTGGAGTTTCGATGAGGGCACTGGCACAGACCGCGCGCTGCACACCCTGGGTTTGACGGTGCGCCACGCGCTGCGCACCAGCGGCAAGGGTTCGCTGCGGTTCGAATACCTGCGCAGCATCGGCTCGGCCGACAGCGGGCTGCGCTTTCACGTCCAGCTCTTCAGCGGCTACGGCGAGAACCTGCTCGACTACAACCGCAACCGCACCGTGGCCTCGGTCGGTTTGAGCCTGGTGGACTGGTGAACCCATGAACACCCACGCTCTGGATACCCGCATCCCGCCACCGGTGGTGGCACTGGCGATGTTGCTGCTGATGTGGAACCTGGCCGCCTGGCTGCCCGGCCCCATGGCGCCCGGCTGGCATGTGTCTGCGGCGCTGGGGCTGGTGGTCATCGGTGCGGGCTTCGATCTGGCTGCCCTGTGGGCCTTTCACCGTGCGCACACCACCATCAACCCGATGAAGCCACAGGCCACCGCCCAACTCGTCACCGGCGGCGTGTACCGCCTCACCCGCAACCCGATGTACCTCGGGCTTGTGCTGTTTCTCTCGGCCGCGATGGTGTATTTGTGGTCACCCTGGGCGGTGCTCGGCCCGCTGGGTTTTGTGGCGTACATCAACCGCTTTCAGATCGGCCCCGAAGAGCGCGTGATGCGCGAGCGCTTTGGCGCAGAATTCGAGGCATACAGCCAGCGCGTGCGACGCTGGTTCTGAAGGTCCTGGAGGGAGGCTGCCATGAGCGCATTTTCCGTTCGCTGGATTTACGAGCTCGACACCGATGCATCGTTTTCGCTGGCGCCCTACCTCCAGCACCCGGTCAACCAGCCGCTCAGCTTTCGCGACCGCGATGGTCACGAAAGGCTGGTGTTGTACCCCGGCGGTCGCGCGGTGATCCGCGCCGGCTACGCCTGGGACGGCTGCACCCCCAAGTTCTCGCTGTTCGACATCGTCTTGGGTGTGCCCGACGGTATTCCCAATGAGCTCACGCGCAAGCCCAAGGCCTACCACGCCTCGCTGGTGCACGACGCGCTCTACCAGTTTCTTGACCTGAGCGAATTCCCAGTGAACCGCCGCGGCGCGGACCAGGCGTTTCTCGACCTGCTCGATCGCGATGCGTTTGCACCGCGTTACCTGTACTGGGCCGCGGTGCGCGCGTTCGGCGGCCTGGCGCATCGGGTCACCCGCCGTGTGCGCGACTATGCGGGCCACTGCGTGCCCCTGCCGGTGCGAGCGGCCGAGCCACCGGTGCGGGTCCACCCGGGCGACTTGTGACGAACCGGCCGTTTCGCCCATTTCCCCTTCAGTGCCCGGAAAGACCTCGATGCTTCACCCCTGCGTTCTCGCCGTCGACATCTTCGGCACCGTGGTCGACTGGCACGGCAGCATCGCGCGCGAGGTGGCCGGCTTGTATCCGGCGGTGGACGCCAGCGCCTTCGCGCTCGCCTGGCGCGCCGGCTACCAGCCCGCCATGCAGCGCGTGCGCTCCGGCGAACTCGGCTGGACGCGCATGGATGAGCTGCACCGCCTCATCCTCGACGGCATCCTGCCGCGCTTCGGTCTGGACCATCTGAGCGAGGAGGAGCGCATCCATCTCAACCGCGCCTGGCACCGGCTCGACCCCTGGCCCGACACCGTGGCCGGTCTCACCCGACTGAAATCGAAATTCACGATTTGCACCCTGTCCAACGGCAACATCGGGTTGCTGACGAACATGGCCAAGCGCGCCGGCCTGCCCTGGGACTGCATCCTGAGCGCGGAGGTCTTTCGCTCCTACAAGCCCGACCCGCGCACCTACCTCGGCGTGGCACAGACCTTTGATTTACATCCCGAGCAGGTGATGCTGGTCGCCGCCCACCAAGACGATCTGGCGGCGGCCCGCGCCTGCGGGTTGCAGACGGCTTACGTCGAGCGGCCGTTGGAGTTCGGCATGGCGCAGCCGAAAGACGTATCGCCCGACCCGGCCAACACATGGCACGCGCGCGATCTGCTGCATCTGGCCGATCAGCTCGGTGGCTGAGCCTCGCTGGCGCGTGGCCTGTTTCAGCCCAGTGCCCAACCCGCCAGACCGCAACCCAGCACCACCGCCCAGGGCGGCAGCTTCCAGCGCATGAGTGCCACCAGCGCGAGCGTGGCCAGCGCCATATCGGTCAGGCCATGGATGGCGCTGGTGATGACCGGGTTCCACAGAGCGGCCAGCAGCAGTCCCACCACCGCGGCGTTGATGCCCATGAGCGCGGCCTGCACGCGCGTCTGGCGCCGCAGCTGCTCCCAGAAGGGCAGCACCCCAGCGACCAGCAGGAAAGACGGCGCAAACACGGCGACCAAGGCGATCAGGCCACCGACCCAGCCGCTGGGGGCGTGCTGCATCGAAGCGCCCAGGAATGCCGCGAAGGTGAACAGCGGCCCGGGCACAGCCTGGGCGGCGCCGTAACCGGCCAGAAATGTGTCTTGGCTGACCCACCCGGTCGATACCACCTCGGCTTGCAGCAGCGGCAGCACCACATGGCCGCCGCCGAACACCAGCGCCCCGGCCCGGTAGAAAGCATCGGCCAGCGCCAGCGCGGGGCCGGGCACGGCCTGGACCAAAAGCGGCAGCCCCACCAGCAGCAGGGCAAACAGCGCCAGCCAGGCCTGGCCGGCGCGCCGACTCAGGCGCAGCGGCAGGGGCTCGTCGGGCGCCGTCGCTGCGGGCTTGAACAGCAGCCAACCCGCGCCGCCAGCCAGCGCGATCGCGCCCACCTGCGCCCAGGCCGAGGGCAGCAGCAACACCCAAGCTGCTGCCAGCAGCATGAAGCCGCGGCGAGCGGCGTCCGGGCACAGCGTGCGCGCCATGCCCCAAACAGCCTGAGCCACCACCGCCACCGCCGCCACCTTCAGCCCATTGAGCCCGCCCGCTGGCAGTGCTTCACCGGCCTGCGCCATGCCCAGGGCCAGCAGGATGAGTGCCACGGCCGATGGCAGGGTGAAGCCGGCCCACGCAGCCAAGGCGCCCGGGTAACCGGCGCGCAGCAGGCCCAGCGCCATGCCGACCTGGCTGCTGGCTGGGCCGGGGAGGAATTGGCACAGGGCCACCAGGTCCGCGTAGGCCCGCTCGTTGAGCCAGTGGCGGCGCTCCACGAGCTCGGTACGGAAATAGCCGAGGTGGGCCACCGGTCCACCGAAGGAGGTGAGCCCCAGGCGCAAAAAGACCAGGAACACGCCCCAGGGGTGGTGGTCACCGCGTCCGGTCGCCGTCATCGCGGATCAGCTTGGCCGCGTGTACTTCGCCACAAAGGCGCGGTCGATGCGGTCTTTCCAGCGCCACACCCAGGCGCCCTCCCAGCTCAGCGGGCCGTAGCTGCCGATGGCATGGCCGGCGCCGCAGGAGAGCAGGTTGAGCGTGCGCTCGGGTGGCTGGTGAGGCTGCAGCGGCTGGCCGGCGTGGGCCGCGAGCAGGTTGTGCGCCAGTGGCGGGCCGGCGCGCACCGCGTAGACGCCGCTCTTGGGATGCGGGTGGTCGGCGCGGGTGGCCACGTCGCCAGCGGCGAACACCTTGGGATGGCTGGTGCTTTGCTGGAACGCATTGACCAACACATGCCCGCTGTCGGACAGCGCCAGCGCGCTGCCTTGCAACCAGGGCGGGGCGTGGGTGCCGATAGCCAAAATCGGCACGTCGCAGACCAGGCTGGCGCCGCCA
>JBBSDB010000083.1:0-12338 GCA_038249735.1 Burkholderiales bacterium
GGCCGCCAGGCGCAAGAAGCGGCTTGGCAGAGCGCCGAGGTCGACGCGCTCTACCGTCTGGCCGCAGCCGGCGTTCGCGTGCCCCAGCCCTACAACTTTCTGGACGGCGTGTTGCTGATGGAGCTGGTGACCGATGCCCAGGGCGACGCTGCGCTGCGCCTGAACGATGTGTCCTTCACGCCAGACCAAGCCCTGGCCCACCACACCACGCTGATCGGCGAGGTGGTGCGCATGCTGTGCGCGGGTGTGGTGCACGGCGATCTGTCGGAATTCAACATCTTGCTGGCCCACTCGGGCGAGCCGGGCAGCGAAGACTTCCCCGTCATCATCGACCTGCCGCAAGCGATCGATGCCGCTGGCAACAACCACGCCCAGCGCATGCTGATGCGCGATGTGGCCAACCTGCGCGATTTCTTTGGCCAGTTTGCACCGGCGCTGAAACGCACCGCCTTTGGTCCCGAGATCTGGAGCCTGTACCAGGCCGGTTTGCTGGAAACCGACACGGTGCTGACCGGCCAGTACACACGGGCGCCAGGCGCGGTGGACCTGGCCAGCGTGATGCGAGAGATCGACGACGCTCGCGACGAAGACGCGGCTCGGCGCGACCGCATGGCCGCTGCAGCCAATCGCTGACTGTTATCCGCGCGGGTGGTGCTGTGCCACGATGCTTTTGAGCCGCTCGCGCGCCACGTGGGTGTAGATCGTGGTGGTGGAAATGTCGGCGTGGCCGAGCAGCATCTGCACCGCGCGCAGATCGGCGCCGTGGTTGATCAGGTGGGTGGCGAAGGCGTGGCGCAGGGTGTGGGGCGAAAGCGGCACATTGATGCCGGCCTGCTGCGCGTATTTCTTCACAAGGTTCCAGAACATCACGCGGCTCATCGCCTCGCCGGCTTTGGTGCCGCGCGAGGTGATGAACAGGTCTTCGCTCTGCTGCCCCGCCAGCACCTCTCGCCGACCATCCGCCAGCCAGGTGTTCAGCCACTGGCCAGCGATCTGACCAAACGGCACCAAGCGCTCCTTGTTGCCCTTGCCAGTGACGCGCAGCACCTGCTCGTTGTGGCCCACATGGAAGGTCTTGAGCGTGACCAGCTCGCTCACCCGCAGGCCGCTGGCGTACATCAGCTCGAGCATGGCGCGGTCGCGCTGGCCCAGCGGCGTGGTGGTGTCGGGCGCGTTGAGCAGCGCCTCCACCTGCGCCTCGCTCAGCGTCTTGGGTACCCGCAGCGGCTGGCGTGCCGCGGTCAGGCGCAACGTGGGATCGGCCACCACCAGCCGCTCGCGCAGTGCCCAGCGAAAGAAACGCTTGAACACGGTGAGGCGGCGGTTGGCGGTGCTGGCGCGGGTCTGGTCGTGGCGCTCAGCGAAATAGGCGTTGATGTCGCTCTCGCGCGCCTCGACCAAGCTGGTACCGCGCGGTGCCAGCCACTGGCCAAACAGCGTGAGGTCGCGCCGGTAGGCATCCAGTGTGTTGCGCGACAAGCCCTCCTCCAACCACAGCGCGTCGGCAAACGCGCTGGCGGCTGCCTCGCTCGCCTGGGCTTGCGGTGAGAGGGTGGCGGCGAGAGGGTGACGGCGAGTGGGCTGTTTGTTGGGCACGAAGGGGTTCGGGGCATGAGAGATCAGCGGGCAAGGCTCAGGACGTTGGGGAACAGCAGAACACTAAGCGTTTTCCGGGGTGGGCACGCCGGGGTTCTGGCGTTATTCTGCCCACTCGGCTTTTTTACCCACAGGAGACACATCCATGCGCTTGTTTCACAAGATCGGTCTGACAGTCACATTGGGCGCTGCCCTCGCCAGCGGTGCGGCCGTGGCCCAGCAGCAACAGTTCATCAACGTGCTCACCGGCGGCCAGAGCGGCGTCTATTACCCGATCGGTGTGGCGCTGTCGCAGATCTTCGGCAAAGACATTCCCAACGTACGCTCCACCGCGCAGGTCACCAAGGCCTCGGCCGAAAACCTCAACCTGCTGCAGGCAGGGCGCGGCGAGCTGGCACTCGCGCTGGCGGACTCGGTTTCGGATGCCTGGAAGGGCGACGCCGAAGCGGGCTTCCCCAAGAAGCTGGACAAGCTGCGCGGCCTCTCGGGCACCTACAACAACTACATCCAGATCGTGGCCAGCGCCGACTCGGGCATCAAGACCTTGGCAGATCTCAAGGGCAAGCGCGTTTCAGTGGGCGCAGCCAAATCGGGCACCGAACTCAATGCGCGCGCCATCTTCAAGGCCGCCGGCATGACCTACGCCGACATGGCCAAGGTGGAGTACCTGGGCTTTGGCGAGTCGGTGGAACTCATGAAAAATCGCCAGCTTGACGCCACGCTGCAGTCTGCTGGCCTGGGCGTGGCCTCAATCCGCGATCTGTCGATCGCCATCAAAATTGTGTTGATTCCGGTGCCAACCGATGTGGTGGCCAAGGTGGGTGATGCTGCCTACCAAGCGTCCGTGATTCCAGCTAACACCTACACCGGCCAAACCGAAGCCATCCCGACCGCTGCCATCACCAACTTCCTGGTGACCCACAGCGATGTGTCAGACGACCTGGCCTACCGCATGGCCAAGGCCATGTACGACAACATCGACACCTTGTACGCCGCCCACAACGCGGCCAAGGTCATCAAGCGCGAGAACGCCATCAAGGGCATGCCGATCCCGCTGCACCCAGGTGCCGAGAAGTACTACCGCGAAGTGGGCCTGATCAAGTAAGGTCAAGCCGACAGAACGCCTTGATAACGGCCCCACCCGGGGCCGTTGTTGCGTGAGCCCAACCCAAAATGTTTCCATGAACGAAGCCGAATCCCCTCCAGCCAAAACGACCCGCGGTGCCCTGTTCTGGATCGCGATTGCGTTCTCCTGCTACCAGATCTGGATGGCGTCGTTCCACCCGCTCTCCAGCCAGGTGATACGCGCCATCCACGTTGGCTTCGTTTTGTTGATGATCTTCACGCTGTTCCCGCCTGCTGGCGGCAAGAACGGCATGTGGCGCGGCCTGGGCTGGCTGCTAGGCATCGCGGGCTTCCTGACCGGGCTTTACCAATGGGTGTTTGAGGCCGAACTGACGCAACGCGCCGGCGACCTCACCCAGGCGGACTGGGTGGTCGGCGTGGTCTTGATCGGGCTGGTGTTCGAGGCGGCACGGCGCATGATGGGCTGGGGCTTGCCGCTGATCTGCGGCATCTTCCTCGCGTATGGGCTGTTTGGCCAGCACCTGCCAGGCGCGCTGGCACACCGAGGCTATGGCGTGGACCAGATCGTGAGCACGCTGAGTTTTGGCACCGAAGGTTTTTACGGCACGCCCACCTTCGTCTCTAGCACGTTTATTTTTCTGTTCATCCTGTTCGGCGCGTTTCTGGAACAGGCCGGGATGATCAAGCTGTTCAACGACTTTGCCATGGGCACGGTGGGCCACACGCGCGGTGGACCGGCCAAGGTGTCGGTGATTTCCTCGGGCCTGATGGGCACCATCAACGGCTCGGGCGTGGCCAACGTGGTGACCACTGGGCAGTTCACCATTCCGCTGATGAAGCGCTTTGGCTACAGCCCAGCGTTTGCCGGCGGCGTGGAGGCGACGGCCAGTATGGGCGGGCAGATCATGCCGCCAGTGATGGGGGCGGTGGCTTTCATCATGGCTGAGACGATCAACGTGCCCTACCTCGACATCGTGCAGGCCGCCCTGATTCCCGCCATCTTGTACTTCGTCACCGCGTTCTGGATGGTGCATTTGGAGGCGGGTCGCAAGGGATTGGTGGGCCTGCCGAAGGACGAGTGTCCGAACCCCTGGACAGCGGTGCGCGAGCGCTGGTACCTGCTGATCCCACTGGCGGGCTTGGTCGCGCTGCTGTTTTCTGGCTTTACCCCTCTGTTTTCAGGCACGGTGGGGCTGGCACTGACCGTGATCCTGATCTTCGGCGCTGCCGTCATCGGCGGCGTCAAGGGCACGCCGCTGCGCGCGCTGTTCTGGGTGCTGCTGGGCATTGCATGCGCCGGTTTTCTGGAATTTGGCGTGATTGCGTTTTTCGTCATCGTGCTGCTGCTGGTGGCGCTCACCTACATCCGCAAGGTCGGTGGTGACGCCCGCAAGCTGGCTGTGCAGGCGCTGGTCGACGGCGCGCGCCACGCGCTGCCAGTGGCGATTGCCTGTGCGCTGGTGGGCACCATCATCGGCGTCATCAACCTCACAGGCGTGGCGGCCGAACTGGGTGGACACGTCATCGCGATTGGCCGTGAAAGCCTGTTCCTCGCGCTGTTCCTGACCATGCTGACCTGCCTGGTGCTGGGCATGGGCATTCCCACCATTCCCAACTACATCATCACCAGCTCTTTGGCTGCGCCGGTGCTGCTGGAGCTGGGCGTGCCGCTGATCGTCTCGCACATGTTCGTTTTCTATTTCGGCATCATGGCCGACCTCACCCCGCCGGTGGCACTGGCCTGTTTTGCGGCGGCACCCATCGCGCGTGAAACCGGGTTGAAGATCAGTATTCAGGCCGTGCGGGTCGCGATCGCCGGTTTCATCGTGCCTTACATGGCGGTTTACTCACCGGCTCTCATGCTGCAAAGCGGCACCTGGGTGGATACCACCTGGATCGTCTTCAAAGCGCTGGTGGCCATCAGCATGTGGGGCGCAGGCGCCATTGGTTTCCTGTTCGGGCCGCTGAACTGGGTTGAGCGCATCGTGGCCATTGTCGCCGCCAGCTTCCTGGTGGTGGCGCTGCCCCTGACCGACGAGATCGGCCTGGCCTCTGTGGCTGTGTTCGTGGGCTGGCACTGGTGGCGCACTCGCGAGCTGCGTGCGGTGACGGCCTGAATGCCGGGGGCAGCGGCTTTGGGCGTGTGTCTCGCGCTGGCTGCCGCGGGCCAGACGGTTGAGTCGATGTTCGTACCGGTTGATCGCTTCACCCTGGCCTGGTCCCATTCGATTGAAAAAGTACGCTGGGAAGAAGACTATGCCGTGCAACCGGGCGCCAAACCCGGTGCGCCACCGGTGCTCCGAGCGCTGACCGCCCGTGTGCGCGGCTCGGGCGCTGGCATGGAGCCGCCACCCGACGCGGTGCTTCGCAACGGCTGGTTCGAGTACACGCCACGCACCGTATCGCCGCACGGTCTGCGTCTCACTCGCTCGGCCTTCACCGCCGACTACGATTGGTGCGTGGGCGGGCGTTGCGCGCCGCTCTCCACCCTGCTGCCAAGCGACGGCGACATCACCCTGCTCACCCCCTGCACCGCTCCCGCGCCTCGCTGAGGCCCGCACCTTGCATCGGCTACCCTCGTCTGGGTGAACTTCGCCCAACTTCTCTTCCCCGATTTCTCCCTCATCCTCATCGGCTACCTGCTGTGCCGTTTCACCGCACTCAACCGCATGGTCTGGGAACCGGTGGAGCGGCTGGTTTACTACCTGATGTTCCCTGTGTTGCTGTTTCACTCGATCGTGAAGAGCCCGCTGGACCTTTCTGCCGCCTCGTCGCTCATGGGCGCCGGGCTCACGCTGTCGGCGCTGGGCATTGCATTGACCTACTCGCTGCCGCACTGGCCGTGGCTGGGTCGGCGGCTGGACCCGAGGCTGCACGCCGCGAGTGCCCAGATCGGCTTTCGCTTCAATTCATTCATTGCGCTGGCGCTGGCCAACAAGGTCGCCGGGCCCGAGGGCCTGCTGCTGATCTCGGTGGTGATTGGCGTCTGTGTCCCGCTGCTCAATGTGGGCGCGGTCTGGCCGATGGCACGCCATGCAAACAAAGGCTTTGCGCGCGAACTGGTGCGCAACCCGCTGATCCTCGCCACGCTGAGTGGCCTCGCCGCCAACCTGCTGGGCTTCCAGATCCCCCTTTGGCTCGACCCCACGGTGGGCCGAATCGGCCAGGCCGCGCTGCCGCTGGGCCTGATGGCCGCCGGCGCCGGCATGCAGTTTGGCTCGCTGCGCGACGCCAAGACCTTGGGCGTGCTGGTGCTCACGGCCCGCCACCTGGCCATGCCCCTGATGGCCCTGGGCGTGGCCCAACTGTTCCGCCTCGACCCCACCCAGACCCTGGTCTTGCTGCTGTTCTCCGCCGTGCCCACCGCCTCCAGCTGCTATGTGCTGGCCGCGCGCATGGGCTACAACGGACCGTATGTGGCCGGGCTGGTGACACTGTCCACCCTGCTGGGGATGGCGAGCCTGCCGTTTGCCTTGGGCGTGTTGGGAGGACACACCGGGTTTTAACGCTGTTCACGCCACACGGGTGGCGTGTCCAAGCCCGAATTCAGCGCTGGGTTTGCAACACCAGATCAATGCGCCGCTGAATCCGCGCTGCCTCTTGTGCTGCACCAGCCGCCTGCGCCCGTTGCAGCTTCACCCCCAGCCACGCCAGCAAAGGCCGGCGCCAGCCTTGGCTGGATGCCGTGTTGACTGCCTGCTCAATGACACTGGGTGTAACCTGGTTGCGGCGCAGCAGCACGCCGGCGGCGATCAGTTGGGACAACGGATCGGTGATGGCCGTCAGCGCGGCCTCTGGCGCGGCGGGTTGACTGACCAGGCTGCGGTGGGTTGGGGGCAGCAATGCGGCATCGGCGGGCGTTGCCTCACCTGCCAGGTAACGCGCATAGGCCTGCTCGGGTGGCGCTGCGTCGGCGGCCAACACATCGAAACCGCTGCATGGCGCAAAGTCGAGCGATGCCACGCGGTTGGCGCAGCGCATCAGTTCAACCCGCGCCATCAGCGCAGGCTGTCCGGTGCGCGCCACCTCCGCTCGGGCGCGGGCGAACTCGGCCGTCTCGATTTTGGTGTCGCCACGCAGCTGCGCCTCAGTGGCGCGCTCGATGCTGCTTTTGGCGTTTACCTGCCAGTCGGGTGCCGCTGGTGTGCTGGAGCAGGCGGCGAGCGCCAGACCCAGCGACAACACCGTCCAACGGGCCCAGGCCAGGGCAAAAGCCGACGAGGGGGCGTTCATTTGAGCTGGATCTCCGCATCCTGCGCAAACGGCCATTTGCGGTTGATCTCATTGACAAGCCCGTCGACCTTGCGCAGGCTGGCTTCGACCTCAGCGCGCAGCGCGCCCAGGTCCACCGTGGCCTCTCTGGTGTTGCCGGCGATGGCTTGCGCCTCCACCAGCACCGCGTCCACCCGCTGCAGGCTGGCGCGCGCGTCGGTCAGCAGGCCATTGAGTTGCTGCACAGTGGCGCGTGCATCGGTCACCAGCCCGCCCTGCCCCGGACCAGTGCCGGTGCCGAACACCTGGCGATCGGCATTGGCCACCAGTTTGTCCAGCCGGGCGGTGAGCGCGTCGGCTCGCGCCAGCAGGCCGTTGGCACTGTCAATGGTGGCGAGCAGTTTCTTGGCATCGGCTTCGTTGCCCAGCAGCAGGCCGAGCGCGCCTTGCGGCCCTTTGAGTTTGTCGGTCACGCTTTGAACATTGGCGAGACTTTGGGCCAACGCGGCGTCGGAGCTGGCGAGTGCATTGAGGTTGTCGAGCAGCTCGCGGATCGAGGCGGTGAGCCTGGGGATTTCGGCTGAGGCGTCGCCGCGCAACACCTGGCGCTCGGCGCCGTCGGGCAGCGGTGGGTCTTCCAGCACACCGCTGTAGGCGCGGATGCGGGTGCTGCCGACCAGGCTGCGCTCCATGGTGAACACGCTGGAGGTGCGCAGCCAGCGCGCGTCTTTCTCGGGCACATCGATCAGGATGCGAGCGTTGCCGTCTGCACCCAGCTCAATGCGCGCCACGCGGCCGATGGCAAAGCCGGCAAAGGTCATGTCCATGCCGACCACGGCGCCCTCGGAATCGTCGGCGATCAGCACCAGCCGCTGGGTGCGTTCGAACGCGCCGCGCGCGTACAACACATACAACGCCGAGCCCAAGACAAGCGCCAGCATCAGCAGCAAAAGCAGCGCGGCCTTGATCTCCAGGCTTTTTACTGGCGCGGGTGTATCCGTTGGCGAGGCCGATGGCGGTGGTGGGTTGGACGGGTCCATGGGGCTCAATAGTAGTTGCCGACCAGCGACACCACCTCGATCAGCAGCACCACCGAGAACAGCCGCGCAAACTGTGAAATATCGCTGGTGCGGCTGTACCGGTCTTGCGCGTCGGGTTGTGCCGCTGCGGCCAGCGGCACAACCGCCACCGCCAGGCTGAAGAACAGCGTCTTCAGCGAGAAAATCAGCGTCACGGCCGGGCTGAAGACGCCACCCACGCTGCGTGTGTAGCCGGGCAGGCCCCAGGGGGAGAAGCCATAGACCGTGAGGTAGGTCAGCACCAGCGCCACCACACAACTGAGCGCAGCCAGCAGCAACACCGAAAACATGGCGGCCAGCGCGCGCGGGAGCAACTCGGTGCGCAGCAAAGTCTGCTCTTCCATGTCGCCGCCATCGCGCTGCAGCGTTGCAAGCTTTTTGCGCACCGCTGCAGCGCCCGGCATCGCATAGCGCAGCGCCACAAAGAGCGCCGCATAAAGTGGGATCAGCTCCAGCACCAAGGTACGCACCAGCACCTCCAGCGCGTACTGCGACAGGCCGTAGCTGAAAGCGGTGGCCACCACGATGCGGATCAGCACCACGCTGACCAGAGCCGAGAGCACCAGGAATCCGGTCAGCAGCGGAGCGGTGGCGAGGTACAGGTTGCGCCACACGGCTTGGCGTTGCGCGCCCTTGTGGTAGCTCGACGGCAGGCAGGCCAGCACCACAATTTGTGCGCCGACCAGCAGCACCCGCCAGGCCACAGTCCATGACGCGCGCACCCGCCTGCCCCACTGGCTGAGGATGTCTTGCGCGCTCGATACCGGGTCCATGAAACCATGATAGCCCGTGCCAAACGCGCGACGTTTCGGTGGCGTCCTGCTTGGGCTGAGCCTGTCGAAGCCCTTTGACACGCCCAGGGTGAGCGAAAGTTAATTTTCGAAGTGCGATACCCAGCACGATATACAGTACGGTTAATCGCATTTAAAATCGTACTTCTTACACCATACTGAGCGCACAGCCCATGAACCAACTCACCGCCAACGACCTGAAAGTGCGCGGCATCGCCGCCATTGAAGACGTGTTGACCCGCCAAACCGAGGCGACCATTTCCGTGCGTGGCAAAGAACGGTTTGTGGTGATGGACATGGCGCAATACCACCACCTGCGCGAATGCGAGCTAGAAGCCGCGCTGGCACAGAGCAAGGACGACCTGGCCACCGGGCGCACAGCGAAAGAAACGGCAGCAGAGCACATGGCCCACATGGAGCGGCTGCTCACTGAGGACGCTGGCACGAAAACCTGACCGCCGGCCCGGCCACCCATGCCCTACCAACTCGTCTTTACCGAAGACTACAACCGCCGCGCCCTGCGCTTCCTCAGACGCCATCCGCAGCTCAAAGCACCCTACGGCAAAACACTGGCGCTGCTGGAAATCAACCCACACCACCCATCTCTGCGGCTGCATGCGCTCTCAGGCAAGCTGAAAGGTCTGCATTCGGTGTCCCTCAACCTGTCGTACCGCATCACGCTGGAACTGCTGATCCAAGACGGGCAGATCGTCCCGATCAACGTCGGGGGTCACGACGCGGTGTATTGAATGCTTCGATTTCGGGTGCTGATCATGGGCAGCGCGTGCTGCTCACCAACGCCCCGTCCAAGAACCCCAGCGGCAAGCTGCTCAAGCGTGAGCTGCTCAAACGCGAGCTGCGCCAGCGCCATGCCTGATCGGTGGGCATTGCGCCAGCGCCCACGCCACGTGTTCGCGCACCAGCGCGCTCGGGTGCTCAGCACGTTGCACCAACGCTGAACACAAAGGCGCTGCCTCATCGGCCGGCAGAGACCGCAAGGCGTTGCCTATGGCCACCGCGATGTTGCGCAACCAGCGCTCGTGCCCAATGCGCCGGATCGGGCTGCCTTCGGTGCGGCTCAAGAACTCAGCTTCGGTCCAACCAAACAGATCGATCAGCGTGGCGCCGCTGAGGCCTGCGCGTTCGTCGAAATCGGGCAAGGCGCTGCGCTGCGCGTATTTGTTCCAGGGGCAGACCAGCTGGCAGTCGTCGCAGCCGTAAATGCGGTTGCCGATCAGCGGGCGCAGATCGTCGGGAATCGGGCCCGCGTGTTCGATGGTGAGGTAAGAGATGCAGCGCCGCGCATCGAGACGCCCCGGCGCCAGGATGGCCTGGGTCGGGCAGATGGCGATGCAGGCGGTGCAGGCGCCGCAGTGGTTCGATACCGGCTCGCTCGGTGGCAGCGCAAGGTCAAGATAAATCTCACCGAGGAAAAACATCGAGCCGCCTTCGCGGTTCAACACCAGCGTGTGTTTGCCGCGCCAGCCCTGGCCGCTGCGGCTGGCCAGCTCGGCTTCCAGCACCGGGGCAGAGTCGGTGAACACGCGGTGGCCCAGCGGCCCGACCGCCTCGCCGATGCGCTCGGCCAGTCTCTGAAGCCGGCTGCGCAAGACCTTGTGGTAATCGCGGCCTCGCGCATAGACCGACACCACCGCCTCCCCCGGACGCTCCAGGCGCGCCAGCTCACGGTCTTGCCAATCGGGCGCGGTGTCGCGTGGCAGATAGTCCATGCGCGCAGTGATCACACTGACCGTGCCCGGCACCAGCTCGGCCGGGCGGGCGCGGGCCATACCATGGCGCGCCATGTAGGCCATCTCACCGTGCCATCCTTGCGACAACCAGGCTTGGAGACCAGGCTCCGCGGTCGACAGATCCACCCCGGCCACCCCAATTTGCGAGAATGCGAGCTCCTTCCCCCACGCCTGTATTTGCGAGACAAGTTGAGCCGCATCGAAACTGGAAGTCATACGCCGTCGATTGTAGAAACAGCCCCGGCGTTGACCTGGGCCGGTCGCTGGGTGAGCGAAGAGGACACCCGAGCTTTTGCACAGCGGCTGGCCCGCAGCCCGGCCATAGCCAACGCCAGTCTGAGTCTGCAAGGCGATATGGGTGCTGGCAAGACAACGCTGGTGCGCCATTTGCTGCGCGCGCTGGGGGTGCAGGGCCGAATCAAAAGCCCGACCTACGCGGTGCTGGAACCTCACACCGCTGATGCTTGCGAGCACCTGCCAGCTGGTGAGACGATGAACATCTGGCACTTTGATTTCTACCGCTTCAGCGATCCTCGCGAGTGGGAAGATGCGGGCTTTCGCGAACTTTTTGCCAGCCCCGGCCTCAAGCTGGTCGAGTGGCCCGATAGGGCTGCCGGTTTCCTGCCTCCCATGGACGCTCAGATCCTGATCCAGACCGACGACACTTCGATGACCGACGCCACACCTGACAGCTCAGCACACCCCGCCGCCACCGACGTTGAAACCGCGCGCCGGGTGCAGTTTCTTGCCCTCAGCCCCATCGGCCAGCAGTTGCTGGCTGCACTGCACACATGACCCGGCCACTTTCCAACGATCTGAGCAGGCGCAGCCTGCTGCGCGCGGGCTCGCTGGTGCTGCTGTTGGGCACGCAGCAGATCGCGCATGGCGCCAGCGTGGTGGCGGTGCGGCTGTGGCCCGCGCCCGACTACACGCGAGTGACGATCGAGTCCGACGGCGAGCTCAAGGTACGCGGTATCGAAACCCACAGCGCCAACCAGATGCAGGTGGAGATTGAGGGCATCGATCTTGTGACCGGGCTGCGCGATCTGGTCGGCCAGCTGCGCAGCAGCGACCCCAACATCGCAGGCATTCGGGTGCAGGCCGCAGGTGCGAACCGGGTGCGTCTGCACATCGACCTCAAGCAAGCGATCAAGCCCCAGGTGTTTCACCTCACGCCGGTGGCGGCTTACCAGCACCGGCTGGTGCTCGACCTGTATCCACTCACCCCCCCCGATCCGCTGGAACAACTGATCGCCCAGCGCGAGAAGGAGCTGGACGCCGCCAGCCAACGCGCGGCGCGCCTGCTCGGGCTGGAGACCGAGACGCTCGGCCACCAGCCGCTGGGAGCTCCGGTGACAGACCCCCTGGGTGAGCTGATCGCCGAGCGGGTCGCGCCCAGCAGCCCCACAAGCCCTCCACATCCGAGGAACCCCGCCGCGCCGCCGCAGGTAGCCAGCGCGACGAACCCGTCCACCGAACCGGGCCCAGTGGCCAGCGCCAGTCCACCCACCTCGAAACAGAAGCCGCGTGGCTCCAGCAAGCCCAGCACCACCGACCGCCTCATCATCGTGGCGCTCGACCCCGGTCATGGTGGCGAAGACCCCGGTGCGGTGGGCCCGGCCGGCACATACGAGAAGGACGTGGTGCTGCAGGTGGCTTACAAGCTGCGCGAGCGGATCGACGCCACCCGTGTCAACGGAAGCCCGATGCGCGCCTTCCTCACCCGCGATGCCGATTTTTTCGTGCCACTCAACGTGCGGGTGCAAAAAGCCCAGCGCGTGCGCGTCGACCTGTTCATCAGCATCCATGCCGACGCCTTCTAC
>JBBSDB010000084.1:0-12186 GCA_038249735.1 Burkholderiales bacterium
CACCTGCGCTCGCATCGGCTACCAACCCTCATGTGACACCGACGTCACCGACGTCACCGGCCAGCGACGGGACGATCGACGCGCTGAGCGCGATCCACAGCGTCCACACCAGTGCCAGGGCATTCGCCACCACCGCCCCCCACATGATCCCCGCCACGCCGGCCGAAAGGCCTCCGGCCACCGTGGCACTGATGGCGACGACCGAGTGCACGATCTTGACCGGCAGCAAGAGCTTCGGCCGCGAAAGAGCCAACGGCAGCAGGGACGCAAGCTGCGACACGCCGAACAGCCCACCGGCCAGCACTGCCACAGGCCAGAGGCGCCCCGCGCCGATGAACCGCGGATCCACGAGCAGCCGGAACACCGGCCCGCCCGCCACCACCACACTTGTCACAATCACCGCCGTCACTACCAGCCCGCCCAGCACGAGCCGGATCACGAGCGCCCGCGCCTCCGCCACGCGCGATAGGGTCAGCCCTGCGCCAATCCGCGCGAACACGATCGGCGCGGCGTACTGCGACACGGCGCCGGACAGCACCACGAGCGGGCCCACACCGAGTTGCGCCAGCGTGAGCCCGACGCCCTGCTCGTCATCGCGCCGCGCGTGCCCTCGCGCGGGGCCGAGCTGGCCGCTCTGTGCCCACCCGGCACACCGCAACGCAGTCGTGGCCAGGTGCTGCCCCTTGATGCGCCGGTGTACCTCGCCGACAGCATTGGCGAAATGGGCCTGTGGTACCGGCTCGCACCGGTGGCGCTGGTGGGCGGATCGCTGGCCGCTGTGGGTGGCCACAACCCCCACGAGCCGCTGGCGCTGGGCTGCGCCGTGCTGCATGGGCCGAATGTGTGGAATTTCAGCGAGAGCTACGCCGCGCTGGATGCGCAGGGTCTGAGCCAGCCGATCGCTGATGCCGCGCAACTGGCGGCGGCTGTTCAGGCGGTGTGGTCGTCGCCCCGGCCCCGCGACGATCACCGACCGCCCGACCCGCAACCGGAGCACTTGCTGGAACGGTTGCTCACGCGGCTCTGACCGCACCAGCGCACGCAGACAGCGGCTCGGGCCAGACAAACAAAGCTGGCCTGGCGCAACCTTGGGCAGACGCCCAAACGCAGGCGTGGAATGCCCCTGGCCCAGAACGCCGTCGATCCGGCTCCGCCGGTCGGCCAGCGTTGCCCCCGGAAGGGGGTGACGCCGCAGGCGGCGCGGGGGTGATTCAGTACGCCGCCGATCCGGCTCCGCCGGTCGGCCAGCGTTGCCCTTTGAGGGGCGGAGCGCAGCGACGGGGGTGGGCCTAATGCGCTGCCGAACCCACCACCGCATCGGGCTTGGCCTGCAGCAGCAAGGCGAGCATCACCGCCTCAATGCGGTGCAGCGCCTCCAGCGTGTGGCCCTCAAAGCGAAGCACCAGCACAGGGGTGGTGTTGGACGCGCGGATCAGGCCAAAGCCATCGGGCCAGTCCACCCGCACGCCGTCGATGGTGGACAGTTTGGCCGGTGCGTCGAAGCGCGCCAATGCAATCAGCTTGTCCACCACCGCGTGCGGCTCGCCCTCGGCGCAGGCCACATTCAGCTCGGGTGTGCTGTGACTGGTGGGCAAGGCGTTGAGCACAGCGCTCGCATCCGGGCTGCGGCTCACGATCTCCAGCAAGCGAGCGCCCGCGTAACTGCCGTCGTCGAAGCCGTACCAGCGCTCCTTGAAGAATATGTGGCCGCTCATCTCGCCGCCCAGCGGGCTGTCGAGCTCCTTCATGCGGGCCTTGATCAGCGAATGGCCGGTCTTGTACATGTGAGGCACGCCACCTGCCGCTTCGATGGCAGGCGCCAGGCGCTGCGAGCATTTCACGTCGAACACGATGTTGCCGCCTGGCACCCGCGACAATACATCTCGCGCAAACAAAATCATCTGCCGATCGGGGTAAATGTTCTGGCCGTCGCGGGTCACGATGCCCAGTCGGTCGCCATCGCCGTCGAACGCCAGGCCGAGCTCGGCGTGCGTCTCCTGCAAGGTTCGGATCAGGTCGCGCAGGTTTTCGGGCTTGCTCGGGTCGGGGTGGTGGTTGGGAAAGTTGCCGTCGACCTCGCTGAACAATTCGATCACCTCGCAGCCCAGGGCGCGAAACAGCGCGGGCGCCGAGGCGCCGGCCACACCGTTGCCGCTGTCGATCACGATCTTCATCGGCCGCGCCAGCGTCACATCGCCCACGATGCGCTCGCGGTAGGTGTCGTTCACATCCACCGTGCGCACGCTGCCGCCGTTGGCGCGCTGGTGACTCTCGGCTTCCATGGTGCGACGCAACGCCTGAATGTCGTCGCCAAAAATGGCGCGCCCAGCCAGCACCATCTTGAAACCGTTGTAGTCCTTGGGGTTGTGGCTGCCGGTCACCTGAATGCCGCTGCGGCACAGGGTGGCGGCCGCGAAATACAGCATGGGCGTGGTGGCCAGCCCGATGTCGATCACCTCGATGCCAGCCGCGACCAGCCCACGAATCAGCGCTGCCGATAGAGCGGGGCCACTCAAGCGCCCGTCGCGCCCGACCGCCACCGTGTGCTCGCCCAGGCGCCTCGCCTCGCTGCCAAAGGCCAACCCAAGGGCCTCGGCCACCGGCTCGTTGATGGTCTGCGGCACGACGCCACGGATATCGTAGGCCTTGAAGATGGATGCGGTAACTTGCATGCGAATAACTCCCTGAACGCAGATGGTTGCGCCGAAGGATTGTAGAAGCCGGTGACAGCCAAGTCGCTGAGGACCATGTCCGGAAACGGCGAGTCGCTGCGGCTTGCCAGCCGTACCATACCGCTATGTCTTCCACCGATAACGACACCGACGACCTGCGCTATCTGGCAGTGTGCATGCACGATGCGCGTTTTGATGGTCGCTTTTTCGTCGGCGTCACATCCACCGGCATCTACTGCCGCCCGGTCTGCCGGGTGCGCGTGCCCAAGCGCGACAACTGCCGCTTCTTCGACCTGGCGGCGCAGGCCGAAAGAGCGGGATTCCGGCCCTGTCTGCGCTGCCGCCCAGAGCTGGCACCACGCGAGCGCCACTGGTCGAGTGAGGACGCCAGCGCCATCCTCGCGCAACACGCCACCGCCCTGCTTGACGACCCGCAAACCTGGCAGACCCATGGCACCGAACGCGCCACCATGCTGTGGCTGGCCCAGCGCCTGGGGGTGAGCGACCGCCACCTGCGCCGCATCTTCAAGCAGCAACTGGGCGTCTCGCCGTTGCAATACCTGCAAACCCGCAAGCTGCTTGCCGCCAAGCAGTTGCTGGCCGATACCGCCCTGCCTGTCTCGCAGGTGGCGCTGGCCAGCGGCTTTGGCAGCTTGCGCCGTTTCAATGCGGCGGTGCAGCAGCGCTATGGCCTGAGCCCTTCCCAAATGCGCCAGGGTGCCAACAGCAGCACCGGCTTGGCGGCAGGCAGCAGCCGCGCCCGCTTGTTCTGGCGCCCGCCGCTGGACGCCAATGCATTGTTCGCCTTCCTCGCCCAGCACCAATTGCCCGGCATGGAGCGGGTGGATTTGGCCACCCTGAGTCTGACGCGCAGTCTGCGCCTGGAGGCTGGCGGCGCGGTGCACCGTGGCTGGCTGCATGCGCGGCTCCAACCCGAGGCATGCGCGGTGGACATCACCGTCAGCGAGGGCTTGCAGAGGGTGTTGCCGCAGGTGTTGTGGCGGCTGCGCGCGCTGTTCGATCTCGACGCCGAACCGCACACCATCAACGCCACCCTGAGCACCGACTTTCCCGGCGGCGAGGGTCTGCGCGTGCCTGGATGTGTGGATGGCTTCGAGCTCGCGGTGCGCGCGGTGCTGGGTCAGCAGATCACCGTGGCTGCCGCGCGCACCTTGGCGCAGCGCCTGCTGGAAACGTTTGGCGAGGCCATCGAAACACCCGAGCCACTGGTCCATCGCCTGTTTCCCACGCCACAGACCCTGATAGCGGCGCAATCCCATGAACTCGGCGCGATTGGCATCGTGCGCCAGCGCCAGGCCGCGATCCAGGGGCTGGCGCGCGGGGTGGCCGATGGCTCGCTCGATCTCAGCGGCCATGCCGATCTGGCGCAAACGCTCCATCAGCTGCAATCGCTCTCAGGCATCGGCCCCTGGACCGCGCAATACATCGCTATGCGCGCGTTGCGCTCGCCCGATGCCTGGCTGGTGGGCGATGTCGCGCTGCACCTGATGCTGGGCCTGACCCCCCTACGAGGCATCGCCACGAACCGCGCGGCCACCGAGCGCTCTCTCGCCTGGCAGCCCTGGCGCAGTTACGCGGTGATTCGCGCCTGGGCTGGCCACCACACACCCAAGCAGCAGGAACCCCCCACATGAAGCACCTCGACACGCTGCAACGCCACACCATCGCCTCACCACTCGGCCCGCTGCTGCTGGCAGCGAGCGGCCATGGCCTGGCCGGTGTCTGGTTCGACGATCAGCAACACCGCCCGCTTGAAGCCACCGTGGCCGCCTGGCGCGAGAACTCAGCGCATCCGCTGCTGCAGCAAGCAGCGCAGCAGCTCGCCGCGTATTTCCAAAGCGCCACGGACACCACGCCGCGTTTCGACCTGCCGCTGGACCTCTCAGCTGGCACAGCCTTCCAGCAAGCGGTCTGGCGGGCCTTGCTTGAAATTCCCGCAGGTGACACCCGCAGCTACGCTCAGATGGCTCAGGCGGTGGGCAGACCAGCGGCGGTGCGCGCGGTGGGCGCAGCGATTGGCCGCAACCCGCTGACCCTCGTGGTGCCCTGCCACCGGGTGGTCGGCAGCGGTGGCGCGCTCACCGGCTATGCCGGCGGCCTGGCCCGCAAGAGATCGCTGCTGGCGCGCGAAGGTGCGCGTACCGGCATCAACCGCATCCACAACCAGCATCACTGACCCGCTTCAAACCCGGCACACTCCCCGCCCATGTCACCCACCCTGATCGCCGAATTTGTCTTGCTCGCTGCGCTCTGGGGCGCGTCGTTTCTGTTCATGCACCTGGGGGCGGCCGAGTTCGGCGCCCTGCCCACCGCCGGTTTGCGGGTGGGTTTTGGCGCGCTGTTTTTGTTGCCGGTGTTCTTGCGGCCAGGGATCTGGTCGCTGTTTCGCCAGCGCGCAGGCGCGATTCTGTTCGTGGGCCTGCTGAACTCGGCGCTGCCATTTGCGTTGTATTCGTTTGCGGTGCTGCACATCGCCACCGGCCTCTCGGCTATCTTGAATGCCACTGTGCCGCTATCCGGCGCTCTTGTTGCCTGGTTGTGGCTCAAAGACCGGCCCGGCGGCTTGCGCACGCTGGGCCTGCTGATCGGCTTTGTGGGCGTGGCACTGTTGGTGTTGGGCAAATCTGGTTTCAACCCGGCCATTGCGCCCGCTGCCGGTTCCATGGGCCTCACGCTGCTCGCCATGGGCGCCTGCCTGCTGGCCACCCTGTGCTACGGTCTGGCCGCGAGCTTCACCAAGCGCCATCTGGCCGGGACACACCCGATGGCCACCGCTGCCGGCAGCCAGATCGGCGCCAGCCTCGTGCTGGTGCTGCCCACATTGTTCTTCTGGCCCACGCAGCCGGTCAGCGCCACCGCCTGGTGGGCGGTGATAGCGCTCGGTTTGCTGTGCACCGCCGTGGCCTACGTGCTGTTCTTTCGCATCATCGAAGCCGCCGGCCCAGCCAAGGCCCTCACGGTCACGTTTTTGGTGCCGGTGTTTGCGCTGTTGTACGGCGTGCTGTTCTTAGGCGAGTCCATCACCGGCTGGACGCTGATCTGTGGCGCGGTGATTCTGGTGGGCACGGCGCTGTCCACTGGCTTGGTTCGCTGGCCAGCGAGAAAGCTTGCAACCTGAATCCTTGTCGGTCAACCGCAATATTCACGACCGGGTCCGGAAGTGCGAAACGTGTGACAGGCCACGTGATGGCAGGTGGCATGTGACACGCGCAGACGCTTCGCTGCGGTGCGCGTCATGTCCTCGGTGGCGTGATTTCGGTCACTTTGGCGCGAACGAAGGTCTGGTCGGGCGCCGAAAAATCCCATTGCTCGATCAGGCAGCAGCCGGGCGGTGAACCCGCTCCCCAACGCAGCACATTCACCGAATTGGGCACGCCAGGGCGGGTGCGCGACGAGACAGCGGTGCCGGCTTGAAGCACCCAGAGCGGGCGCGCCAAGCCCTGCAGTGCCAGTGCATAGGGCAGGTGGATGTGGCCGCCCATCACCAGGTCAGCCCCGGCGGCTGACCAAGCCTGTGTGGCAGCTCGGTGACCTCGCAGCAAGTTGGTCCGGTCGCCGGGCAAGGTCACTGCCACCGGCTGGTGCACCACCACGACACGCAACTGCAGTGGGCTCGCTGCGCGCAGAAGCTTCGCCACACGGTCGATCTGAACCGGGGACACCTCGCCGTTCTTGTGGCGCCAGGCCCGCGTGGTGTTGACGCCAATGAGCAGCAGGTCGGCTGTCGTGTGCACGGGTTCCAGTTCGGGCCCGAACACCGCGGCAAAGCGGGCGTAGGGGCGGGTCAGGCGCGACCAGAGGTCGAAGAGCGCAATGTCATGGTTACCGGGAATGACCAGCATCGGCGCACCGAGTCGGTCGACGAAGACCTTGGCCGCGCGGAACTGGGCTGGCGTGGCGCGCTGCGTGATGTCGCCCGATAGCACCACCCCATCCGGCCGCTGCTGGGCTGCCAGGTCGACCAGGGCCTCGACCACCGCCGGCTGCTCGGTACCGAAGTGGGTGTCGGATATCTGAAGCAGGACACTCATGCTGCTGCCTTTGGCGCGGTCGCTGTATCCGTTGCTTCTCCCGCTCCCACTGCATCTGCTGCGCGAGTGGCTTTGAGCAGGTACAGGGGCTTGTCGAGCACACGAATGTCAACCGGCGTGCGCATGCGTGCCACTTCGCCATCGAACGCCACCACGACATCCCTGCGGCCTGGCGCCAGCGTTGGCCTCACCACCATGTGATGGAACTCGAAGCTATCGACGCCAGCGGCTTCCCCCAGCCTGCCCATCGCACCACGCAGCATCAACCCGATCATCGATAGCGTGCCGATGGGCCGCAGCATCAGCGCGGCCATGCTGCCGTGGCCTGGCGTGCCAGCCAAGGTGTCTGGTGGCTGCGCCCCCAACTGCTGCAGTTGCAGCCGGTTGTTGCCCAGAAAGAGTGTCAAGGTCTGCACATCCCGAACCGTTTCCCCCATCTCGATATGCAAACGCAGCCGTCGCTGGGCGCGCAGCAGCGTCGCACAGGCCGCGACGAACGCAACCCCGCGGCTGCGGCCAAAGCGGGCCTTGTAGGCCTCGCGGTCTTGCAACAGTTCGGGGTAGACGCCCAGGCTGGCGTTGACCAGGAATATCTGGTCGTTGATGGCTGACACCTGAACCGGCATCGGGCGCGCATCCAGCAGCAGCCGCGCCGCAGAGGCCGGCTCGGTGGGTATGCCGTGTGTCCTGGCAAAGTAGTTGAAGGTCCCATAGGGAATGACGCCCACTGCGCACCCGGACTCGTACGCAGCCTGTGCCACCGTGTTCAGGCTGCCATCGCCGCCGACTGCGATCACCGCAGTCCCGCGTGTCACTGCCTGGGCTGCGGCCTCGCGGGCCACCCGAGGCAACCCACCGGGACCGCAAATCAGCAGTTCGCCCTTGCGCCCGCGCGCCTCCAGAGCCGATTCGATCACGGCACGCTTGGCATCGATGTCCAGGGCACCAGAACCCGAGTTGATCACGAACAACAGGGTCGCCGCTGGGTCGAGGCGGGGCGCGCAGCCAGTGGCAGGCGTTGTGACGATGGCGACCATCAGTCGTGCCGCAGCAGATCACCGAAGACGGTGTGATTGCCGTCCCGACGATCGGCGCCCGGCGCGTCATACAGCACCAGCCAGCGGGGCTTGCTGCCGGCCAGTGCAGCCGGCAGGTCGCAGATCGCCTCGGCTCGGTTCGTCCCGCGCCCGTGGGGCAGCGAAACCGACTCTGTCAACGCCGTTTCGAAACGTACCGGCTCACGGTTGGCTTTCATTGCAGTCCGCGCCAGCGGCCATTTGAAGACGCGTATTTCGCCGTTGAGCACCATCGTCGGCCCCGCCAGGATGTAGAGGTCGTCACCAGAGAAGTGGAGGTCGCGAATGCCCAGCCCGTCGAGCTGCAGGAAGTGCTTGCGCAGCAGCGCGCCCGTGTCGTCCAGGGGAACCAGACGCAGTTGATCGCCTCGCGCCTCAACCTCAATCTCGAGCAGCGCTGACCAGCCGCGCAGCACCGGGCCACGCAGGCCGAGCAGCAGCCGGCGTCCATCCACCGCCAGGCCCTCGATATCAAAGCCGTTGTCTTTGCCCGGAATGGCCATGTAGGGCCCGAAGTGGGGGTCGTCGGCAAGGGCACGGGTGAGCAGATTTGCCCGCGAATCGCCTTTCAGCCGCCGTGCGCGCCGACCATCCTGAGCTTGTCGCACCAGGCAGGGCTCGCCCTTGGCGTCAGGCTCGATGGGCAGGCAAGCCAGCAGGCGACGGTTGCCGTCGAGCGCCAACTTCGCCAGCCGCTTGGCGTTGTCGGCGTGGTCCCGGTCCGGCCTGGCGTTCTTGCGTTTCAGGCCATGCGAGCCGACCACCCAGAGGTAACCATCCGAGACCGCCATGCCTTCCAGGTCGGCCTCTTCTTCGGCGGTGCCGGGCAGGTCCAGCAGGTCCGCCAGCGGGAAGTCGCGCGCTTCGCCAAACCGCAAGACCTCGCGCCCCATCGGGTCGAGCCGGCGAAGTCGGTCGATGCCACAGGCCTCGTCACCGGCGACCCACAACCAGTCGCCTGAGAAGGCCGCACCCGACAGGTTGGTTTGCACCAGGGAGCCGGGTGCAAACTCCAGACGGACGGCATTGGCAGTTCGGGTGTTGGGCATGGGTGGAGACTCCTTGGGATCCGCTCAACGGAGCGGTCGCGCTCGACCATGCACCTGTGTGGGACACATGGCTCTGCGCCGAAACAAAAAGATCTTGAGTTTGCCGCAGGACCTTGGCGCGGTGTTCAGGTTTGTCCGATGTTCAAGCTCGCAGAAGTCTGCTTGTTCAGAAGGGTGGCGGGTCCTGTGTGTGAGTACCCTGGGCGGCTGCTGGAGAACGCCTTGACATGAGCCACACAATGGAACACTCGGCGAGCTGCAATGGCCACACCTGACAGCTACACCGAAGAGCATTTCGGGAATCACCGTCAAACCACGGACGGGCTGGCAGAAACAAAAAACCGTTGAAAATCAAAGACTTTCAACGGTTTCTCGACTGCTTGGCGGAGTGGACGGGACTCGAACCCGCGACCCCCGGCGTGACAGGCCGGTATTCTAACCAACTGAACTACCACTCCGCAGTGGTGCAGCTTTCGCCTGATGCTTTCGGCTTCAGGCCAAGTGCCACAAACTTGGCGACCCTACGGGGATTCGAACCCCGGTACTCACCGTGAAAGGGTGATGTCCTAGGCCTCTAGACGATAGGGTCAAAACCTTGGAACTTCCGCGTCGGGCATTGTAGCAGCGCGGTTCAAGCTGCTTCTCTGTCCGAACAACAAACCAGTGGTGGAGGTAAGCGGGATCGAACCGCTGACCTCTTGCATGCCATGCAAGCGCTCTCCCAGCTGAGCTATACCCCCACAGGCTTGCCAACTTGCACCGAAATTTTTCAATCTCTGCGCGTTTCAGCAAGCCTAAAATTATACGACACTTTTTCCTGTGTTCTGCAGGCGCTGCAAAACAGTTTGGCGATCCAGCAGTTCCAGGACCGCATCGAGCGAAGGCGTCTGCGCGGTTCCCATGAGCAGCAGGCGCACCGGCATCGCCAGTTGCGGCATCTTCAAGGCGTGATCCAGCAACGCTTCTTTGATCGCGGCCGAAATGCTGGGCTTGTCCCAGGCGCAGGCCGCGAGCTTGTCGGCCAGTGTGCTCACCGCTGGAGTCACCAGGTCGGTCAGATGCAAGGCGAGGTCTTCGGCGCTGGGCAAGACCGCCACATAAAAAGCACGCGCCCACTGAGCGAGCGCCACGGTGGTGTCGCAGCGGTCTTTGAACAGGCCGCAGATGCGCGGCAGGCGTTCGTCGGCGGTGACGCCTTGTTTGGCGAGATGCGCCGCCACCAACGGCGACAGCGCCGCATCGTCCATCGCCTTCAGGTGCTGGGTGTTGACCCAGCGCAGCTTGGCTTCGTCGAACTGCGCAGCGCTGCGGCCGAGGTGGTCGAGGTTGAACCACTCCACAAACTGCTCGCGACTGAAGATCTCGTCGTCACCGTGGCTCCAGCCCAGTCGCGCGAGGTAGTTCACCATCGCGTCGGGCAAATAGCCTTCCTCGCGGTACTGCGTGACTGGCTTGGCGCCATTGCGCTTGGACATCTTGGAGACATGCTTCTCGCCCAGCTCGTCCACCGTTTCGGTCATCACGGTGGGCAGGTGGGCATACACAGGCGGTTCATGGCCAAGCGCGCGGAAGATGTTGATCTGGCGCGGCGTGTTGTTCACATGGTCGTCACCGCGGATCACATGGGTGATGGCCATGTCGATGTCGTCGACCACCACACAGAAGTTGTAGGTGGGCGTGCCGTCGGGCCGCGCGATCACCAGGTCGTCGAGCTCGTCGTTGCGAATCTCGATCAGGCCTTTGACCTTGTCGTCCCAGGCCACCACACCGTCCTGCGGGGTCTTGAAGCGCAGCACCGGTTTGATGCCCTCGGGGATCGCAGGCAACACCTTGCCCGGCTCGGGCCGCCAGGTACCGTCGTAACGCGGTTTTTCCTTCGCCGCCATCTGGCGCTCGCGCAGCGCATCCAGCTCGGCGATGCTCGTGTAGCAGGGGTAGACGTGACCGGCTGCGACCAGCTCGGCGAGCACCACCTTGTAGCGATCCATGCGCTGCATCTGAAAGAACGGGCCCTCGTCGTGATCGAGTCCGAGCCAGGCCATGCCTTCCAAGATCACGTCCACCGCCGCCTGCGACGAGCGTTCCAGGTCGGTGTCTTCAATGCGCAGAATGAAGACGCCGCCGTTGGCCCGGGCAAAGGCCCAGGGATACAAGGCCGAGCGGATGTTGCCCAGGTGAATGAAGCCGGTGGGCGACGGGGCGAAGCGGGTGCGGACGGTGGTCATGTTCAAAGCGGATTCAGAGCGAGGACAGGCCACGGTCCAGATCGGTCGTGATGTCGTTGAGGTGTTCGAGGCCGACCGCCACGCGGATCAGGCCCTGGGTCACGCCAGCAGCGGCTCGCTGCGCTTCGGTGAGGCGGCCGTGCGAGGTGCTCGCCGGGTGCGCCACCAATGTCTTGGTATCGCCCAGATTGGTCGAAAGCGAGAGCATCTGCATGGCGTCCAGCACCTGGAAAGCACTGGTGCGGGCCTGCGCGCCATCGGCCTCCTTCACCTCAAACGACAGCACCGCTCCACCGCAACCCGACTGCTGCGCCATCGCCAGCGCATGCTGCGGATGGCTGGGCAGACCGGGGTAAAACACCCGCGCCACGGCCGGGTGCGACTCCAGCCATTGGGCCAGGCCCAGCGCACGCTCGGACTGCGCGCGCATGCGGATCTCCAGCGTCTCCAGACCTTTGAGCACCACCCAGGCGTTGAACGGCGAGAGCGTCATGCCAGCGCTTTTGAGCACTGGCAAAAAAGTTTTGGTGACCAGGTCTTCACTGGCACACAACGCGCCGGCCATCACACGGCCCTGGCCATCGAGGTACTTGGTGCCCGAATGCATCACGATGTCGGCGCCCAACGCCATCGGGAGCTGCAGCGCGGGCGTGGCGAAACAGTTGTCCACACACAGCAGCGCACCGGCGTTGTGCGCGATGTCGGCCAGCGCGCGGATGTCGCACACCTCGGTGAGCGGGTTGGTGGGGGTTTCGGCGAACAGCAGCCGGGTGGAGGGTGTCAGTGCGGCGCTCCAAGCGCCCTCGTCGGTCTGCGAGACGAAGCTGGAGGTCACGCCGAACTTCGCCAGATCGGTACCAATCAGCTTGATGGTGGAGCCAAACATGGATTGTGAACACACCACATGGTCGCCCGCCTTGAGCAGGCCCATGCACATCATCAGGATCGCGGACATGCCAGAGGCGGTGGAGATGCAGGCCTCGGCGCCCTCCAGTGCGGCCAGGCGCTGCTCGAAACTGGCCACAGTGGGGTTGCCGTAGCGGCCATAGGTGAAGCCTTCTTCGTCGCCAGCAAAACGGCGCGCGGCGGCCTCGGCAGAGGGTTGCACATAG
>JBBSDB010000085.1:0-12160 GCA_038249735.1 Burkholderiales bacterium
GCGTGATCACGCTGGAGCAAAACTACCGGTCGACCGCCGGCATCCTGCGCGCGGCCAACGCGGTGATTGGCCCCAACCCCAAACTGTTCCCCAAGACGCTGTGGAGCGACCTGGGCGAGGGCGAGCCGGTGCGGGTGGTCGATGCCGACAACGAAGACCACGAAGCCGAGCGCGCGGTGGCGCGCATCCAGAGCCTGCGCAGCACGTCCCAGCACAACGACTGGCGCGACTTCGCCATCCTCTACCGCGCCAACCACATGGCACGCCCCTTCGAACAAAGCCTGCGCCGCGCGCAGATTCCCTACAAGGTCTCGGGTGGCCAGAGCTTTTTTGACCGCGCCGAAATCCGCGATCTCTGCGCCTGGCTGCGCCTCCTGGTCAACAACAACGACGACCCGGCGTTTCTGCGCGCCGCCACCACGCCCAAACGCGGCATCGGCCACACCACGCTGCAGCAGCTCGGCAACTTCGCCACCCAATACAAACTCAGCCTGTTCGACGCGCTGTTCGCCCACTCGCTGCCCAGCGCAGTCACCTCGCGCGCCATTGCCACCCTGCACGAGTTCGGCCGCGCGGTGAACGATCTGGAATACCGCGCCCGCCACACCGTGGGCCATGAGGCCGCGCGCGCCTTTCTCACCGACTGGCTGAAAGACATCGCGTATGAGCAGCATCTGTATGACAGCGAGGAGAGCGAGAAGCTGGCTGCCTCGCGCTGGACCAACGTGGTCGACTTCTGCGACTGGATGGCCGGGCGCTGCGGCGGGCAGATCGAGGACGGCGCGGGGGTGCAGATCGAGACCGAACGCAAAGACACGCGCGACGCCGGGCCGCCCCAAGGCGCGCGAGCCCCCACGGGGGGCAGCGACGTCCGCGAAGCGGCGAGCGTGGGGGCCAAGTCTTTGCTAGAGGTGGTGCAGACCATCGCCCTGCTCTCCACGCTGAGCGAGCGCGAGCAGGATCAAAACGTGGTCACGCTCTCCACGCTGCATGCCGCCAAAGGCCTGGAATGGCCGCATGTGACGCTGGTCGGGGTGAACGAAGGCCTGCTGCCGTTCAAGATGGACGAGGCCGCGATGGACCTGCCGGCCGAGGCGCTGGCGCAGAGGCTGCAGGAAGAGCGCCGCCTGATGTATGTGGGGATCACCCGCGCGCGCAACACGCTGGCGGTGAGCTGGCTCAAGCGCCGCAAGAAGGGGCGCGAGACGGTGCCCGGCCAGCCGAGCCGCTTCATCAAGGAGATGGCGCTGGACGAGGCCACAGTGAAGGAAGACCCGCGCGAAAAGCTGCGCGCGCTGCGCGCCGAGTTCGCCCAGCGCGCCACCGATCAAGCCGCCGCCAAGGCGGCCGAGACACCATGAAACGGCGTCAGGTTTTGGCCACCCCCGGCCTGTGGCTGGCCTGCGCCCTGTGCGTGCCCGCTGCCGCGCAAGCCCCGGCAGCCAGCGCCACGCCGGCCGTGGTCTGCACCAGCCCAGCCGAGTTCAGCACCGCCCAGCTCTACGGCCTGTGGCAGCTGGTGTTGTGGACCGAGAGCGGCTCGCCAGACCGCCCCGCGTCCACCGGCACGCTGCGCTTCGAGCGCCACCCCGAGTACCCGGGCAGCGTGCGCGGCCAGCTGCAGCGCAGCGCAACCGAAGCCCCGGGCAGCGGCGCGGTGCAAGCCCTGGTGTCGGGCGACGCGATAGCCGGCGCCTTCAACCTCGACGAGTCGGCCGATGGCGTGGCGATGGACGCCGTGTGGGAAGGCGCGCCGGCCAACTGCGGCCGGGAAATGCGCGGCCTGCGCAGGCCAGCCGAGGGGCGCGCCAACGCTGAGCCGGCGATGAACTTCTTGCTGAAGAAGGCGCCCGGCTGGCGCTGAGCAGCGCGCGGCGCGCCAGAGTGGGAGGGGAAAGCCAGCAAGCGTTTACCCATCCAGGCGCAGATCTCTGCCGGGCCCATACTGGCCCATGAATCTTCCTTCGCGCCCTTCGCATCTGGCCATCAGCTGGTCCGAGTGGTGGCCCTCGGTGCGGGCTGGCACCGGGGTGGTTTCGCTGTTCGCCATCGGCCTGTGGCTCTCCCGTCAGTACGCCGAGCCCATCGGCGCAGCGCTGGCGGCCCACTCGGCGCTGGGGATCGGGGTGTTTTTCGTCAGTGCTGCGGTGGCCGTGCTGATGCCGATGGCCACCAATCTGCCGCTCGTGCCGCTGGCTGTGCTGGCCTGGGGTCCCTGGCTGAGCGCGCTGGTCTTGCTGCTCGGTTGGGTCGCTGGCGCCGGCTTGTCATTTGCCCTCGGGCGCCATGCACGGGCCGCGATTCTGCAACGATTTCCCTCGGTGCAACGCCACGCACAGATCGACAGGCTGATCCACCCGCGGCATCGGTTGCTGTCGCTGGTCATGCTGCGCATGACGTTTCCGGTCGATGTGCTGTCTTACGCTCTCGGACTCTTCAGCCGCAGCACCACCCTGGCCGAGAACCTGGCTTCTACCGCGCTGGGTGGGGCGCCGTTCGCCATTCTGTTCGCGCTGTTCCCGACCCTCTCTGGCAGCACCCAGTGGACCGTATTGGGGGTCTCGCTGCTGGTCTTCGTGCTGTACGCATGGTGGATGCTGCGCCAGCCCGAGAACCGGACGACCGCCACAAAGTCTTAGCGGGCTTGCGCCGACCGCGGTGGCTTCGCACCCGAATCGCCAAGCCCGCCTGAAATGCCCAGCGAGCGCAACCTCAGGAGCTGGCCAGAGGCGACGCCGTGTTCACCACGTTGCCGTCCTTCACAGGCAGCGTCGCGCCCGGTTTGAAGGAGGTTCTCACCGTGCCGTCTTTGCCATCGAGCCGGTAGGTCACGTCGTAGCCAATCACCTTCTGAGATTTTTCACTCACCGTCTTGCAGCGGCGCTCGGTCGTCGCCACCACGTCTTTCTGCTGCAAATTCTTTTGCACTTGGTTACCTGCATACCCCCCAGCCACCGCACCCGCCACTGTGGCCAAGGTCTTGCCGCTGCCGCCGCCGATCGTGCTGCCCAGCAGCCCGCCGGCCACGCCCCCCACGACCGTGCCCGCCACACGATTCCGGTCTTGCACGGGCACCTGGCGGCGCACCACCACGTCTTCGCACTGCTTGCGAGGGGTCACCTCGGTTTTGAAGACCTCTTTAACCGCCACCACCTCTGCCAGCTTGGGCTGGGTCAAGACCTGATAGCCGGTGACACCGCTCGCCCCCAGCACCACCATGGCCAGGCCGCCCACCACCACGCCTTTGATCATGCTTTTGTCCATCTGCAACTCCTGTTGGAAAAACCGCAGTCTGATCGGCTTGAGTCACCGGACGATGAACGTTCGTATCTGGCTGTAAGTCACCGCCGAGCACAGCGCGCTGCGCCGGCAGCAGCCTCCAACGGCTCCGCGCGGGAGCGGGGCGAGGGTGCGCAGGCCTCAGGCCGCTTCCACCCGCACCGCGCAATACTTGAATTCTGGAATCTTGCCCTGGGGGTCGAGTGCGTCGTTGGTCAGCAGGTTGGCGGCGGCTTCGACGTAGGCGAACGGGATGAACACCACGCCGCGCTGGATGCCGTCGTCGGCGCGGGCGCTGAGCTCGACCACGCCGCGTCGGGAAAACACGCGCAGGCGCTCGCCCGCAGCGACACCGAGCGCAGCCAGGTCGGCGCTGTGCAGCGAGGCGGTGGGCGCGGGCTCCAGGGCATCGAGCACGCCGGCGCGCCGCGTCATGCTGCCGGTGTGCCAGTGTTCGAGCTGGCGGCCGGTGATGAGCACCAGCGGGAATTCGGCGTCGGGCGTCTCGTCGGCGCGGATCAGCGTGGTGGGCACGAGCCGCGCGCGGCCGTCCGCCGTGGGGAATCGGTCAACGAACACCACCGGCTGGCCGGGGTCGTCTTCGCTCAGACAGGGGTAGGTGACGCTGCCTTCGCGCTGCAGCCGAGCCCACGAAATGCCGCCAATCACCGCGTGCATCGCCTGGCGCATTTCGTCAAACACCGCCGCCACGCCATGGTGTTCGGCCCCGGGTTGGTCGTAGGCCCAGCCCATGGCCTGCCCGTCGGCGCGGCCGATGCGCTCGGCCAGTTGCTGAATGATCCACAGATCGGCGCGCGCATCGCCCGGCGGGGCTATCGCCTGGCGGCCGAGCTGCACCATGCGGTCGGTGTTGGTCACGCTGCCGGTCTTCTCGGGCCAGGCGGTGGCGGGCAGCACCACGTCGGCCAGCCAGGCGGTCTCCGTCAAGAAAATGTCTTGCACCACGAGCTGCTCAAGGCTGGCCAGCGCGGCGCGCGCGTGGTTCAGATCGGGGTCGCTCATGGCCGGGTTTTCGCCCATCACATACAGACCGCGAATGCGCGCTGGGTCGCTGGCGGGCAGCGCGGCATCGCGCAGGATTTCGGTCACGGTGAGGCCGGGCGCCGTGGACAGAGGCGCGCCCCAGAAGTCTTCGAACCAGCGCTTGACCTCGGGTTGGGTCACAGGCTGGTAGTTGGGCAGCATGAAGGGAATGAGCCCGGCGTCACTCGCACCCTGCACGTTGTTTTGCCCACGCAGCGGGTGCAAGCCGGTGCCCGGACGACCGATCTGGCCGGTGAGGCTGGCCAGCGCGATCAGGCAGCGCACGTTGTCGGTGCCATGGATGTGCTGACTCACACCCATGCCCCAGAAAATCATGGCGCGCTCGGCTCCGGCGTAGGCTCGCGCCACCTCGCGGATCGTGGCCGCGTCGATACCGCAGACCGGCGCCATCGCCTCGGGGCTGAACCCCTGCACAGCCTTGCGCACCGCCGCCACGTCATCGACCCGATCGGCCACGAATGCGGCATCCACCAGGTTTTCTTCAAAGACCACATGCAGCAGCGCGTTGAGCAAAGCCACATCGGTGTCTGGCTGGAACTGCAACATGCGCCAGGCGTGGCGCGCGAGATCGGTGCGGCGCGGGTCGGCCAGCACGATGCGCGCGCCGCGCTGCACGGCATTTTTCATCCAGGTGGCGGCCACTGGGTGGTTGGCGGTGGGGTTGGCGCCGATCACGAGAATGAAATCGGCCTGCTCGACATCGCTCACCGGGTTGCTCACCGCGCCCGAGCCCACACCTTCCAGCAACGCCGACACGCTGGAGGCGTGGCACAAGCGCGTGCAGTGGTCGACGTTGTTGGTGCCGAAGGCGGTGCGCACCAGCTTCTGGAACAAATAAGCTTCTTCGTTGCTGCCTTTGGCCGAGCCAAAACCAGCGAGCGAGACCGGACCGTGTTGCTCGCGCAGGCGCTTCAAACCGACAGCGGCGAAGGCCAGGGCTTCGTTCCAGCTTGCTTCGCGGAACACGGTGCGCCAGTCGGGCGGCGCGGTGATGTGGGCCGGGTCTTTGGCCACGCCTTCGATGCGGATCAGCGGACGGGTGAGGCGATCGGGGTGGTGGGCGTAGTCGAAACCGAAACGGCCTTTGACGCACAAGCGCCCGCCGTTGGACGGGCCGTCGCGCCCTTGCACGGCGACGATGCGCTCGGGCGCCTCGTCCGTGGCGTCCTGCACCTGGTAGGTGAGCAGGCAGCCGACGCCGCAAAAGGGGCACACGCTGTCCACCTCGCGGTCGACCCGCAAGCTGCCATTGACCTCGCGCGCCGCGCCCGGCGCTTTCACGCTGAGCGCCCCCGTCGGGCAGGCCTGCACGCACTCCCCACAAGCCACGCAACTGCTCGCGCCCATCGGATCGCCAAGGTCGAACACCACCTGCGTGTGCGCGCCGCGCTGCGCCATGCCGATCACGTCGTTCACCTGTTCTTCGCGGCAGGCGCGCGCGCAGCGGGTGCATTGAATGCAGGCGGCTAGGTTGACCGCCATCGCCGGGTGACTGAGGTCGGGCGCCGGTTGTTCGCGCTGCAGCGCGGCGAGCGCCGGGCGCACCGTCACGCCAGTGCGCGCCAGCCAGTCGCTGAGCTCACCAGCTTGCTCTGGGTGAGGCAGATCGGCGGCTAGCAATTCCAGCACCAGGCGCTGGCTCTTCAGCGCGCGCTCGCTCTGGGCCTTCACGTCCATACCGGGTGTCACCGCGCGGCAGCAGCTCGCGGCCAGCACACGTTCGCCTGCGACCTCGACCACGCAAGCGCGGCAGTTCCCATCGGGGCGCAGACCATCGCTGTGGCAGAGGTTGGGGATGTTGACGCCGTGGCGGCGCGCGGCGTGCAGGATGGACTCGCCCTCGCGCGCCAGCATGGGCTGGCCGTCGAGCGTGAAGGCCACGGTGGGCTCACCTTCAGCGGGCGTGTGGGTGCCGTGGCGGCGCACGCCATCGGGCCAGGCGGCGCTGGGCAGGCGCGCGTTCATGGCGCCATCTCCGGTGAAGGCAAGCCGATCTCGTGCGGGAAAAACTCGATCACGCAGCGCAGGGGATTCGGCGCCGCCTGGCCGAGGCCGCAGATCGACGCATCGGCCATCACGGTCGCCAGGTCCTGCAGCGTGTCCACGTCCCACTGCGCGGTGTCCATCAGCCGCGCGGCCTTGTCGGTGCCCGTGCGACACGGTGTGCACTGGCCGCAGCTCTCGTGAGCGAAGAAGCGCATCTGGTTCAAGGCTGCTTCGCGCGCGCTGTCGTGCTGGCTCAGCACCACCACCGCCGCCGAGCCGATGAAGCAACCGTAGGGCTGCAAGGTGTCAAAGTCCAGCGGCACATCGGCCAGCCGCGCCGGCAAAATGCCGCCGCTGGCACCACCGGGCAGGTAGGCGTAGAGCGTATGGCCATCCAGCATGCCGCCGCAGAACTCGTCGATAAGCTCATGCGCGGTGATGCCAGCCGGCGCGAGCTTCACGCCGGGCTGCTTCACGCGGCCGCTGACGCTGAAGCGTCGCAGTCCTTTGCGGCCCTGGCGGCCGTGCGCTGCAAACCAGTCGCCGCCGCGCTCCACGATCTCGCGCACCCAGAACAGGGTCTCGGCGTTGTGCTGCAGCGTGGGCCAGCCGAACAAACCCTTTTCGGCGATATAGGGCGGACGCTGGCGGGGCTCGCCGCGTTTGCCCTCAATGCTTTCGATCATGGCCGACTCTTCGCCGCAGATGTAGGCCCCCGCGCCGCGCCGCAGCTCGATGCGCGGCAGGGCGCAAGGCGGGCGGGCCTGCAGCTCGGCCAGCGCTCGCTGCAACAGCCGGCGCGCATGGTGGTACTCGTCGCGCAGGTAGAGATACACCGCCTCGCAGCCCACCACACTCGCCGCGATCAACACACCTTCGAGCAACCGGTGGGGATCGCGCTCCAGGGCCCAGCGGTCTTTGAAGGTGCCAGGCTCGCCTTCGTCGATATTGACGGCCAGCAGGCGCGGCGCCGCTTGTTCGCGCACGATGCGCCACTTGCGACTGGCCGGAAAGCCGGCGCCGCCGAGGCCGCGCAGTCCCGCGTGCTCCAGTGCCTTGATCACCTCATCCCCGCTGCGCTGGCCGCTGGCCACTGCAGCGGCCAGCGCGTAGCCACCTTGTGCGCGGTAGGCCGCGAAATCGACCGTGTCGCTCGCGACCCAGGCTTGAGATGCGGCTGGCATTTCCCAGCGGGTATCTTCGAAGCGCTCAGGCGCTTGCGCTGCCAGCGCAGCGACGTCTTCTGTGGTGGCTTCGCCCAGCGGCCACTGGCCGACCTGCACCGCAGGCGCCTGCTCGCAGCGCCCGACACAGGGCGCGGGGATCACGCGCACATCATCACGTCCGAGCAGCGCGGGCAGCCGCGATTGCAAATCGGCTAGCAGCGGCACGGCGCCCGCAAGCTGACACGAAAGACCGTCACACACCCGCAGCGTGAGGCCGGGCGCCGCAGCACCATCGCGCAGGATCTCGAAGTGGTGATAAAAACTCGCGACTTCAAACACCTCGGCCACCGACAGCCGCATGGCCTGTGCCAGCGCCACCAGGTGCGCTTCTGGCAGGCCGTTGCAATGGTCGTTGAGCCGATGCAGGTGCTCAATGAGCATGTCGCGCGGATGGCCGTCTTGCGGCGCCGAGCCAATGAGCGTCTGCACCGCCGTGAGGGCCTCGCCATCAACGGCCCGACCCTTGGGCCGCGAGCGGGGTTGTCTGGCCGTGGCGCGCAAGGCCTCGAGGCTGCCCAGGACCGTGGCGCTCGACACCTTCAGACCCGCTCGACGATGAGGGCGATGCCCTGGCCCACACCGATGCACATGGTGCACAGCGCATAGCGCCCGCTGGTGGCGTGCAGCCGATTCACCGCCGTGGTGACCAGGCGCGCGCCGCTGGCGCCCAGCGGGTGACCGAGCGCGATCGCGCCGCCCCAGGCGTTGACGCGCGCGTCGTCATCGGGAAGACCGAGCTCGCGCAGCACCGCCAGGCCTTGCGCGGCAAACGCTTCGTTGAGCTCGATCACGTCGAGCTGCTCCAGCTTGATACCGGTGAGCGCCAATACCTTTTGCGTGGCGGGGGCTGGGCCGATGCCCATGATGCGCGGCGGCACACCGACGGTGGCCATGCCGACCACGCGTGCCTTGGGCGTGAGGCCGTTTTTCTTGGCGCTGGCTTCGTCGGCCAGCAGCAGGGCGCAGGCACCGTCGTTCACGCCACTGGCGTTGCCCGCGGTCACGCTGCCATCGGGCTTCACGATGGGTTTGAGTTTGGCGAGCGCCTCTAGGGTGGTGGCGCGCGGGTGCTCGTCGGTGTCGACCACGATCGCGTCGCCCTTCTTCTGCGCGATGCTCACCGGCGTGATCTCGCGCGCCAGGTGGCCTGCCTGGATGGCGGCCAGCGCGCGCGTCTGGCTGGCCAGCGCCATGCGGTCCTGGGCCTCGCGCTCAATTCGGTAATCGGTGGCGACGTTTTCCGCCGTCTCGGGCATGGCGTCCACGCCGTACCGCGCCTTCATCAGCTGGTTGATGAAGCGCCAGCCGATGGTGGTGTCAAACACCGTGTTGGCTCGCGAAAAAGCGCTCTCGGCTTTCGGCATCACGAAGGGCGCGCGGCTCATGCTTTCCACGCCGCCGGCGATCATCAGCCCCGCTTCGCCGGCACGGATGGCGCGCGCTGCCGTGCCCACCGCGTCCAGCCCCGAACCGCAGAGCCGGTTGATCGTGGCACCGGGCACGACCAGCGGCAGACCGGCCAGCAGGCTGGCCATGTGGGCCACGTTGCGGTTGTCTTCACCGGCCTGGTTGGCGCAGCCGTAGAGCACATCGGTGACCGCTTCCCAATCCACGCCGGGGTTGCGCGCCATCAGCGCGCGCAGGGGAATAGCGCCGAGGTCGTCGGTGCGCACGCTGGAGAGCGCACCGCCGTAACGGCCGAAGGGGGTGCGGATGGCGTCGCAGATGAAGGCTTGGGTCATGGTGTCAGGGACGGGGTTCAAAGGAGTCCCGAGCATACGACTGGTCACACGCGATGTGCCGTCGCGTGCACGGCACAGCGTCAGTAGGTTTCCAGGTGGAGCCTGCCTTGGCGCTTCAGCTCGGCACCCACCGCGTCCCAGTTCAGACCGGCGCCCGTGGCGATGTCTTTGAGCGCGAGCACCACGCCCTCTTCCATGGCCTTGAGACCGCAGACGTAGAAACAGGTGTTGGTGTCGGTGAGCAGCGGCGCCAGATCGGCGGCGCGCTCGCGCATCAGGTCTTGCACGTATTTTTTCGGTTGGCCCAGCGTGCGGCTGAAGGCGAAATGGCTATCGATGAAATCCTTGGGCAGGTTTTGCAGCGGGCCGAAATACGGCAGCTCTTCCTGCGTGCGAGCGCCGAAGAACAGGAGCAGCTTGCCGCCCTCGAACTTGCCGGTGGCGCGCTGGCGCCGGCGCCATTCGGTCATGGCGCGCATGGGCGCGCTGCCGGTGCCGGTGCAGATCATCACGATGCTGGAGCGCGGATGGTTGGGCATGAGAAAGCTGGCGCCGAACGGCCCGATCACCTGCACCGTGTCGCCCACCCTGAGGTCGCACATGAAATTGCTCGCCACGCCACGCACCGGCTGGCCCTGGTGATCTTGCAGCACGCGCTTGATGGTGAGCGACACGTTGTTGTAGCCCGGGCGCTCGCCGTTGCGCGGGCTGGCCACCGAGTACTGGCGCGCAACATGCGGCTTGCCACGGGCATCCACCCCGGGCGGCAGAATGCCAATCGACTGGCCTTCCAGCACCGGGAACGGCAGGGCGCCGAAGTCGAGCACGAGGTGGTGGGTGTCGTAGTCGCTGCCGACCTCGGTGACGCGGAAGTTGCCGGTCACGGTGGCGGTGATGGATGTCTCGGCGGCTCTGGGGCCGTAGAGGTTGGTGTAGGCGTGTGCGGCCGACCAGGGCGGCAGCGTGGCGCCGTATTGCGCGCTGTGGAACACCGGCTCGGGGTCTGCGGACGTTGAGCGTGCAGGGGCGGTGGCGGCAGGCTCCGCGGCCGGGTCACCGGTGTCGACCAGCGCTTCGGACGGCAGTTCGGCGGGCAGTTCGTCCCAGGTCAGCTGCTCAGCCACCGAGTAAGCCTTCATGCGAACCACGCTGCGCCAGTTGTCGATCGAACCTGTGGGACAAGGCGGCACGCAGGCCATGCACAGGTTGCACTTCTCGGCATCGACCACGTAGTTGCGGTCGTCGTGCGTGATCGCGCCCACCGGGCAGGTGGCTTCGCAGGTGTTGCAGCGGATGCAGATCTCGGGGTCGATCAGGTGCTGCTGGATGACGGCGGCTTCGGTGGGGGCGTTCATCGTCTTTCTCCGGCTGCTTCTGTGTGTTCTGTTGTGTTGCGCTTTTTCACTTCGTGTTGGCAACGCATGGGCTGGGACGATCGGCTTCGTTCGTGTCCCCCGCCGTCCTGCGGCCGGCTCCTCCTTGACCTCACTGCGCCGGTCGCCCCAACCCATGCTTGTGGGCGAGGCTGAACAGGGAAACGTCTTTGCATTCCCATCCCGCTCCGGAGCGCGTGCATTCAACCCAGGGCGCCGCGGAACCGGCTTTGCCGGGCCGCCAGCGCCGCCCCCTGGGGGGTGACGCCGCAGGCGGCGCGGGGGGAGTCAATTGAAGCGCACGTAGTCGAAATCCACCGGCTGCCGGTTGATCCCCATGACCGGCGGCGCAATCCAGTTGGCGAACTTGCCGGGCTCGACCACGCGGCCCATGAGGCTGGCCACAAACGCGCGGTCGCCTTCGCTGGGCAGCCAGTTGTCGCGGTTGGCGTTCCATTCGGTTTCGCTGACCACGCGGCCATCGGGCGACACTTTCACGCCTTTCAACATGCCAATGTTGCGGTGGAAGGCCTTGTGCGGAACGCTCAGGCGCACAGGGATACCGGCCTTCTCGATCACCTTGTTCCAGCGCCCGATACCGCCCACGCTGTCCTTGATGTAGTCGTCGCGCAGCACCTCGTTCAAGGCATTGAGCATCGGCACTTCTTTTTCCACCAACTGGCCGTTCTGCACGTTGAGCACTTTGTAGAACTGGCCTCGCAGTTGGTGGTCGTCGGTGCGCTTGCCTTCCTCGTAGCGGCCCTTGAGGCCGGTGGAATAGAAGGTGGCGGCGTTGCTGGACTCGTCGGCGCCGAACAGGTCGATGGTCACCGAGAAGTGGAAATTCAGGTAGCGCTGAATGGTCGGCAGATCAATCACGCCTGCCGCGCGCAGCTTGGCGGGGTCGTCGGTTTTCAGCTCGTTCATCACCTGGCAGGTGCGGTTGATGACACGGCTCACGCCCGACTCGCCCACGAACATGTGGTGTGCCTCTTCGGTCAGCATGAACTTGGTGGTGCGGGCCAGCGGGTCGAAGCTGCTTTCGGCCAGGGCGCAGAGCTGGAACTTACCGTCGCGATCGGTGAAGTAGGTGAACATGAAGAAGCTCAGCCAGTCCGGCGTCTCTTCGTTGAACGCTTCCAGGATGCGCGGGTTGTCGGCGTTGCCGCTGTTGCGCTCCAGCAGGGCTTCGCCCTCTTCGCGGCCGTCCTTGCCGAAGTACTTGTGCAGCAAATACACCATGGCCCAGAGGTGGCGGCCCTCTTCGACGTTGATCTGGAACAGGTTGCGCAGGTCGTACTGGCTGGGCGCGGTCAGGCCGAGGTGGCGCTGCTGCTCGACCGAGGCTGGCTCGGTGTCACCCTGCGTCACGATGATGCGGCGCAGGTTGGCGCGGTATTCGCCAGGGATGTCCTGCCAGGCGGCTTCGCCCTTGTGGTCGCCGAAGTGGATCTTGCGGTCTTGCTCTGCAGGATTGAGGAAGATGCCC
>JBBSDB010000086.1:0-12155 GCA_038249735.1 Burkholderiales bacterium
AGACAGGCTGCGGCCTGGGCCAGTTCAGCACCGAGGTCATTTCGGATCATTTCCATGAACAGATTGTGCCTGCCCACTATTTTCCCCAGGCTTCGCGCTGACATGGGTACTGGTCTAAGCCGCTTGCACCCCACACCTAAAATCGCTCAATGCACATACACATACTGGGAATTTGCGGCACCTTCATGGGTGGGCTGGCCGCGCTCGCGCGCGAGGCGGGGCATCGGGTCACCGGCTGCGACGCCGGGGTGTATCCGCCGATGAGCGATCAATTGCAGGCGCTGGGCATCGAGCTGATCGAGGGATTCGGCGCGGATCAGCTGGCGCTGGCGCCCGACATGTTCGTGGTGGGCAATGTGGTGAGCCGCGCGCGCCGGCCCGACGGCACACCCAAATTCCCGCTGATGGAGGCGATTCTGGACGCAGGCGTACCGTACACCAGCGGTCCGCAGTGGCTGGCCGAACACGTGCTGCAGGGTCGCCATGTGCTGGCCGTGGCGGGCACCCACGGCAAGACGACCACCACCGCCATGCTCAGCTGGATCCTCGACTGCGCGGGGCTGCAGCCGGGATTTCTGATTGGCGGCGTGCCGATGAACTTCGGTGTGTCGGCGAGGCTCGGCGGGAGCGACCCGCTAAGTGGCGCAACGCGGGGGCCGGGATTCGCCGCCGGGCCGCCCCAAGGCGAATCAGCCCCCCTGGGGGGCAGCGAATCACGCACAGCGGGGAGCGTGAGGGCAACCGACCACAGCGCAGGGCAGCCCCAAGCAAGGTCAGCCCCCTCGGGGGGCAGCGACCCACGGGGCGGCGGAGCTTGGGGGTCTGTTTTCGTCATCGAAGCCGACGAGTACGACACCGCCTTCTTCGACAAGCGCAGCAAGTTCGTGCACTACCGCCCGCGCACCGCCATCCTGAACAACCTGGAGTTCGATCACGCGGACATCTTCGACGACCTGGCTGCGATCGAGCGCCAGTTTCACCACCTCGTGCGCACGGTTCCCGGCAGCGGCCGGGTGGTGGTCAACGGGCTGGAGGATTCGCTGGAGCGGGTGCTGCACCAGGGCCTGTGGAGCGAGTTGCGCAGCTTTGGCGCGGCCGTGAGCGACTTCACCGCCCAAGGCGAACCCCATGCGTTCGACGTACTAAAGCGCGGCCAGACCGTGGCACGTGTCGAATGGGCGTTGACCGGTGTCCACAACCAGCTCAATGCGCTGGCGGCGATCACCGCGGCCGACCACGTGGGTGTGTCGCCCGCTGTGGCGGCGCAGGCGCTGGCCAGTTTTGAGAATGTGCGCCGGCGCATGGAGTTGCGCGGGTCGGTGACGCGCGAAGGTGGCGCGATCACTGTGTACGACGATTTCGCCCACCATCCGACGGCGATCCGAACCACGCTCGATGGCCTGCGGCGCCGCCTTGACCGGGCCGGGGGCGCGCCTGGCCGAATCCTCGCGGTGTTCGAGCCACGCAGCAACACCATGAAGCTGGGTACGATGAAGGCCCAGCTGCCTTGGAGCCTGGAAGCAGCCGATCTGGCCTTTTGCCACAGTGGTGGGCTCGATTGGGATGCGGGAGAGGTGCTGACCCCCATGGGCGCACGCGCCCAAGTGGCTCGCAGCATCAACGATCTGGTGGCACAGGTAGCGCAGGCCGCACGGGCCGGTGACCACATCGTGTGCATGAGCAACGGTGGCTTTGGCGGCGTTCACGCCAAGCTGCTGAGCGCGCTGGCTGCGCGCTGAGCAGCAGGTTGGGCCATCAGTAGCCGACAGACATCGTCGCCAGGTCCACCCGCACCACCGGCTTGGCCAGCGCCGCGCTCACGGCGCGAGCGTAGGCGAGGGCCCACTCCTTGTGCTCAGCATCGCGGAAACGCTGTTCGCCAGCGCCCTGGGCCACCGCCAGCGCTTTGTCGGCGGTGAGCACCTTGCCCGAAAGCCTGATCGGCTCGCATTCGAGCTCGGTGAACTGCTCATCCAGCCAGACGCGCGCCTGCTCGTGGGGCATGGGTTGAACCTCTTCAAGATCGAAGCGGTAGGTGGACAACTCGCTCCAGTTCACGGTGACTTGGCTGCGCATTCGACAACTCCTTTTGGGGCAATACAGGTGAGGGTACGGACAAGGCCCCATTGTGCCGCCAGCCGCTCGGCCTTACCGCGCCCGAGCACCAGCGGCCAGCGGCTAGCGCGCATCTTCTTCGGCTGCGCTCTGGGGCCCAACCGGTCACGGCAAGTCCGTCGACCTCAGAGGCGCCGGGCCGCTGTCGTGCAACAGGCTGGACGGCACACCAAACTCCGATACAGCGCCATTGCTGGCTGCCACCGCACGACCATCACTCCCTAGCCCACCGGGCGCCAGCTGTAGGGCCAGCCAGTCGTGGCGAACCCGGGTTTCTGCGCGCCGCGCATTCTCGGCATGGGTGGTGAGGCCACCAGCGAAGAACAGCGCGGCCACATGGTGCGCCACCTCGACCATTGGCGCGCCGGTGCGCTCGGCCAATGCGTCCAGCGTGCCGGGGGCGGTCACCAGCTCGCCTATCAGCTCGCGGTGCAGATCGTCGAAACCCTGGACCGACACATGCGGGATCCGCCGCAGGTGGATGGTGCGCGTGCGGTAGCGGTTGGGGAGCAGGTCGCGGCTGGTGCGCGCCGCGTAGAGCCACATCAGCTGATGAACCGGCAGCCGGATGAAGGTGGTCGGTATGTCGTTGGCGCGCGCCGGGCGCCTGATCCATTCGGCCATGGCCAGGTCAACCGGCCGGGCCGGGATGAACATACCGGCCACCCAACGCTCGAAGTCGATCACCGCGAGCAGCTTGCCTTTGTGGGTGACGTGCACGACGCCACCCTTGTGTTGCGTCACCCGATCCACCAGCTGGGCGCCCAGCGCGAACTGGGTGCGCAGTGGCCGCAGCCAGGCCTCGAAACGCTGCAGCCGCTGAAGCACACCCTTTTCGCTGTCCGCATCGAAGCATTCGGTCGAGGCAAAGCCCTTGGGCAGCGGGGTGGCAAAGGCCAGAGGGCGGTCCACCTCGGTGCGTTTCAAGGTGATGCGTTCGTCCGTGCCGGCAGGGTGGCGAATCACGAGCTCGTCGCGGCCTGGCCACTCGACCGCCGGCCCGTAGATCATCCAGGCATCGGCACGCACGGGATCGATGGCGCGCCACTGCGGCCAGCCCGGTTGCGACTGCTCCGCCCAGGAAACCACCTGTTGCAGCAGGGTTGCCGGGAATCCCAGCAAACCAAGACCCAATACCGGTTGCTCCAAGCTGATCCCCGAAAAACTGTGTGGTGATGTGCCCGGCGGTTCTCACCCCACCACCCAGCCACATCGGCGAAGCGCCAGCATAGCCATCAGGCCCGCCGGTGCCCAGCAATACCCAACCGCTGAAACCAGGCCGCACGCGCAAGCGTGACAAAGTGGGCGCGGTTGCGGCTTTCAGCGCTGGCGTGCGCGGCTGACCGCCTGCGACAGCAGGGCCAGCGCCTGCTCGGAATCGCTCCAGCCCAGGCAGGCATCGGTGATGCTTTGGCCGTATTTCAGCTGACTCATACCGTCCTTGCCCGGGGTGAATTTCTGCGCGCCGGCCTCTATGTGACTCTCGATCATCAGACCGAACACGCTGCGCGATCCGCTTTCGATCTGCGCGGCGATATCGCGCGCCACATCGAGCTGTTTCTCGTGCTGCTTGCTGCTGTTGGCGTGGCTGCAATCGACCATCAGGCGCGGCGGGAGCTTGGCGGCTTCGAGCTCTTTCACCGCAGCAGCGACATGGACGGCGTCGTAGTTGGGCGCTTTGCCGCCGCGCAGAATCACGTGACAGTCCGGATTGCCCTGGGTCTGCACGACAGCCACCTGCCCGTTTTTGTGAACCGACAAAAAGTGGTGACCGCGCGCGGCGGCCTGGATGGCGTCGGTGGCAATTTTTATGTTGCCGTCGGTGCCGTTCTTGAAGCCGATCGGCGCGGACAAGCCCGAGGCCAGTTCGCGGTGGACCTGGCTCTCGGTGGTGCGCGCGCCGATCGCGCCCCAGGCAATCAGGTCGCCAATGTACTGAGGCGAGATCACGTCAAGGAACTCGCTGCCCGCCGGCAGGCCCAGGCGGTTGATCTCGATCAGCAATTGGCGGGCGATGCGCAGACCCTCATCGATGCGGTAACTCTCGTCAAGATACGGGTCGTTGATCAGGCCTTTCCAGCCCACCGTGGTGCGCGGCTTTTCGAAATAGACGCGCATCACGATCTCCAGCGTGTCCGCGTACTTTTTGCGCAGCGGCTGCAGGCGGCGTGCGTAATCGATCGCGGCGGCTGGGTCGTGGATGGAACAGGGGCCGATCACGACCAGCAAGCGGTCGTCCTGGCCGTGCACGATTTGGTGGATGCGCTGGCGGGTTTGGCTGATCAGGGCCTCCACCGGCGTGCCGCCGATGGGAAAGAAGCGGATCAGGTGTTCGGGAGGCGGGAGCACGGTGATGTCCTTGATGCGTTCGTCGTCGGTCTGGCTGGTTTTATCGACTGGACGGGCATGCCAGGCATCGATGCTGGCAGGACGGGTGTTGGTGTTCATCGCGGGGCTCCTGAAACAAGACTGAAAAACAGGTAGAAAGAAGTGAGAACAACAGACCAAAAAAAACCGCCGGGCTGAGGGCGCCGGCGGTTTGATCGAGATTCGGTGAAACGCTTACAGCATCGCCTCTCGTCCGCCAGGGACCGAGAACCAAAAGGTAAAAGCAAAACTGCGCTGCGTTTTCATGACACCGCAATGTAGCACAGGGCCCATGCCGCTCGACGGGCGGCAGTTTGTTCTGCTCATGTGGGTGTCACTGCACAGCGACCAGCAGACCGATTGGACGGCTCTCGACACAAGGCAGATCCAACGGGAACGGGCGGTGTTGACTGGATCTGCGGATGGGGTGGGAATGCCTCGGCCCACTCGGGGCCACATGGGACAATTCATTCCATGCACATTCTGTTCGACGATGCCGGCAAACTGTTGACTGGCCGCCTTTTGTCCGAAGCCGAAAACTCCCTGCAGGTGGAGCTCGATTCGGGCAAGCGGGTCAAGGTGAAAAGCGCCAACGCTCTGCTGCGCTTCGAAAAACCCGCCCCGGCCGAGCTGATGCAGGCCGCCACGGCACTGGCCGAGACCATGGAGCTGGCGTTGGCCCACGAATTTGCGCCCGAGGACGAGTTCGGCTTCGCCGATCTGGCGCACGAGTACTTCAGCGACACAGCCAGCATCATCGAGCAAGTCGCCGCCCTGCTCTGCCTGCAAGGCGCGCCGCACTATTTCCGCCGCGCCGGCAAGGGCCACTACAAGAAAGCGCCGCCCGAGGTCCTGGCGCAGGCGCTGGCCGCGATCGAGAAAAAACAGCAGGTGCAGGCGCAGATCGAGTCGTGGGCGGCCGAACTGGTGGCCGGCGTTTGCCCGGCGCCGGTCAGGGAACAGCTCTACAAGATCCTGTTTCGGCCTGACAAGAACGCCCCCGAGTACAAGGCGGTGGTGGCTGCTGCGCACAGCAGCCACACCGCGCCGCTGGCGCTGCTGGAGCGCGCAGGCGCCATCACCAGCGCCTATCAGTTCCACTGGCAGCGCTTTCTGTTCGACCAGTTTCCCAAGGGCACGGGTTTCCCCGCCTTGAAGGCGCCGACCATCAGCGACGACCTGCCGCTGGCGCCGGTGCAGGCATTTTCGATCGACGACTCGCACACCACCGAGATCGACGATGCGCTCTCGCTGCAAGGCCTGGGCAGTGGCGCGGTCACGCTGGGCATTCACATCGCAGCGCCCGGCCTGGCGATCCAGCCCGAGAGCGCGATCGACGGCGTGGCGCGGGCCCGCATGTCCACCGTTTACATGCCCGGCCACAAGATCACCATGCTGCCCGACGAGGTGGTGCAGACCTACACCCTGATGGCCGGGCGAGACTGTCCCGCTGTCTCGCTGTACCTGACGCTCGACGAGACCACGCTGGCTGTGACCGCCAGCTGCACCGTGCTGGAACGGGTACCCATTTCACACAACCTGCGCCACGACCAGCTCGACGCGGTCATCACCGAAGCCTGGCTGGCCGGCGACGCCGCCACCGAGCCGGTCCCAGTCGAGATCGCCGCGCTGCAACCCCAGCTGGCGTTTCTGCTGCGCTTGGCCAACCACCTGAAGGCGCAGCGCATGGTGGTGCGCGGCAAGCCTGAGATGAACAACCGGCCCGACTACAGCTTCCGCCTGCAAGGCGTTGTCGGCGATGAACCCGATGGCAGCGAGCCCGTGGTGATCACCACCCGCCAGCGCGGCGCGCCGCTGGACCTGATGGTGGCCGAGGCCATGATCCTGGCCAACAGCACCTGGGGCCAGTGGCTGGCCTCGTGTGGCGTGCCCGGCATCTACCGCAGCCAGGCCAGCCTGGCGCCGGGTGTGAAGGTGCGCATGGGCACCAAGGCGCAGCCCCACGCGGGTATCGGCGTGCCAGCCTACGCTTGGAGCACCTCGCCGCTGCGCCGCTATGTGGACCTGGTCAACCAGTGGCAGATCATTGCCTGCGTGCGCCACGGCAAGACCGCCGCGCTCGCCGCGCCGTTCAAACCCAAAGACACCACCCTGTTCGCAGTGGTCACCAGTTTCGATGCAGCCTATGCCGCCTACAACAGCTTCCAAAACGGAATGGAGCGCTACTGGACGCTCAAACACCTGAAGCAAGCGGGCATTACCGAACTCACCGCCACCCTGTTCAAGGACAATCTGGTGCGCGCCGACACCCTGCCGCTGGTGTTGCCGGTGCTGGGCAGCGAGGGCCTGCCCCGCGGCGCCCATGTGCGGGTGCGCCTGGGCGAGATCGACGACATCACGCTGGAGATCTCCGGCACGGTGATCGAGCGCCTGGACGGGCTGGTGGACAGCGGTGAAAACGACGAGGACGAGGACGACAATCTGGCGAGCCCGCTGGCGCTGGCCATCGACCTCGACGACAACGGCGCCGAACCGCCCGCCGCCGCACCCGACCACCCAGCCACCGCCGGCTGAAGGGGCTCACTGGCGCAGGGATAATGATTTTCGTGAAGTCCCTCTTTGCCAATTTGAAGACCCTGAGCACGCTGCAGATTGCGCTGGGTCTCTCGCTCGCGTTTCACGCGGCGCTGCTCACGGTGCGCTTCGTGAACCCGGAAGGCTTCAACCGGGTGTTTCAGGACACGCCGCTGGAGGTGATCCTGGTCAACGCCAAGAGCAACGAGCGGCCTGACAAAGCCATGGCGATTGCCCAAGCTTCGCTGGCTGGCGGCGGCGAAGCAGAAAAGGGCCGCGCCACATCGCCGCTGCCGCCCAACACGGTGGCGCGTATCGGCGACACCCTTGAAGAAGACGAGCGCCAGATTGAGGCACTCAAGCAACAGCAAAACCTGCTGCTCGCGCAGGTGCGCAAGCAGCTCGCCAACATGCCCCCGCCAGAGATGGAGTCGGTCCACCCAAGCCAGCAATCGGTCGAGCGCGAAGCGCGGCGCCAGGCGCTGGTGAAAATCCTGGCCGAAATCGAAAAACGCATCAATGAAGAGAACGCCCGACCAAAAAAACGCTACATCAGCCCGGCCACGCGCGAAGCGGTCTACGCCATTTATTACGACGATCTGCGCCGCAAGATCGAAGAACGCGGCACCAGCAACTTCCCCGAAGCCGGCGGGCGCAAGCTCTATGGCGAGCTCACCATGATCATCACGGTGAACTTCTCTGGTGAGGTGCTGCAGACAGAGGTGGTGCAATCTTCCGGCCAGCCACTGCTGGACCGGCGCGCGCAGGCCATCGTGAGTGGTCTGAACTACGGCCGCTTCAGCGATGCGATGCGCCGCCAGGCCGACCAGATCGTGGTGGTCTCACGCTTTAGATTCACCCGCGACGCCACCTTGCAAACCCAGATGACCAGCCAATGAGAGCCTTCGGCCGCTGGCTGCTGTGGATGCTGTTCGCGGCGGTCGCCTTGCAGATTTTCTTTGTGGGCCGCATCGCGCTGATGGCGGTGGTCGATCCGCAAAGCACAGCCTTCATGCGCTCGGAGGCTTGGCGGGTTGCCGGGCAAAGCCTGAGCACCGACAAGCCTTGGCGCTTCTCAGCGCAGTGGGTCGATTACGACCAGATCAGCCCCCACCTCAAGCGCGCGGTGATGGCCTCAGAAGACGCGGGCTTCATCGACCACGGCGGCGTTGACTGGGAAGCCATTCAGTCGGCTTGGCAAAGGAACGAGCGGCGCCAGGTGCAAGCCGAAAAGCGCGTCGAGCAGATCGAGCGCAGACTGGCCAAGAAGCCCGAGGCGGCCGAGGCGGCGGTGAAGGCGGTCAGGCCACCCAAAATCGTCGGCGGCTCCACCATCACCCAGCAACTGGCCAAGAACCTGCTGCTTTCGGGCGAGCGCAACCTGCTGCGCAAAGGCCAAGAGCTGGTGCTCACGCTCATGTTGGAGGCGGTGCTCTCCAAACAGCGCATCCTGGAGATCTACCTCAACAGCGTGGAATGGGGCGAAGGCATCTTCGGCGCCGAGGCCGCCGCCAAAGCCTACTTCAACAAGCCGGCCGCCAAGCTAACCCCTTACGAGGCTGCGCGCCTGGCGGTGATGTTGCCCAGCCCGAAGTTCTTCGAAACTCGCCAGGGATCGTCCTATCTGGCACGCCGCACCAGCACCATCGTCCTGCGCATGGGCGCAGTGCAGGCGCCATGAACCTGCGCGCAAAAGCGATGAGCGTGTTCCTGCCAGGGCTGGTGCGTCTGCTCACCGGTGCACAGGCGCGCTGGTACGGCTGCCCGCCCAAAGCCGAGCAGCGCATCTACTTTGCCAATCACCAGAGCCACGCCGATCTAGTGCTGATCTGGGCAGCGCTGCCGCAGGAGCTGCGCGGAATCACCCGGCCGATCGCTGCCAAAGACTACTGGACCGCTTCCTCAATGAAGCGCTGGATCACCACCGAGGTGTTCAACGCGGTGTATGTGGAGCGCGAAAAGAAGGGCGACGAAGATCCGCTGCAGCCGCTGATTGATGCGCTGGAGAGCGGCGACTCCCTCATTCTGTTTCCCGAGGGCACGCGCGGTTTCACTGAGGACCCGCAGCCCTTCAAGTCGGGCTTGTACAACCTGGCCCAGCGTTTCCCTGGGGTGGTGCTGGTGCCAGCCTGGATCCACAACGTCCAGCGCGTGATGCCCAAGGGCGAGGTGGTGCCGGTGCCGGTGCTGTGTTCGGTGACCTTTGGCGCGCCGATTGCACTGGGCAAGAACGAGCCGCGCGTTGATTTTCTGGTGCGAGCGCGTGCGGCTGTCATGGCACTGCGGGAGGTGTGACATGAAGACCTTCCAGCCCATTCACCACCCGCTTTTCCCGATATGCCAGCCTTTTTCGACGCCGGGCATTTCATGCGCTCCCTCTTGAGCAACCTCACCCCGGAGCAGCAGGTCGGCCTGTTGTTCGTACTGCTGTTCGGCCTGCTGGCCTTGGTCACGATCGTCGGCATTGTGGTGTCGCTCAGGGAGAGCAGAGACAGCGCCGCCGAACCCAGCGAGCGCGCGCAGCAGCTGGAGGGTTTGCAGGCCTTGCTGCGCACCGCCTGGCTGATGGCGCTGGTGTTCTGGGTGGGCTGGGCGGCAGGCGACGGCGTGGCCACCGTGCTGTTCGGCCTGGTGTCGTTCCTCGTGTTGCGCGAGTTCATCAGCCTCACGCCGACGCGCCGCGGCGACCACCGCAGCCTGGTGCTGGCGTTCTTTGTTGTGCTGCCGCTGCAATATGCGCTGGTGTGGACGCGTCAGTTCGACCTCTTCACCGTGTTCATCCCGGTCTATGTGTTTCTCGCCATCGCAGCGGTGAGCGCGCTGTCACGGGACACCGAGCGCTTCCTGGAGCGCAACGCCAAGCTGCAGTGGGGCATCATGGTTTGCGTCTATGGCATGAGCCATGTACCAGCACTGCTCATGCTCGACTTCCCCGGCTTCACCGGCAAAACGGCGTTTCTGGTGTTCTATCTGGTGCTGGTGGTGCAGACCTGCATGCTGGTGCAGCACCTGAGCGCCCGCCGTTGGCAAGCGCCAGCCAACGCAGCACTCACCGATCAGTTTCGCTGGCGAAGCTGGGGTGCTGGCCTGCTCGCGGGGAGCCTGATGGGCGTGCTGCTCTCTGGCATCACGCCATTCGATCTGCTCACCGCGTTGGCCATGGCGCTGGTGGCTTGCTTCGCCGGTACGCTCGGCCACCTGGTCATGAAAGCCATCAAACGCGACCGCGGCGTGACCCACTGGGGATCGGATGGCCGTTCGGTCACCGGCGCCAGCGGCCTGCTGGACCGGGTCGACGCCCTGTGTTTTGCGGCGCCGGTGTTCTTCCACTCGGTGCGCTGGACCTTCAACCTGTGAGCCACTCGACATGAGAATTCTCGGTATCGACCCTGGCCTGCAGTGCACCGGCTTTGGCGTCATCGACACCGAAGGCCCCGAGATGCACTACGTGGCCAGCGGCACCATACAGACCAGCCCGAAAGACGGCACGCTGCTGCCGGCGCGCCTGCGCATTTTGTTCAACGGCATCAACGAGGTGGTGGCACGCTACAAACCCGAAGTCTCGGCCTGCGAAATCGTGTTCGTCAATGTCAACCCCCAGGCCACACTGCTGCTCGGGCAGGCGCGCGGCGCTTGCCTGACCGCACTGGTGTCGAACGACCTTTTGGTGGCGGAATACACCGCGCTACAACTGAAAAAAGCGGTGGTAGGCCACGGCAAGGCGGCCAAGCCGCAGGTGCAGGAAATGGTGAGGCGGCTGCTGCGCCTGCCCGGCCTGCCGGGCAAGGATGCAGCCGACGCCCTTGGCCTTTGCATCACCCATGCGCAGGTGAGTCGCACGGTGGCGGCGATCAACCGGGTGAGCCCGCTGCAAGCGCGGACGCATGCGGCCTACAAAGGGGGACGGAACTACTGAGTCGCGCAATGTGCTGGCGCAAAATGCAGGGGCTAAAGCAAACGCTCCAGAATCAGCACCCCAAAGAAACCCAGCGCCGCGATCACCGTCCATTTCAGGACGGTGATGCCCCAGCGCTTGTAGTGCGGCTTGCTGGTGGCGATGTACAGCGCAAAGCACACACCTGCGACAAGTAGCAGGAAGAAGACGGCGAAGCGAAAAAACAGCATGGCAGTGGGCGCTCTGGGTGCTTCACCAAGCTGGCGCGAGCTGCGCGAAGCCATGTGGTGCCTGCTTGTCTTGCTCGAAGCTCACGATCTCGTAGGCGTCGGGTCGGGCCAGCAACGCACGCAGCAGCTGATTGTTCATGGCGTGGCCGCTGCGAAACGCGCTGTAAGCGGCCAGCAGTGGCTTGCCAATGATGTAGAGATCGCCCATGGCGTCCAAGATCTTGTGTTTGACAAACTCGTCCCGGTAGCGCAGTCCGTCGGCGTTGAGCACCTTCACATCGTCCATCACGATCGCGTTGTCCAGCCCACCTCCCAGCGCCAGGCCGTGCGAGCGCATCATTTCAACGTCTTTGGTGAAGCCGAAGGTGCGGGCCCGTGCAATTTCGCGAGCGTAGGTGCCACTGCCGAAATCGAACTCAACCCGCTGTCCGGTGGCGTTCACCGCCGGGTGGTCGAACTCGATCTCGAACGCGAGCTTGTAACCGTGGTGTGGATCCAGCCGCGCCCATTTCAGACTCGCGCCCTGGCCTTCGCGCACTTCCACTGGCTTGATTACCCGGAAGAAGCGCTTGGGCGCCTTCTGGACCACGATGCCGGCGCTTTGCAGCAGGTAGACAAACGAAGCCGAGGAGCCATCGAGGATGGGCACTTCCTCGGCTGTGATGTCCACATACAGATTGTCGATACCGAGGCCAGCACAGGCGCTCATCAGGTGCTCAATGGTGTGCACCTTGACGCCGCCGTTGGAAATGGTGGAGGCCAGCCGTGTATCCGTCACCGCCTCGGCGTTCACCGCAATCTCCACCGGCACCGACAGATCCACCCGCCGAAACACGATGCCCGTGTCTGGCGCTGCTGGCCGCAAAGTGAGCTCCACCCGCTGCCCGCTGTGCAGGCCAACGCCCACCGCCTTGGTGAGGGACTTGAGGGTGCGTTGGGCAAGCATGCTGGATTATCCCCCCCGCGCCGCCGGCGGGGTCGGCCCCCCCGCGGGGCGGCGGGGGGGGGGGGCC
>JBBSDB010000087.1:0-12128 GCA_038249735.1 Burkholderiales bacterium
CGCCACACGCCAAAAAGACGTGTCGTTTGCCAACACCACTTTTGTGGAAGAGGTTCGCATGGCGGTGAAGGCCAATTCGGGCATCACCTCGATTGCCCAGCTCGGCGGCAAAAACGTGGCCACCACCACTGGCACCACCTCGGTGCAGACGCTGCGCCGAAATGAGCGCGCCACCGGCCTGGAGTTCAAGGAAATCTACGGCAAAGACCACGCCGACAGCTTCCTGCTCCTCGAATCGGGTCGCGCCGACGCCTTCGTGATGGACGGCGCTATTCTGGCCGGCAACATCGCCAACGCCAAGAACCCGGCCGACTTCAAAATCGTGGGCGAGGTGCTGAGCGTGGAGCCGATCGCCATCATGATGCGCAAGGACGACGCGGCGTTGAAGAAGATCGCCGATGACACCATCGCCGACCTGATCAAGACCGGCGAGATGCAGAAAATTTGGGACAAGTGGTTCATGCAGCCGATCCCACCGAAGAACGCCCGCATCGGTCTGCCGGCCAGCGAGAGCACCAAGGCAGCCTGGGCCACACCGAACAGCAAGCCGATGGAAGACTACGCCAAGAAGTGATGCGCGTTTAGCCCCAGCCAAGCCCCGACGGGTGCATCACTCGGTCGGGGCTTTCTGTTGGCGTCGCACCCAACCCGAGAAAAACAGGAGCGAAGATGACGTGGGACTGGCAGGTATTTTTGAACGACGACGGCAGCGGCCGCACCTACCTTCAATGGATGATCGACGCCTGGGGCTGGACGCTGTCGGTCGCCGCTTGTGCCTGGGTGGTTGCGATGCTGGTCGGTGCGTTGATGGGCACCTTGCGCACCTTGCCGAACAACCCGTGGCTGGTGCGGCTGGCCAATGTGTGGGTGGAGCTGTTTCGCAACATCCCGCTTTTGGTGCAGATCTTCCTGTGGTACTTCGTTTTGCCCAAGATTTTCCCGGTGCTGCTGCAGGTATCGGGCTTTGTACTGGTGGTGCTGGCGCTGGGCTTCTTCACCTCGGCACGGATCGCCGAGCAGGTGCGTGCCGGTATCCAAGCACTTCCGCGCGGCCAGCGGCTGGCAGGCATGGCGATGGGGTTCACCACCGTCCAGTCTTACCGCTATGTGCTGCTGCCGATGGCGGTGCGCATCATCTTGCCGCCGCTGACCAGCGAGTCGATGAACCTGCTGAAAAACTCGTCGGTGGCGTTTGCGGTCTCGATCGCCGAGCTCACCATGTTTGCGATGCAAGCGCAGGAAGAAACCTCGCGCGGCATCGAGATTTACATCGCGGTCACCGCGCTCTACGCCATTTCGGCCTTCGCGGTGAACCGTGTGTTCGCTTTCATTGAGAAGAAGGCACAGATTCCGGGTTACATCGTGGCAGGCGCCACAGGCGGAGGTCACTGACATGGGCGACCTCGACCTGACCTTCGTCAACTGGGAAATCATCAGCAACTTTGTGGTGAAAGGCTTCTGGTTCAGCGTGCAGCTGACCGTGATTGCCACCCTGGGCGGCATCTTCTTTGGCACCATCCTCGCGCTGATGCGTTTGTCGGGCAACCGGCTGCTGATGATCCCGGCCACCATCTATGTCAACGGGATGCGCAGCATCCCGTTGGTGATGGTGATCCTGTGGTTTTTCTTGCTGGTGCCCGCCATCATTGGCAAGCCCATTGGGGCTGAAATGTCGGCCACCATCACCTTCATCGCGTTTGAGGCGGCGTATTTCAGCGAGATCATGCGCGCGGGCATTCAGTCGATTCCCAAAGGCCAGGTGCATGCGGGCCAAGCGCTCGGCATGAGCTACGGGCAAAACATGCGCCTGGTGGTGCTGCCACAGGCGTTTCGCAACATGCTGCCGGTGCTGCTCACGCAGACCATCATCTTGTTTCAGGACACCTCGTTGGTCTATGCCATTGGCGCCTACGACATGCTGAAGGGCTTCGTGACCGCCGGCAAGATTTACGGGCGGCCTGAAGAGGCCTACATCCTGGCGGCCATTGTCTATTTCGTGGTGTGCTTCAGCATGTCGTGGATGGTCAAACGACTGCAAAACAAGATCGCCATCATTCGCTAACCCGTGGCTTCAGGTGAACAACATGATTGAAATCAAAAACATTTCCAAGTGGTACGGCCCGGTGCAGGTCTTGACCGACTGCAGTGTGAAAATCGAGAAGGGCGATGTGGTCGTGGTGTGCGGTCCCTCGGGGTCGGGCAAGTCCACGCTCATCAAAACCGTCAACGGTTTGGAGCCTATTCAGAAGGGCGAAATCTATGTGGACGGCATCGGCCTGCACGACGCCAAGACCAATCTGCCCAAGCTGCGCAGCCGGGTCGGCATGGTGTTCCAGCACTTCGAGCTGTTCCCGCACCTAAGCGTGACCGAAAACCTCACCATCGCGCAGATCAAGGTGCTGGGGCGCAGCGTCGATGAGGCCAAGGCACGCGGTCTGAAAATGCTCGATCGCGTGGGCCTGATGGTGCACAAAGACAAGTTCCCCGGTCAGCTCTCGGGCGGCCAGCAGCAGCGGGTGGCGATTGCGCGCGCGCTCTCGATGGACCCGATCGTGATGCTGTTCGACGAGCCCACCTCTGCACTGGATCCCGAGATGGTCGGCGAGGTGCTCGACGTGATGGTCACCTTGGCCAAAGAGGGCATGACCATGATGGTGGTCACGCACGAGATGGGTTTCGCGCGCAAGGTGGCGAGCCGCGTGATCTTCATCGACGTGGGCGGCCGCATTCTGGAAGACTGCTCCAAAGACGAGTTCTTCAACCATCCGGAAAACCGCCAGGATCGCACCAAAGATTTCCTCTCGAAGATTCTGGGGCATTGAGCAGTCAGGGGTTTCGGCGGGTGGCTACCATGGGCCTCCCCAAGCCGATCGTCCCGATACGGTTCATGCATTTCTTGCTTCACTTCACTGCAAAGCTGCGGCAAGGCACGAGCTGGGCCGTTGGCCTTATCCTCCTGCTCGCGCTCATGCCCGCAGGGGCCTTCGACCTGCAAGGCCACCGCGGCGCGCGTGGTCTGGCGCCAGAGAACACCCTGACCGGCTTCGAGGCTGCGCTGTTCATTGGCGTGACCACCCTGGAGCTGGACATCGCGATCAGCGCCGATGGCGTACCCGTCATTCACCACGATCAGGTGCTCAACCCCGACATCACCCGCGACGCCGGCGGGCGTTGGCTACAAGCGCGCGATCAGGCGATCCACCGCCTCACCGTGGCCGAACTCCAGGCCTGGGACGTGGGCCGCATCAACCCATCGAGCCGCTACGCAATCGACTTCGCCGAGCAAAAGCCTCAAGACGGCGAGCGCATCCCGACACTGGCCGCGCTGTTTGAGCGGGTGCGCACGCTTGGTGCCACTGGCGTGCGCTTCAACATCGAAACCAAGTTGCAACCAGGGAGCACGGTCCCATCGGCCACGCCCGAAGTCTTTGTGCGCGCCATTCTTGATGTGGTGCGCGCCAATGGCATGTCACAGCGTGTGAGCCTGCAAAGCTTTGACTGGCGCACGTTGCAGATCGCGCGCCAGATCGCGCCCGAGCTGCCCACCGTGTTTCTCACCGCGCAGTTGCCTCGCTTCGACACAGTGACCACCGGCGACTGGACGCTCGGTCTGCGCGCCGCCGATTTCGACACCACCGCCGATCTGGTCGCGGTCGCCGGCGGCAAGACTTGGTCGCCGCACCACAGCAACCTGAGCCAGGCGGTACTGCGCCGCAGCCGAGCGCTGGGCCTGCGCGTGATCCCCTGGACCGTGAACGAGCCGGCCGACATGGAACGGCTGCTCGACTGGGGCGTGGACGGTCTCATCACCGACCGCCCCGATCGCCTGCGCGCCGTGATGCAACAGCGCGGGATGGCGCTGCCACCGCGGCTCGAACCCCTGAGCGCTCTACCGGTGCAACCGCTGTCGCGCTGAACGCTGGCGGCACTGCCGCAGCGGCACTCGCACCTGCCAGCTTGTAAGGTCTGCGCGCAGCGCGCGACCCATGCACAGATCAACGAGGAGCGCTCATGAATTCCCATCAAAACCTTCGGCATGGAACACAAGTGGCCACTGTGGTCAGTCTGTCTTTCACGGCGCTGCTGGCACTGCCCGTTCAGGCCGGACGCTGCGAAGTGAATGCGGGCGCCCAGCCACCCGCGGTGGTCGAGCTCTACACCTCACAAGGCTGCAGCTCCTGCCCGCCAGCAGACCGCTGGCTCTCTGGCCTGAAAGACCAACCGGGTGTGATCGCACTGGGCTTCCATGTGAACTACTGGAACCACCTGGGCTGGAAAGACCCGTTTGCCACGCCGCAGACCACCGAGCGGCAGCGGCAGATCAAGGAGGCGATTCGCGGCAAGTACGTTTACACGCCGCAGGTGGTGCTCAACGGCGAAGACCACCGCAGCTGGCGCGGTCAGCGGGCCGATCAGCTGCCTCCCCTGCCCATTCAAGCGGTGCCCAGCCTTCGCCTGGTGCGAGAAGGCCAGCAGGTGACAGCGCAGATCGGCGCGGGCAAGGGCACCGCCAGCCTGGGCGGCTACTGGGCCGTGCTGCAGGACGCTCAAAAGAGCGAGGTCACGCGGGGCGAAAACGCTGGGGAGACCCTGCGCAACGATCACGTGGTGCGGCTCTACCAGCCGGTGGCGCCATGGGCCGCCAACCAGGCCAAACAGCAAACACTGAGTCTGACTGGGGCCGCTGGTCAGCGGGTGGTGTTTGTGGTGACCGAAGCCGATGGCTTGAAGCCGGTGCAGGCTGCCGTGCTCAGCTGCGGCGGCTGAGTGTCAGGGACGCTGGCTCTCACGCTGGCGCCACATCAGCCAGGCCCACACACCCGCCAGGGCCAGGTAGTTAGCCCAGACGAATCCAGGCTGGTTCCAGGCCACGCCGTCAAAGCCCCAATACGTCAGCGGGTAAAACACCGGTGACGGGAAAAAATCGGCCGAGTGGGTGAACACATCAATCACGATATGCAACCACCAGCCCAGCAGCGGCCACCAGAACGTCCGTCTCCAGGCCCACACGGCGGCGGTCAACACCGCCGCGACCACCGCACTGTGCAACACACAATGCAAGTGGTGCGCCCAGAACACCACGGCTTGTGGCATTGGTGGCTCCTGACCGGGCGAGGCGGTGGCGTACTGCCACCAGTCGGCGCTGGCCAGGTGGACCACCGCCCAGCCGGTCACGGGCAGCATGTGTCCCAAGTCAGGCATCACGGCCAGCACCACCGTCCAGGCCCAGAGCGATGCGGGTGGGCGCCGAGGCGCCACGGCCACCACCGCGGCCCCTGCCCAGAGACCATGCGCCAGGATGTCCATCGTTGAGCCCGGTTCGCTGGCTCAACGAACTCGGATCACTTGGCCGGCTGGATGTCGGTGACCAACATCTTGCCGCCTTCGTCAGCGACGGCAAAGCGCACCTTGTCGCCGACCGCCACCTTGTCGAGCATGGCGGGGTCCTTGGCGGTGAACACCATGGTCATGGGTGGCATGTCCATGCTTTTGATCGGGCCGTGCTTGATGGTGATCTTGCCGGTGTCTTTGCTGATCTTTCGGATTTCGCCTTCGGCCATTTCCGTTGATTGGGTCATGCCACCCATGGGCTTGGTGGCGGCCGGGGCAGTGGTCTGAGCCGCGGCAGGCAGAGTAACGGTCAAAGGCAGGGCAAAAGCGGTGGCCAGGACCAGGGTTGAGATCGATTTCATAAGAGATTCCTTCAGGTGTAACTTTGAAAAACCGTGGCGCTGCCGTCTTTGGCCACCAGCAGCACGTCGTAGGGATCCTTGCGGCCGCCGTACTCGGGACCGTCCATGCCTGGCGAGCCCAGCGGCATGCGCGGCACCGACAGCCCCAGCGCTTGAGGCTTCTCTTTGAGCAGGCGCTGGATCTCGCGCGCCGGCACATGGCCCTCGATCACATAGCCATCCACGAGCGCGGTGTGGCAGGAGCCCAATTTCTGCGGCATGCCGAGGCGCTGGCGCATGGCGGTGTTGCCGGTGTCGAAGGTCTGTGTGCGAAAACCATTTTTCTCCAAATAGACCATCCAGTCTTTGCAGCAGCCGCAATTCGGGTCTTTCCAGACCTGCACCAGCGGGCCAGCCTTGCTTGATGCCGACTGCGCCAGTGCCCAGCCGGGCAGGCAGGCGGCAGCGGCCAAGGCCGCAAGGTGTCGACGGCGCAGGCCGCGCGGCTCAGCGCTTGGGGCGGCTGTTTCCCTCATTGTTTGGCTCCTGTTGAGGCTTTGACCCCTATTTTCCCCACCATGCCGGCTTCGAAATGGCCGGGCAGCAAGCAGGCAAAGTCGAACTCGCCGGGTCGGTTGAAGGTCCATAGGATCTCGCCGGTTTTGCCCGGCGCCACATGGGCCATGTAGGGCTCGTCGTGCTCCATGTTCGGGAAGCGCTTCATGAGCGCCGCGTGTTCCGCCAGTTCTTTTTGCGTGCCGATCACCAGCTCGTGCATCACCTTGCCGGTGTTGGTTAACGTGAGCCGCAGCGTCTCGCCTTGGGCGACCTCGATGCGCTCCGGGGTGAAGCGCATGTTGTCCTCCATCTGGATGGCGATGGTGCGCTTGACCGCCTTGGCCTGCCCGGCGATGCCCCAAGCTTTTTGCTCCAGCTTCACAGGACCAGCCTTTTTGGAGTGCGCATCTTCGCTGTGAGCGAACGCGGGCGCTGCGCCCAGCAACAAGAGCGACAGAAGAAGGGGTGAGACCAGATGTTTCATGGAGCAGTATTTTCAGATCGGCTCGGGGCCAGAGAGTTCGGATGGATTCGGATGGCGTGCAAGGCGCGCCGGGTCAATGGTTGTGGCCGCCCTGGGGCTTGACCGCGCGGGCATTGGCTGACGACGGCTTTTCCATCGGTGCAGCTGGTGGCGTGGTCGGGTTGTTGAGCCCCGTCACCGAACCACCACCGGCCTGCACTTCTGACTGAAAGCGGGCAGGTTCAGCCAGCGCGCCGGTGTACTCGAAGGCCGAGGTGCCGGGTGGATGCGGGTAATGCCCCGGATCGCTGTAGTCGCCCGGCTTCTGGTCTTTGCGCACCTTGAACACGGTGAACATGCCGCCCATTTCCAGCGAACCGTACTGACCCGTGCCGGTCATCATGGGCGCCGTGTTGTCGGGGATCTGCATCTCCATCTCGCCCATGTCGGCCATGCCGCGCTCGCCCATCACCATGTAGTCGGGCGCCACTTTCTGGATCTTGTTCACCAGACCGCGGTGGTCGATGCCGATCATGGTGGGCACATCGTGGCCCATGGCGTTCATGGTGTGGTGGCTTTTGTGGCAATGCATGGCCCAGTCGCCGGCCTCGTCGGCCAGCAGCTCGATCTGGCGCATCTGGCCCACGGCCACATCGGTGGTCACCTCGTACCAGCGCGTGCCAGGCGGTGTCGGGCCGCCGTCGGTGCCGGTCACCTGGAATTCATGGCCGTGCAGGTGGATCGGGTGGTTGGTCATGGTCAGGTTGCCGACCCGGATGCGCACCTTGTCGTTCAGCCGCACATTGAGCGTGTCGATGGCGGGAAACACCCGGCTGTTCCAGCACCAGATGTTGAAGTCCAGCATGGTGTTGATCATCGGTGTGCGCGCGCCGGGCTCGACGTCGAACGCGTTGAGCAGAAAACAAAAATCGCGGTCCACTTCGCTGATGTGGGGGTGCTTGGCCTTGGGGTGGGTGACCCAGAAACCCATCATGCCCATGGCCATCTGCACCATCTCGTCGGCATGCGGGTGGTACATGAAGGTGCCCGGGCGGCGCGCCACGAATTCGTAGACGTAGGTCTTGCCCACGGGGATCGCCTTCTGGTTCAGGCCGGTCACACCGTCCATGCCGTTGGGCAGGCGCTGACCGTGCCAATGAATGGAGGTGTGTTCGGGCAACTTGTTGGTGACATAGATGCGCACACGATCGCCCTCGACCACCTCGATGGTCGGCCCCGGGCTCTGGCCGTTGTAGCCCCACATGTTGACCTTGAAACCGGGCGACACCTCGCGCACCACGGGTTCAGCGACCAGGTGGAATTCCTTGACGTTGTTGTTCATCCGCCAGGGCAGCGTCCAACCGTTGAGCGTGACCACCGGGTTGTAGGGCCGCCCGGTCTGAGGCACCAAGGGCGGCGCGGTGTTGACCGAGGTCTGAATCACCGGTTCGGGCAACGCCGCGAGGGCCGAGCGGGCCACAGCCACGCTGGCCAGCGACACAGCTGCACCGGCAAAAAACTGGCGACGGGAATTGGCGGGCTTGGAGGGTGGGGTCATGTGGAGTGGTCCTGAATCAATGAGCGGGCGCAGCTGCTTCGGCACCACCACCGCCAGGTGAAACGAAGCGGGTGGGCGCGCCACCTTGCAGCGTCCATTGCAGATCGGTTTCGGCCAGCCAGAAATCGCGCTGCGCTTCGATGGCGTCGACCTCAGCCACCGCCTGGTTGCCCACCTCGGTCAACAGATCCCAGACGCTTTTCAGCATGCCGTTGTAGTGCAGCACCGTCTCTTCGGTGATGAAGCTGCGCAGCTTGAGCACCTCGCCCCGGCTGGTGCGCGCCATCGCATCAAGGGTCTGGTAAACCGCAAAAGCGGTTTCGGAAGCCACCCGGTTGCGCACCGCGTCCATGCCAGGCACATGCGCCTGCACAGCGGCCAGGTGCTGCTGCCACAGGTTGCGCGCCAGCGCCTTGTCCGGCAATGCAGGCAGATCGGCCGGAAAGCCGAGTCGCGTGTCGGTGCCACTCAGGCGCAACGCCTGCAGAAGCGCAGCATCGGCCTGGAGCGAGGCGAGCTGGGCGCGTTGCAGCGCCATGCGGGCCGAACTGCGCGCGAGCTGAAACGGCGTGGCCTGCAAGGGACTCCAGTTGCCCACACTGACCATGCGCCGGCCCAGCTCTTCGCCCGCCTCGGCGCTGGTGAGCGCTGCCTCCCGAAATCGCAGCACTTTGCGCGCGGCGACCGCATTCAGCCAGGCCTTGCGCGCGTCGGCCGCCACCTCGAGCAGTTCGTCCATGTCGTCCACGCGGCGCTGCAGGCTGGGGTCGACCGTGTCCCAGCGGCCATCCGCCACGCGCTGCGTCGCATCCGTGCCGATGCGGCTCTGGGTGCGCGCCAGCTCGCGGTGCGCGCGCCAGGCTTGGCGGACCGCGTCTCTCGGCGTCATGAGGATCAGATTGGGTTGCACGGCTGGTGCGGTCGATTCGGCGGGCAGGTTCGCGCTCTCCCACTTGAGCAGGTCGATGTGGCCGCGCTTGAATTGCGCCACGGCGTCGTTCGCGCCGCGCCAGTCCACCAGCGGTGGGGCAACGCCTGCCTGCGGCGGCGGGGTGGCCGTCTGCGCCCAGGCGCTCAGCGGAAGCAGGAGCGCGAGCGTCAGCTGGCCGATCGCGGACCGGGATGCGCGGCGGGGTTGGTCAAGGCAGTTGCATTTCTTGGACATGAGCGGAGTGTGAAGGCCTCCGCACAACAGACACCTGTCGGTCACATGACAAAAATGTCATGTTGGGTTGCAGCGGTTCGCCAGCGGGCACACTACCGCCGGTGAACATCCTGATCGTCGAAGACGAACCCAAAACAGGCGAATACCTGCGCCAGGGGCTGCGCGAGGCTGGCTTCAGCGTGGACCTGGCCACCCGTGGCAGCGACGGCCTGCACCTCGCCCTCGATGGTCAGCACGACCTGGTGATTCTGGACGTGATGCTGCCCGAGCTCGACGGCTGGCAGGTGCTCAAAGGCCTGCGCAGCATGGGGCGTCAGATGCCAGTGCTTTTTCTGACAGCGCGCGATCAGGTGGAAGACCGGGTGCGCGGGCTGGAGCTGGGCGCTGACGACTACCTGGTGAAACCGTTTTCGTTTGCCGAGTTGCTGGCGCGGGTGCGGGTGATCCTGCGGCGCGGGCGGCCCAGCCAAGAGGCGACCACGCTGCACCTGGCCGATCTGGAGCTGGACCTGCTGCGCAGGCGGGTGCTGCGCGCGGGCAAGCGCATCGATCTCACCGCCAAAGAGTTCGGCCTGCTGGAGCTGCTGATGCGCCGCCAGGGCGAGGTCTTGCCGCGCTCGCTGATCGCGTCCCAGGTGTGGGATCTGAACTTCGACAGCGACACCAACGTGATCGATGTGGCGGTGCGACGCCTGCGCGCCAAGGTCGATGAAGGCTTCGAGCCGCGCCTGATCCACACCGTGCGCGGCATGGGTTACGTGATGGAAATTCCGGAGGCTGGCGCGTGAGCGGGGGTCTGCGCCTGACTCTCACCGCGCGGCTCACGCTGCTCTACACCGCCGTGTCGCTGGCGGTGTTGTGCGGGCTGGGCGTGATGGTGACGCTGGCCAACCAGGCGCACTTTGTCGATCTCGACCGCGATTACCTGACCGACAAAGCAGCGCTGGTGCGCAAGGTGGTCGCTGGAAGCACCGATGTCGAACAGATGTCTCAGCGGCTGCAGGAGCTGCTGCAAAGCCACACCGGTTTGACCGTGCGCTTGGAGCAGGCGCGGCAGACGCTCTACGGACCACCCGCCGACACCTTCCCGGCCGACCTCGCACCCGCCAGTGGCAGGCTGGAGCCCAGCGACTGGACCTGGGATGGCATCTTGCTGCGCGGTGCGGCGGTGGCGTTGCCTGCACCCGGCTTCCTCGGTGGCGACGCGGCGCCCGGTCTGCGCCTGCTGCTGGCCATGGACACGCACCACCACACCCACTTCATGGAAGAGCTGCAGCGCAGCCTGATGATTTATCTGGTGGTCGCTGCGCTGGCCAGCGGCCTGCTGGCCTGGTGGGCCGCGCGCCGAGGTCTGGCGCCGCTGCGCGACATGCGCGAGCGCGCCCGCCGCGTCACATCCCATCAGCTTGATGAGCGCATGCCGGTGGGCAGCGTGCCGGTGGAAATGGCCGACCTGGCGCAGGAGCTCAACACCATGCTGGAGCGGCTGCAGCGCGATTTCCAGCGACTCTCGGAGTTCTCCAGCGATCTGGCGCACGAGCTGCGCACACCCATCAGCAACCTGCTGACCCAGACCCAGGTCACGCTGGCGCAGCCGCGCAACAGCGTCACCTACCGCGATACGCTGGCCTCCAACGCGGAAGAGTTCCAGCGCCTGGGCCGCATGGTGTCCGACATGCTGCTGCTGGCCAAGACCCAGCACGGCCTGGCCCTTCCCCACCGCGAGCCGGTGGCGCTGCACCGGGCGGCCCAGGCCTTGTTTGACTATTTCGATGTGGTGGCCGAAGAGAAGAGCGTCACGCTGGTGCTTGAAGGCCAAGGCACTGCCCAGGGCGACCGGCTGATGTTGCAACGCGCGATCAGCAACCTGCTCTCGAATGCGATCCGCCATGCGCCTGAGCACAGCCGGGTGCGGGTTTTGGTGAGCAACACCCATGGCGAGGCTTCGCTGTGTGTGGACAACGTCGGTCCGCCGATCGCGCCCGAGCACCTGCCGCGCCTGTTCGACCGCTTCTACCGGGTCGACAAGTCCCGCGCCCACCTCAACACCGAGGGCACCGGTCTGGGCCTGGCAATCACCCGCGCCATCATGGAGGCGCACGGCGGCACCGTGTCGGTGGCGTCCAATGCGGACCACACCCTCTTTTGCCTGCAATTTCCGGCCGCGTGAACGCCTGCGCTTGCCCGGTGGGCACAAAGACCGCGTGCTAACGTCGCGACCATGTCCACTCGCATTCGCTACACCCTGCTCTCGCTGCGCGATCTCGCCGTCTCCATCGGGCCGTTTGCGCTGCTCACGGTGTTGCTGCTGGCGCTGGCTTACTGGTGGCTGGACCCCAACCCACCCAAGCGGGTGGTGCTGGCCACCGGCCCGGATCAGAGCGCCTACGACGAGTTTGGCAAACGCTATGCCGATGCCCTGGCACGCTACGGCATCGCGGTGGAGCTGCTGCCCTCGGAAGGCTCGTCGGACAACCTGGAGCTGATCCGTTCGGGCAAGGCCGATCTGGGTTTTGTGCAGGGGGGGAGTGCCGACATCGGCTACGACGAAGAGGAATCCATCGTGTCGCTGGGCAGCCTGTTTGTGGAACCGCTGTGGTTGTTCTACCGCGAAGCATCGGCGCGCGATCTGCCGCAAGACGGCACCGCCACCACCCTGGCCGATATCAAGGGCTGGCGCGTCAATGTGGGCACGCCAGGCAGCGGCGTGCC
>JBBSDB010000088.1:0-11863 GCA_038249735.1 Burkholderiales bacterium
CGCAGCGGCGCAGGGAATGCGAGGCGTTCGAAGCTGAGGGGCTGTCACCCAGCGGCTGCCGACGATCCGGCTCTGCCGGGCGAAGGGCAGCGTCCCCCTGGGGGGAAGACGCGCAGCGGCGCAGGGGGGGGCCATCGTCACTGCCAGCTACCCACATCAGCATCCTTGCCCTCGCCACCCGGCTGACCGTCGGCGCCCAGCGACAACACGTCCACCTCGCCATGAACCCCAGGGTTGAGATACCGGTAGGGCTGGTTCCATGGGTCGGCGGGCAGCTTCTCCAGGTAGGGGCGCCAGTTCGGCGGCACCGGGCTGGCCGCGGGCTTGTTCACCAGCGCCGGCAAGCCTTGCTCGCTGGTGGGGTAGCGCTGGTTGTCCAGGCGGTACAACTTGAGTGCCTGCATCACATTGTTGACATCGGTTTTCGCCGCGGTCACGCGCGCATCGTCTGCGCGGTCCAGCACGTTGGGCACGATCAGCGCCGCCAGCACGCCAATGATGACCAGCACCACCATCAGCTCGATCAGGGTGAAGCCGCGTTGCGTGCGCCGCGCGGCGCCCTGAGCGGTGCAGCGCAGTGGTTGGAGCATGGCAAGGGGTTGGATCAACTCAAATTCTCCCGCGGGCAATTCGTGTGAAAGAAGGGGGTGGAGGAGCGCGAAACAGCTGCCCAAATCCCACCGCCGCATTGCGTGTCAGCACGCGCGCGTCCATCATAATGCGGCGATGTTCAAGGTGTCCTCCTTTGCTCACTCGGCTTTTCCGGGTGAAATCACCACCGTGCGCTCGGCCGGCCGAAAGCCCTGGCCTGCGCTGTTGGCGGGGCTGCTCTGGCTGGTCGCCGGGTTGAGCGCAGGGTATTGGGTGTTGCAGGCCTTGGGCCGCTCACCGGTCACGCCCGTGCCGGCATCGGTGGGCGCACCACCGGTGGTCGACGCAACGCTGCTGGCGCGGGCCCTGGGCGCTTTGCCAGCAGCTGCTCCGCTGGCCGAGGCAGCGCCGGCCGTTGCAAGCCGCTACGCCCTGCAAGGCGTGGCGGCGGTGGGCACGGCGCGTGGCGCGGCATTGATTGGGGTCGACGGCCAACCTGCCCGGCCTTTTCGCCTCGGCGCCGAGGTGTCGGACGGCTTGGTTCTGCAGGCGGTGACGGCTCAACAAGTGCGCCTAGGGGCCGCCCTTGAAGGACCCACGGCCGTCACGCTCGACATGCCGATCAAGCCGGGCGGATAAGCCGCTGATCAGGCCGGCAAGCCAGCAGGCACTTCAATACAACGCCTCCCGTCCCGAGTCGGTTGCGCCCAGCCAGCCCGACCCGCCCCGGTCCAACAAAGCCTGCGCGGTTTGCAGCAGCGGCCACGCCAGCAGCGCGCCCACACCTTGTCCCAGCCGAAGCCCCAGGTCCATCAAGGGTTGGGCCTGCAAGTGGATCAGCAGCAGGCGGTGACCCGGATCGGCCGCGCGGTGCGCAAATACCAGGTAGTCAGCCACCGCCGGGCTGAGGCCGCGCGCAACCAGCGCGGCGGTGCCCGCCACAAAGCCGTCCACCAACACCACCCGCCGCTCGCTGGCCGCCTGCAGCATGGCGCCGGCCATCATCGCGATCTCAAAACCGCCCAGCGCCGCCAGCGCGGCCAACGGCGAGGTGGCCTTTCGGTGCCGTCGGGCAGCAGCCAACAGCACCTCGAGCTTGGCCTCAGCCTGCGTGCTGTCCAGACCGTCGGCGTCTGTTTCATCGCGCCCGCAGGCATCAGCCAGCGGCACGCCGCACAGCCGCGACAGCAGCAGGGCCGCACACGAGCTGTTGCCCACGCCCACATCGCCCAGCGCCACCACATTGCCCGGCAGATGCCGCACCACGTCCATCCCCGCATGCAGCGCAGACACCGCTTGCGCCACCGACATCGCCGGGCCCACGGTCATGTTGCGCGTGCCGTAAGCGATCTTGCGCAGCAGCAGCGGAACCGCCTTGCTGCCGGCCGCGTCACCCCCTTCGGTCAGGTGGCTGGCCACGCCCGCGTCCACCACGGTGAGGTCGAAGCCTTGCATCGCGGCCACCGTGTTGATCGGCGCCTCACCGCGCAGGATCTGCAGCACCCGCTCGCGGGTGGCGCTGGCCGGCGTCGCAGACACGCCCTCGTCGCAAATGCCGTGGTCGCCCGCAAACACCACCACCTGCGGTGAGTCGAATGCCAGCAGATCAAAGTCCAGTGGGCCCGAGCTCTGCATGCGCGCGAGCTGCAACACCAGCTCTTCGAGCCGCCCAAGCGCGTGGTCCGGGAATCCCAGCGGGCCGATGCGCTGCATCACCGAGGCGTCCAGCACTGGGTCTGCGGTGCGCGCGATCGTCGGCAGCCGAAGCGCCGGCGCCGCGCTCAAAGGTGTCTCGGCGCTGGCCGGCGAAGTCTTCAAGGACATGGGGAGGACGCGATTCAACTGCGAAGAAACAGACGGTACACCGGATTGCTGGTTTCCTCGACACACGGGTATCCCAGCGTCGCCAGAAACTTGTCAAACGCCTTGCCGTCCTTGGGTGGTACCTGCAGGCCCACCAGAATCCTGCCGTAGTCGGCGCCCTGGTTGCGGTAGTGAAACAGACTGATGTTCCAGCCGGGGCGCATCAGGCTCAAAAACTTCAGCAGCGCACCCGGCCGCTCCGGGAACACAAAGCGCAGCAGGCGCTCGTCGTGCGCCAGCGGCGACTGCCCGCCCACCATGTGGCGAATGTGCTCCTGCGCCAGATCGTCGTGCGTCAAATCCAGCGTTTGAAAGCCTTGCTGGTTCAGGCTGTTGGCGATCTGGGTCGACTCGCCCCGGGCCGAGGTGCTCATGCCCACGAACACATGGGCCTTGCTGCCATCGTGGATGCGGTAGTTGAACTCGGTCACGTTGCGCGGCCCGCCCGGCAGCTCGCCGATCAGCTCGCAAAAACGCCGAAAACTGCCACGTTCCTCGGGAATCGTCACCGCAAACAGCGCCTCGCGCTCTTCGCCCACCTCGGCACGCTCGGCCACGAAGCGCAAGCGGTCGAAATTCATGTTGGCGCCGCAGAGGATGGCGGCGTAGGTTTCGCCCTGGGTCTTGTGCTGCGCCACATACTGTTTGATCGCCGCCACCGCCAGCGCGCCAGCTGGCTCCACGATGCTGCGCGTGTCCACAAACACGTCTTTGATCGCGGCGCACACCGCGTCGGTGTCCACCGTCATGAACTCGTCTACCAGGCCGTTGGCGATGCGAAACGTCTCCTCACCCACCAGCTTCACCGCCGTGCCGTCCGAGAACAGGCCCACGTCCGGCAGCGTCACCCGCTCGCCGGCCTGCACCGAGCGCATCATCGCGTCGGAATCGTTCATCTGCACCCCGATCACCTTGATCTCCGGGCGCACCGCCTTGATGTAGTTCGCCACGCCCGAAATCAGCCCGCCGCCACCGATCGCCACAAACACCGCGTCCAGCCGGTCCGAGCCCAGGCTTTGCATCTGGCGCAGGATCTCCATCGCGATCGTGCCCTGGCCCGCGATCACGTCCGGGTCGTCAAACGGGTGCACAAACGTCAGCCCCTGCTGCTTTTGCAGCGTGAGCGCGTGTGCGTAGGCGTCGGAATAGCTCTCGCCGTGCAGCGCCACCTCGCCGCCCAGCGCCCGCACCGCGTCCACCTTCATCTGCGGCGTCGTCGTGGGCATCACCACCACCGCCCGCGAGCCCAGCTTGCGCGCGCCCAGCGCCACCCCCTGGGCGTGGTTGCCGGCCGAGGCACAAATCACCCCCTTGGCCAGCTGCTCGGCGCTCAAATGCGCCATCTTGTTGTAGGCACCACGCAGCTTGAAGCTGTGCACCGGCTGCTGGTCTTCGCGCTTGAGCAACACCTGGTTGTTGAGCCGCTGGCTGAGGTTTTTGGCCAGCTCCAGCGCTGTCTCTTGCGCCACGTCGTACACCCGCGCGGTCAGTATCTTTTTGAGGTACTCGGCCGGGCCGAGCGTGGTCAGCGGGGACGCGGTTGAGGCGGTGGGCGTTGAGTTTTTGGCACGTGTGGGCATCGAGCTTTCCTTGGGCGCCCATCATAGTGGGCAGGCCTGACGCTCGATATCGCAGCGCCGAAAACGGCTTGACGCAGCAAAAAAACCCGGACTGGCAGAGCCGGTCCGGGTATGAATCCACCCCAGGAGGGCAGAGGAGACAACCGTGAAAATACAATGACGCCAGTATACCGATCTCATGTTGCAGCGCAACATCTGCAAGATCTTTTTGCTAGCTTTTAGAGAGCTTTCTCAGTTTCCCCGTCATCTTTTCACGCTTGGAACTCCCCATGGAATGCACCGTCACCTGGACCGGCGCCGCCGGCACCCGCTCCCACATGGGCTTTGTCGCCGAAACCGGCAGCGGCCACGTGCTCACCATGGACGGCGCGCCCGACCCCGCCAAGCCCGAAAACGGCGGCGCCAACCTGGCACCCCGCCCGATGGAAACCTTGCTCGCCGGCACCGGCGGCTGCACCGCCTACGACGTGGTGCTCATCCTGAAGCGCGGCCGCCACGACGTGCGCGGCTGCAGCGTCAAGCTCACCACCGAGCGCGCCGAGGTTGATCCCAAGGTCTTCACCAAGATCCACATGCACTTCACCGTGACCGGTCGCGGCGTGCCGGCGTCGGCAGTGGAGCGGGCCATAGCCATGAGCCACGAGAAATACTGCTCGGCCAGCATCATGCTGGGCAAAACAGCGGTCATCACCACCAGCTTTGAGCTGATCGAGACAGATTGAGCCGTCTGTGCTGCGATCGTGGAGAAGCGCTAAGCTGGGTTGCTGTTTTCTGCCCGGCGAGACGTCTGGTGAAGCCGCCATTTGTTGTGATAACGTTATTTGTATGAAGCCCTCCGATGCCCTTCAGACGCACAGCGCCGCTGTTCGCGCGGTGGTGCAAGCCCACCGCGCCAGCAACGCCCGTGTATTCGGCTCGGTGCTCCACGGGCGCGACACAGAAGACAGCGACCTCGACATCCTCATTGATCCAACGCCAGAGACAACGCTCTTTGACGTCAGTGCCATTCGCATGGAACTGCGGCAAATCCTGGGCGTGCGTGTGGACGTTTTGACACCCAACGGCCTGCCAGACAAATACCGCGCGGCTGTTCTCGCTGAAGCCCGCCCCGTATGAACCGCGATCCCCAGCGGCTGCGAGACTACTTGGGGCACATCCTTGTAGCCATTGAGCGAATCCAGCGCTATGTCGCAGGCTAGGAAAAAGCGGACTACCTTGCCAGCCAGATCGTCCAAGACGCTGTGATTCGCAACTTTGAAGTCATCGGTGAGGCGAGCCGCAACATACAGCGTGCCCATCCGGCGTTTGCCGCCGAACACCCCGAGCTCCCCTTGGCCATTGCCAATGACATGCGCAACGCCTTGGCGCATGGCTATTTCAAAGTGGACCTCGACATCGTGTGGGAGACGATCCACCGCGAGCTGCCGCCACTTCATGCGCGCGTGAGCAACTTGCAGCTTGGGCTCTCTTGACCACCTGCACGCGCTTCTCTGGCGTGGCGCGCCTAGTCGTCTTTCATCTGCGCAACGATCGTACGTGAGGCGCCGTCGTGCGCTGGCAGCCGCTCCATGTGCTGCACCGAAGTGCTTTTCCCTGGCGTCGCTTGCTTGTCCAATGGCAGCTGGGCGCCTCCAAGTCCGACAGGCCCCTGGCATCCCATTCCGACATCGGGCCCCCGCATCCACGAGACTTGGTTCAGCGCCGCCTTCCTGGCGGGCGTCAGGCCGCAGCGCAGCCGCGTTGCCGCCGCTCGATGGTCATGCGGGCGATCAGTCCAGAACGGGTCTCACCGTCATTCCTGGCCAAAATGTCCAGGCGATGCAGCACCCGCTTGGGCAAGCTGATGTTCACCCGCTCGACCGCGCTGTCCAGCGCGTCCGGGTCGATCTTCACCAGCCCCCAAACCCAGCCCGCGAACTCCGGATGGCACGCCTGCAGGTTCTGTAGGCTGCTGGGCGCTGGAATCTCCTGGCCAGCATCCAGGGCGGCCTCGATCCAGGCTTCAATGGCCTCTTCGGCATTGATGATGGCTTCCTCCTGGGTGTCACCCGCAGAAAAGCACCCGTGCAGATCGGGCACCACGACACCCCAGGCAGTCGAGTCGTTGCCGGGCTCAATGGCACTGGGATAACGCATGATTCACCTTTCGGTTCTAAGTCCTAAACGCCCGCAGCTTTGCGGATGGCCTTAACCAGGCCGATGCCCAAGTCCTTTTTGGGATGTGGCACCACGACGTGCCCGGGTCGGGTCGGGTGTCGGAACACATGGTGCGATCCGTTGACACGGTCCAGCTCCCAGCCAGCGCTCTTCAATTCTTTGATCAGCTCGGCGCTCTTCATGTTGGTGTGTATGGTACACACCAAGGCCTTCGGCGCCAAGTTAAATGAGTCACAGACAACACCCCTGACCCGTTGACGTGAGATATGCGAACGCCAGGAAAGTGGACCGCTGCGGGCGGTTTGCAGTCAACGATTCTTCTGCCGCGCAGGCTCCTGGCCAAGCCTGAGCAAGACTTACTCGCAGTGGCTGCAGGCCGATCAAGCCGCCTTCAAGTGCATGTCGATGTGCATAGATACATAGGGGCATGCCACGCCACCTGATGCGGTGCGCTCCAGCAAGCCCAGCGTGGCCAAGACCAGCACGTCTTCATGCACGCGCTTCACATCACGGCCCACCCGGCGGGCCAGTTCGCGCACCGACAGCTCGCCTCGACCCTGTGCCGCGCGCACCAGTGCCCAGCGTTTTTCGGTCAGCTGACCAAAAAACTGCCCCGGGCTTTCAAAGTTCAACACCTCGCCCTGGTACGCGTCATGTTGTGCAGCCACCGCCGCCGCGCGCAAACCAGCCCGCCAGTCGGGCTGCAGTGTGATGGTCAACGATCGTTTTCTCATGTCGTGATGCCCGCGCCGCGATAGACTTATTCAGCGCAGATCTGAGCCGGGCGGCACGCCCAAGCGCTGCAACTCGCTGGAAATCTTGTCGATCATCTCAAAAAACAAACCGCAAGCCTCGTGCGCTGCCAGCAGACTCTCAAGAAACATCTCAGCGTCTTGCCATGTACTCGTGCACCAGCGCATTGCGCAGCCGTCGGGCGGCGATGAACATATCGGCGTTGCGCAACAGCTCGGCTTTTTCGGCAAAAGCCAAGGTATCCAGAAAAGTTTTGGGCGTTTCACCCACCAAAGCGGCGCAGCGCGGCAACAATTTTTCACCCAATTGGTCTTGCAGCCGAGAGAAGTGGCTGGCAAACGCTTCCACTTTTTCCGCCAGCGACGGTCAAAGCAACACCCCAGTTTCGCGCGCCACCCGCAGCACAGGTGCGTCGGGTGTGGCAGCGTCCTTCAGCAGATTGTCCAGCTTACGGTCTCCCAGGCGGCGAATCAACCCCACATACAAGGCATTCAAAGTCTGCGTGCGGTGGGCCACGTGCTGACTGGTTTCAAACAGCAAATCAATGTCACCGCCCCGGCGCTCGTTGTCAGCGCGGGAGCCAAACAGTGTCACGCGTGAACCCTCACCCAACACTTCCAGGGCAGTCTCCTTGATCGACTCAATTTGTTCCAGCGTCAGTCGCATGGCAGCATTTTCCTGGATTCGTCACACCCGGTGCGCCACCACCATTGCCGCACACAGACCCGTCGGCTGGTCGAGCTGAAGCGCAGCCGTTAAAACGGTGGTCCTCAGTGGCTCGCCTCGCTGCCAGGGTGATCATGAAGCGTCGCTCAGCGAACCGACAACTGAACCCGTTTGCCAGTGCGGGCGATCATGTCCACCAGCGCGTCGATGGTGAACTTCACAGTCTTTTTGTGGATGACGTCAGACACACGCGGCCGCGTGATCCCCAAAATCTCGGCAGCCTCAACCTGCTTGAGTTTGTTTGTCTCAATCCAGATCGCCAGTTCGGACATGAGTGCATCTTTGATGGCCAGTTTTGCAGAAATCAGGCGCGCAGATTCAGCCTTCAGCCCGGCAGACTCTTGGGCGTTGAACCCAAGATCAGCAAATACGTTACCCCCCACTGGCGTGATGTGACCAGAGCCTGTTTCAGCGTTCATTTTTCTTCCTTTCAAGCACAACGGCTTTGTACCGTGCCGCTGCAACGTCTTTGTCGTGTTGGCTGGTGGATGAGGTCTTCTTCTTGAAGCAGTGCAACGCATACACCGCTTCTGGGAACTTCGCGACATACATCACCCGAAACCAGCCATCACCCAGATGGATGCGAATTTCCTTGGTGCCTGCCCCCACTGCGTCAAAGGGCTTCCAGTCGTCGGGTTCAAGTCCTACCTGAACCTGACTGAGCTGGTGACCCGCTTCCTCGCGCGCTTGCGACGTAAAGATGTTGTCGTCTTCGAAGCGCTCGCTGCCGGCATCCCATCAAACCCGGTGCGCCACCGTCGTCATCACCTTCGCCGCCAGCCGCATCAGCCCCTTCACCGGCAGCGGCAGCTCCACCGCCCCGGCGCGCTGCGCTTCCCGCGCGTGGCGCGCTTCCTCGTCTTTCATCTGCGCCACGATCGCGCGCGAGGCGTGGTCGTTCGCCGGCAGCTGCTCCATGTGGGTGGCCAGATGCGCCTCCACCTGCCGCTCCGTCTCCACCACGAAGCCCAGGCTCAGCCCGGTGCCCAGGCGCCCCGCCAGCAGGCCCATCCCGAAGGCCCCGGCGTACCACAGCGGGTTCAGCAGCGAAGGCCGCGCGCCCAGCTCGTCCAGCCGCGCCTTCGTCCAGGCCAGGTGGTCGGTCTCTTCCCGCCCCGCCGCTTCCAGCTGACGCGCCAGTGCTTCGTTGCGGCGCTTTCCGTTTCCCCGCGCCGCCAGCGCCTGGGAGGCATACAAAGCCTGCGCGCACACCTCGCCCACGTGGTTCACCCGCATCAGCGCGCCCGAGAGCTCGCGCTCGGCATCGGTCAATGGCGTTGTGTTGTCTTCCGGCAGCGTGGGGCAGGGGCGCGAAGCGCGCGGCGGCACGAACAGGGCGCGAAGGGCGGAATCTGCGGCGTTGATGAAAGCGTCCATGGCGTGAGGCTCCTTGTGGGGTGAGGCGGTGTTCGCGTTAGGTGGGGGCTGACGCCACCGCACCGCAGCTATTTTGCGACAACCGCGCCGCTTTTGCTGGTAAACACGGATACCCAAAACCGAGATATTTCAGGCCGTCTGACAGGGTGTGCGTGACACAGCCGTGACGTGTTGTCGGGGTGCCACAAAACAACGTTTCTGTAGCCAAATGCTTTGCTTCGCACGGTCCGTTCTGGTGCAATCGCATCAGCTTCCGAAACGGAGGTTGGCTCGGGGGCAACAGACCCACGGCCTCTTTTTTCAACCCTGGAGAACTTCTCAATGAAAAAGACCCTGATTGCACTGGCTGCCGTGGCAGCCACCGGCGCCGCTTTCGCTCAATCTTCCGTGACCCTGTACGGCGTTGCTGACGCTGCTATCGGCCGCGACTCCTTAGGCACTGCCGGCGCACCAACCCAAGACACCCAGTTCAAAAGCTCCTCTTCCGTCAACAACGGCACCAGCCGTTGGGGCGTGCGCGGCGTGGAAGACCTCGGTGGTGGCCTGAAAGCTGGTTTCAACTTCGAAGCTGGCCTGAGCCTGGCCGATGGTGCCGCGAACTTCAGCGGTGGTCAGTATTTCTCGCGCGCTGCCAACATGAGCCTGATGGGCGGTTTCGGTGAGATTCGTCTCGGCCGCAGCTTGAACCCATCGTTCTTCGCAGCTGCTGCCTGGGAATTGACCGGCACCGCCAACTACTCTGTCGTAACCCGTCAGTTCTCGCAAGCCGGTGCTGACGTTTTGGGCGGCATTCGCAACAGCAACCAGATCGCCTACACCACGCCCAATTTCGGCGGTGTGACCGCAACGCTGGCTACCATCCTCAAGGGCAACGACGCCAGCGCTGCTGCTGCTGGCGACCAGTCCAAGATCGACCTGAACGTGATCTACCGCGGTGGCCCTCTGGCTGTTGCTTTGGGCTACAACAAACTGGGCAGCACGCCAGCTGGTTCTCCAGACACGGTGTCGAAAGCCAACATTCACGTCGGTGCAAATTACGACTTCGGCGGTTTCAGGTTGGCTGGTGCCATCATCGATCCCGCTGGTCCATCCAAGGGCTTCTCCTTTGGCGGTACCGTTCCTGTGGGCCCAGTCAGCTTGACCATCGACATGGCGCGCGACACCGAATTCAAGGACACCGACGTCCTCGTGGAAGTCAAGTACCCGCTGAGCAAGCGCACCTTCGCCTACGCAGCAGTGCTGCGTGACGGCAAGGCCACTGGCCGCGCCGCTGATGCGATCAACACGACCAACTACGGCCTTGGCATTCGCCACAACTTCTGATCATTCGCTGGCTTGACCAGCGGTTGAGACAGAACATCAATCCCGCCAGCGACGACGCTGGCGGGATTTTTTATGGGCGAAATGGGGCGAGCCTCACCCCATGCGGTTGAAAGAATCTGGTCCGGCATTTGCATGAGAGGTGTTGGCACGTCACCACACATTTGCCTCTTTGCAGCAAGTTTTAAAGGGAAAACCCTTTGTCTTGCGTCGTGGTCGCTAAGATCAAGTTGTGTTTTTGTTGTGTTGGTCTGCTCAGTCACCTACACGATTTTTGTTTCACCTCTAAGGAAATCACCATGAAAAAGACTCTGATCGCTCTGGCCGTTCTGGCCGCTTCCGGTGCCGCTATGGCCCAGTCCTCCGTGACGTTGTACGGCTTGGCTGACGTTTGGGTTGGCCGCACCTCGGCTACCGACGCCGCCGGTGTCAAGACCAAAACGACCCAAATGGGCAACGGCGGCCTGAATTCCAGCCGCTGGGGCCTCACGGGCTCCGAGGATCTGGGTGGCGGTCTGTCAGCAGTGTTCAAGTTCGAAGCAAAGATCCTTCCGACCACTGGTGTGTCAAACGGCTTCGCTCGCCAGTCCTATGTTGGCCTCGCTGGTGGCTTCGGCACCGTGACCTTCGGCCAAAGTTGGACTGCAATGGATGACGTCATCGGCGCTGGCTCCAGTGCTTTCGACTCGGCTTTCTCAGCCTACAACAATGTATTGTCCACTACTGCGCTTTACTCATCCAACCCCGGAAGCACCATCAAGTACACCTCGCCTACCTTCGGCGCCTTCAGCGGTGGATTGAGCTACTCCATGGACAATGACAATACCGTGAAGCAAGACATCACGGACTTCAGCCTGTCCTACGGCGCAGGCCCGATCGCGGCAAACTTCGCATATCAGGTTCAAGGCGATGTTGCAGGGTCGGACGATCTCGAGCTGACGGTGCTTAATGGTTCGTACGACTTGGGCGTGGCGAAGCTGATCGCTGGTTTTGGTCAGTCGAAACTCGCTACCGTGAAGTTCACGGACATTCAGCTAGGCGTTGACGTGCCTTTGTCCTCGGCTCTTACCGTCTCCGGCGGCTATGCCCAGTCCAAAGGCAACGCTGCTGCTGGCGACGTCAAGACCACTGGCTTCGGTATTGCTGCGACCTACAGCCTGTCCAAGCGCACCACCGCCTACACGGGCTACCAGCAAGCCAAGGTCAAGAGCACTTCAGTTAAGAGCGATTTGTTCGCTGTGGGCCTGCGCCACACCTTCTGATTTTTTGCTGGCCTGAGCCAGCAAAACGTCTGAAAGTCAAAAACCCCGCAAGGTTCACCTTGCGGGGTTTTCTTTTGGGCGCTCGGCTCTGATCGTTCCACGCCACCATCACGGCTTGGCTTGCTGCTTGACCCCGGTCAATGGTACGCCCAGCAGCAGCTTTCGCCGAACCGTGCCTCCCCTCTTGCCTCGTCGGCGGGTAAGCGATGCCGCTTTTGAACGCCACGCCATGCA
>JBBSDB010000089.1:0-11734 GCA_038249735.1 Burkholderiales bacterium
CGAGGCGCAGCACGCCGTGCGCAGCCGGGTGCTGCGGGCCCAGGTTCAGGGTGTAGTTCTTGATTTCAGCCATGTCAGTGCAAGCCGCCGTAGTTGTCTTCGCGGATCACGCGTGGGACGACCTCGCGCGGCTCGATCGTCACCGGTTCGTAGATCACCCGCTGGCGTTCGGCGTCGTAGCGCATTTCCACATGGCCCGACAGCGGGAAATCCTTGCGGAACGGGTGACCGATGAAGCCGTAATCGGTCAGGATGCGGCGCAGGTCGTTGTGGCCTTCGAACACGATACCGAACAAATCGAATGCCTCGCGCTCGTACCAGTTGGCCGAAGCCCAGAGCGAGGTGACCGAATCCAGCACCGGGAAGTCGTCTTCCGGACAGAACACGCGCACCCGCAAGCGGTGATTCAAACTGACCGATAGCAGATGCACCACAGCCGCGTAGCGCAAGCCTTCCCAACGCCCGTCGCCATAGGTGGAGTAGTCCATGCCGCAGAGATCAATCATTTGCTCGAAGCGGGTTTGGGGCGCGTCGCGCAGCGTCTGCATCACCGCCAGATAGTCGGATGCAGACACCACCAAGGTCAGCTCTTCGCGCACCACCGTGAGCGAGCGCACACGGTCGCCCAGCAACTCGGCCACGGTGGCCTGCAACACCTCAGGGCGGACCGCATGGGTCGAATCGGGAGGGATGATGGCACTCATGGGGGTTGCCTGCGGCGCTCAGGCGCGCGCAATGGTGTTGGTGCGGCGAATCTTTTGCTGCAGTTGAATAATCCCGTACAGCAGCGCTTCGGCGGTGGGCGGACAACCAGGCACATAAACATCGACCGGCACGATGCGGTCGCAACCGCGCACCACCGAGTAGCTGTAATGGTAGTAGCCGCCTCCATTGGCACACGACCCCATGGACAGCACCCAGCGAGGCTCGGCCATTTGGTCGTATACCTTGCGCAGGGCCGGCGCCATCTTGTTGCACAGCGTGCCGGCCACGATCATCAAGTCGGCCTGGCGCGGGCTGGCGCGGAACACCTCGGCGCCGAAGCGCCCGATGTCGTAGCGCGCAGCGGCTGCGTGCATCATTTCGACCGCGCAACAAGCCAGACCGAAGGTCATCGGCCACAGGGAGCCGGTCTTGGCCCAGTTCACCACCGAGTCGTAGCTCGTGGTGACAAAGCCTTCTTTGAATACACCTTCAATCATGTGCTGCTCCGGGTGAAAGTGGCGCCGTGCGGGAAATCACTCCCAATCCAGCGCACCTTTTTTCCACTCATAGACAAACCCCACGGTGAGAATGGCCAGGAACACCACGCCGGCCAAAAAGCCCGTCATGCCGATGTCACCCAGCGCCACAGCCCAGGGGATGAGAAATGCGATCTCGAGATCGAAAAGAATGAAGAGGATCGCCACCAGGTAGTAACGCACATCAAACTTCATCCGAGCATCTTCGAAGGCCTCAAAGCCACACTCGTAGGGTGAGTTCTTTTCCGCATCGGGACGGTTCGGGCCGAGGATGTACCCCAGCACCTGCGGGATCACCCCGATCGCAAGGCCCACCAAAATGAACAAAAGCACGGGGAGGTATTGTTCAAGACTCATCTGGGCTGCGATTCCACTGACATGGCACGGGGCCATGTTGTCCAAAGATTGGTGCCGACGGCGAGACTCGAACTCGCACAGCTTTCGCCACTACCCCCTCAAGATAGCGTGTCTACCAATTTCACCACGTCGGCTGACTCTGACTTGCCGCATTCACGAGGTCTGGAGGGACCTTGTTCGGCAGCCTAAGAGTTTACCCTGAAAGCACCCCATTTCCGAGGCAACTCCCGGATTTCAGCAGCGCATCGGTGGCCCACTTGGCCTGGAGTTCCCGATAGGACCACAGACGGATTGCTCCAGACTTACTGGCCTGGTATCTGGGCGGCACCGGTGCCAGCTGGCACGCTCGGTGCAGGGGCTGGTGCCGGGGCAGGTACGCTGCCTGAGGAGTCCGGAATCTGTGCGGCTGCCGGTGACTGCGCAGGCAATATCGACCCTTCGAGAACACTGCCCGCGCCAGGGGCGACCTGGCGCAGATTGCCGAAGTAAGCCAAGCCCAGCGTGCTGGCCAGAAACACCGCGGCGAGCACGCCGGTGGACCGAGACAGGAAGTTGGCACCGCCGGAGGCGCCAAACAAGCTGGCGGACCCCGCGCCACCACCACCAAACGCAGCCCCCGCGTCGGCGCCTTTGCCATGCTGCATCAGGATCAGCACGATCATGGCGATGGCGGTCAGCATTTGAACCGCCAGAAGAATGGTCAACAAAACGTTCATGGAATTTCTCCGCAAGGTTTGCGCGACAACCGGCCTCAGGCCTTGGCTGCTGCTGCGATCTGCAAAAAGTCAGCGGACTTGAGCGACGCACCGCCGATCAAGCCGCCATCGATGTCGGGTTCGGCCAGCAGACTGGCCGCGTTGGCTGCGTTCATGCTGCCACCGTAGAGAATGGGCACGCGATTCGGGTGCTCGGTGGCCGCTGCCAGCTGGGCTCGCAGCACCGCATGCACCGCCTGCGCCATCTCAGGCGTGGCGGTCTTGCCGGTGCCGATCGCCCAGACCGGCTCATAGGCCACCACAATTTCGCTGGTGCAATGGGTCACCGCGTGGATCACCGCCGCCAACTGGCGCTTGACCACAGCTTCGGTCTCACCCGCGTCACGCTGAGCCAACGTTTCACCGACACACACAATGGGCGTGAGACCGGCAGCCAACGCTCGCTGCGCCTTGGATGCCACCACGGCATCGGTTTCAGCGTGGTGTTGACGGCGTTCGGAATGGCCAACGATCGCGTAGCGACAGCCGAAGTCTCTTAGCATGGCGGCACTCACCTCACCGGTGAAGGCACCCTGCTCGTGTGCCGAGACATCTTGCGCGCCCCAGGCCATGGGGCTGCCCGAGAGCAGCGACTGCAATTGCGCCAGATAGGGCGTTGGCACACACAGCGCCAGATCGGCTTCGCTCGCTTGTGCATCAAGCCCGTCGAGCATGGCCTGCACCAGCGCCTGGTTGGCCGCCAAAGAGCCGTTCATTTTCCAGTTGCCAACAATCCGCTTTTTCATAAGTTTCTCCCAGGACATCAGCCCCAGGTCAGCACGATCTTGCCGATATGCTGATTGGATTCCATGAGCGCGTGGGCCCGGGCCGCATGCGCTGCTTCAAACACGCCGTGAATCACCGGCTTGACCTTGCCTTGCGCCAGCATCGGCCAGACGCGCTCGCGCAAGGCGGCTGCAATGGCGGTCTTGAACGCCACCGGGCGCGGGCGCAGTGTCGAGCCGGTGATCACCAGCCGACGCCGCAACACGAGACCAGCATTGAACTCGGCTTTCACGCCGCCCTGCACCGCGATGATCACAAGCCGACCGTCTTCGGCCAGGCAACCGATCTCACGCGCTACATACGCGCCGGCCACCATATCCAGCACCACGTCGACGCCGAGGCCTTCGGTGAGCTTCATCGCCTCAGCCGCGAAATCTTGCGTCTTGTGGTTGATCGCGTGGTCGGCGCCGAGCGCCAAGCAGGCGGCGCATTTTTCGTCGCTGCCGGCGGTGGCAATCACTGTGGCACCGAGCGCCTTGGCCAGTTGGATCGCAGTCACGCCAATGCCACTGGTACCGCCCTGGATCAGCAGGGTCTCGCCCGTCTGCAGGCGGCCGCGATCGAACACGTTGCTCCAGACGGTGAAAAAAGTCTCGGGCAGCGACGCGGCAGCCACGTCGTCTAGACCTTCGGGCACCGGCAGACACTGGCCCACCGGCGCCACGCAAAACTGCGCGTAACCGCCGCCGGCCACCAGGGCGCAAACGCGATCCCCCACAGCCAGTCCGGCCTGGACCATCGCGTCGGCATCGCCAGACTCGATCACCCCCGCCACCTCCAGACCTGGCAGGTCAGACGCCCCCGGCGGAGGCGGATAGGCACCGCTGCGCTGCAAGACGTCGGGCCGGTTGATGCCTGAAGCGCTGACGCGAATCAGCAGCTCGCCCGCCGCCGCGACCGGCTTGGGGCGCTCGCACAGACGCAGCACCTCGGGCGCACCGAAGGCACTGATCTCGACTGCTTGCATCGTTGTGGCCACCCGAGCTATCCCCTTATGGCTGCTGCTGGTGAGGCTGCTCGGCGCTGTTGCGATCAAGCAGCGCCTTCATGGACAGCTTGACGCGACCTTTTTCGTCGGTCTCCAGCACCTTGACCTTGACGATCTGGCCTTCTGTCAGATAGTCGGACACGCGCTCCACGCGCTCGTGGGCGATTTGACTGATGTGCAGCAGACCGTCTTTGCCGGGCAGCAGGTTGATCAGCGCGCCGAAGTCCAGGATCTTGGTGACCGGGCCTTCGTAGACCTTGCCGATTTCCACTTCGGCGGTGATCTGCTCGATGCGGCGCTTGGCCTCGTCGGCCTTGGCGCTGTCGGTAGAGGCGATGGTGATGGTGCCGTTTTCGTCGATGTTGATCTGGCAGCCGGTCTCTTCGGTCAGCGCGCGGATCACCGCACCCCCCTTGCCGATCACGTCGCGGATCTTCTCGGGGTTGATCTTCATGGTGAAGAGCTTGGGCGCGAAGTTCGACACCTCGGTCTTGGCTTCGCCCATGGCTTCCTGCATCTTGCCCAGAATGTGCATGCGGGCTTCCTTGGCCTGGGCCAGTGCAACCTGCATGATTTCCTTGGTGATGCCCTGGATCTTGATGTCCATCTGCAGCGCGGAAATGCCGTTGGTGGTGCCCGCGACCTTGAAATCCATGTCGCCCAGATGATCTTCGTCACCCAGGATGTCGGTCAACACGGCAAAGCGGTTGCCGTCTTTGATCAGGCCCATGGCGATACCGGCCACGTGGGCCTTCATCGGCACGCCCGCATCCATCAGCGCCAGGCAGCCGCCGCAGACCGAGGCCATGCTCGAGGAGCCATTGGATTCGGTGATTTCACTCACCACACGCATGGTGTAGGGGAAGTCTTCTTTACTTGGCAGTGCGGCGATCAGCGCGCGCTTGGCCAGACGGCCATGGCCGATCTCGCGGCGCTTCGGTGTGCCAAAACGGCCGGCTTCGCCGGTGGCGAAGGGAGGCATGTTGTAGTGCAGCATGAAGCGATCTTGAAAATCGCCTGCCAGGGCGTCGATGCGCTGCGCGTCGCGATCGGTGCCCAACGTGGCCACCACCAGCGCCTGGGTCTCACCGCGGGTGAACAGGGACGAGCCATGGGTACGGGGCAACACGCTGTTGCGGATTTCGATGGCGCGCACGGTGCGCGTGTCGCGGCCGTCGATGCGCGGCTCACCAGCCAGAATCTGGCCTCGCACAATTTTGGCTTCGATCTCGAACAGCAGGGCTTCGATGGCCACGCTGTCAAACGCAGCGCCTTCGGCCTTCAAAGCGGCCATCACCTCGGCATAGGCGGCGCGGCAAGCCTGGGTGCGTGCTTGCTTGTTGCGAATCTGGTAGGCGGCTTCCAGCTTGGCCTTGGCCAGGCCGTCGATCTTGGCGATCAGCGGCTCGTCTTTGGCCGGCGGCTGCCAGTCCCAGGCCGGCTTGCCAGCGTCGCGCACCAGTTCGTTGATGGCAGCAATGGCGATGTTGCCCTGCTCGTGACCATAGACCACAGCGCCGAGCATGATCTCTTCGCTCAGCTGCTGGGCCTCAGACTCCACCATCAACACGGCGGCTTCGGTGCCGGCGACCACCAGGTCGAGCTGGCTGTCTTTCAGCTGGGTCTGACCGGGGTTCAACACGTACTCGCCATTCACATAGCCCACGCGCGCGGCGCCAATGGGGCCATTGAACGGAATACCGCTGATCGACAAAGCGGCAGAGGTAGCGATCAGGGCGGCGATGTCGGCCTGCACTTCCGGGTTCAGGCTCACCACGTGCACGATCACCTGGACTTCGTTGTAGAAGCCTTCGGGGAACAGCGGGCGGATCGGGCGGTCGATCAGGCGGCAGGTCAGCGTCTCCAGTTCGCTGGGGCGACCTTCGCGCTTGAAGAAGCTGCCGGGGATGCGGCCGGCGGCGTAGGTTTTTTCGGTGTAGTCCACCGTGAGGGGGAAGAAGTCTTGACCGGCTTTGGCGTCGGTCTTGGCGACCACGGTGGCCAGCACCACGGTGTCATCGATGTTGACCAGCACGGCGCCGGTGGCCTGGCGGGCGATTTCGCCGGTTTCCATGGTGACCGTGTGCGGGCCCCACTGGAAAGTCTTGGTGACTTTGTTGAACATGCTCATGGTTTGCTCCTCTGAGCCACCCGCGCGGGTGGCGTGGCGTGCAGACAGTCTGCACAAAACCCGAAATCACAACCCAGAACACGATGCCATTCCAGCGACGCTGTCCGTGTGCCTCGAGGCACGCAACACCGTTGGAATGACACAGCTTCGCTCTGTTGCTGCTGCTCCGGAATCAAAAAACGGGACCTGCAAACAAAAATCGCCCGAGCCAGCGAACCAACTCAGGCGGTATGCGTGTCAGACCCCGATGGTCAAAATCACTTGCGCAGACCCAATTTCTGGATCAGGGCAAGGTAGCGATCGGCATCTTTGGACTTCAGGTAGTCCAAGAGCTTGCGCCGACGGCTCACCATGCGCAGCAAACCGCGCCGGCCGTGGTGGTCCTTGGCGTGGGTCTTGAAGTGGGGGCTCAGCTCGTTGATGCGGGCGGTCAGAAGGGCGACCTGCACTTCGGGACTGCCTGTGTCCTTGGCGGCACGGGCGTTGTCCGCAATGACGGCGGCCTTGATATCTTGGGCGATCATGAAAAATCCTTGGGTTGACTTGCGACACGTCGCAGCCAGCCAGCCCTCCGAACTTCTCGCAACAATGTCTTGCAGTGAAGCCGTTTCTGACCGCCGCAACGGGCGTGAATTGCCATTGAAATCAACGACAACCGCGGATTATAGCTGACCGGCGGCCAAGCCTGGATTGGTTCTCGCGAGCCAGGCACGCAATCGGTCAACGCCTTGCTCCAGCCGCCGAGGTTCGCGGCTGGCGAAACACCAGCGCAGCCAGCCAGCCGCCTCCGGGCCGAAGGCACTGCCAGGCGCCAGACCGAGGCCGGCTTCGCGCACCAGGCGCTTGGCGGTGTCCAGGCAGTCGGCGTGGCCGGCCAGGCGGAAAAAAGCGTACATGCCGCCCAGCGGTTCGGCCAAGGTCACGCCGGGTGTGGCCTGCAACAGCGGCACCAGGGTGTCGCGGCAAAGGCGCAGGTGCGCCAACAGTGCGGGCGTCACCTCGTCCCCGCGCGCCAGGGCCGCCAGCGCGGCACGCTGTATGAATACCGGCGCGCAGGAGGTGTTGTACTCAATCAGCTTGCCGATCGCGGCGGTGAGCGAGGCGGGCACCACCAACCAGCCCAGGCGCCAGCCGGTCATGAGAAAGCTCTTGGAAAAGCTGTGGGCGACGATCAGGCGGTCTTCGGGATCGGCCACATCGAGAAAGCTGCTGGCAGCTCCGTTTGGCGTATCGCCTGCAAAGTACAGCCGCTCGTACACCTCGTCGGCCAGGATCCAGGTGCCGGTGCGGCGGCAGTGGTCGCGGATGGTGGCTTGTTGTTCGCGGCTGAGCGTCCAGCCGGTGGGGTTGTTCGGCGCGTTGAGCACCAGCAGGCGGGTGGCGGGCGTGATCGCGGCCAGCAACGCGTCCAGGTCCAGCACCCAGGCGCCACTGCGCGGTCCGGTCTGCATCACCTTCAGCGGCACGCGGACCACGTTCGCGCCCATGATCAGCGGCTGCGCCACCAGGTTGGGCCAGGCCGGCGTGACCACCACCACCTCGTCGCCCGCGTCCACCAGCGCCTGCGAGGCCAGCATGAGCCCGTTGACACCGCCCGAGGTGACCGCCAGGCGCGGCTGCCAGTGGGCTGCGCCGCGACCCGGATGCAGGCCGTCGGTGTAGCGAGCGATGCCGTCGCGCAGTTCGGGCAGGCCCAGGTTGTGCGCGTAAAAGGTGTCGCCAGCCTGCAGGGAAGCGATCGCCGCCTCGCGCACAAACCCGGGCGTGACTTCGTCGCTTTCGCCGAACCAGAACTTCAGCACGTCCTCGCGGCCCAGCCCCGCATTGGCCACTTCGCGGATGCGCGACTCGCCGAGCTGCTGGACCACGTCACGCATGCGGCTCTCCTTCTCGGTCAGACCGGAACTTCACGGACGCTGCATGGTGCAGCTGTGGGGGGCCTCGGCCTGCTGCGGCGTGAGGTTTCGGATGACGCGAAAACCGTAGCCGGATCCTTCGACGTCGAATTTCACGCCGGGTGCCCCCTGGCGGTCCATCACCGCCACCGCCAGCGGCTGCTGGAACTGGTGATCGGCAGCGCGCATGCGCGCGGTTTGCCCGGCCAGGGTGACTTCGGCCCGCTCCAGCTCGGTGGCGATGCGGGTCGCATCCACCGCGCCGGCGCGCTCGATCGCCTGCGCCAGCGCCTCGATCATGAGCTGCATGCGCATGTGCACATAGTCGTCTTCGGGCTTGGGAAAGCGTTCCCGGAAGCTCCGGTAAAAGGCTTCAGACGCTGCTGTTGGCACGTTGGGGAACCAGTCGGCCACCGCAAACACCTTGCCCACGCCAGCCTCGCCCATCGCCGCCGGTGCGCCCAGCGCATTGCCGTAGAAGGTATAAAAACTGCCCTGGAATCCGGCCTCGCGCGCCGCTTTCACCAGCAGGGTGAGGTCGTTGCCCCAGTTGCCGGTGAGCACCGCTTGCGCGCCGCTGGCCTGGATCTTGGCCGCGTAGGGCAGGAAATCCTTGATGCGCGCCAGCGGGTGCAATTCATCCCCCACGATCTGGATGTCGGGCCGCTGCTCGGCAAGCTGCTTGCGCGCTTCGCGCAGCACGCTCTGGCCAAAGCTGTAGTCCTGCCCGATCAGGTAAATGCGCTTGAGCGAGCGGTCTTCGCGCAGCACGCTCATGAGCGCGGTCATGCGCATGTCGGCATGGGCATCGAAGCGGAAATGCCAGAAGCTGCAGCGCTCGTTGGTCAGCGATGGATCCACCGCCGAGTAGTTGAGGAACACCACGCGCCGCGACGCGTCGCGCCCGTTGTGCTTGTTGATCGCCTCGATCAGCGCGGCTGCCGGCGCCGAGGAGTTGCCCTGGACCACGATGCGGATGTCTTGGTCGACCGCTGAGCGCAGCCCAGACAAGGCTTCTTCGGTCTGGCCTTTGCTGTCGAAACGCTCAATCAGCAGGGGGCGGTTACCGCCAGGCAACTTGACCCCACCGCGGGCGTTGACCCGCGCGGTCGCCCAGACCAGGTTGCGAAAGACGGCTTCGCCGGTGTTGGCAAACGCGCCCGACAGCCCTTCGATCATGCCGATACGAATCGGCGGGTTGTTGGCGGGTTCGGGCGCCTGTGCAAAGGCGCTACCGGTGGAAAGCGCGGCGACCACCAGGCTGCAGGCTGCCGCGAACCAATTCGCAGGCCGGCGCTGGATGCATGAAATGAGCAACATCGGAAAGGTGAACCAGGTTGGACGCACCGCGGGTGGCGGCAAGGTGGATGAGATGGGCCCAGGGTAGACACTTGTGTCCGCGCAGGACCGCGCAATCTGGAGATAATAATTCATAATTATGGACCATGGGCCAGCGCTAAAGTCACCCGATGGCGGCGACAGCCACGGTGCCTGATCCTGCTCGCGCGCTGAGGTTCATGCTTCGCCAGCAGCCAGCGCAGCCAACGGCCAGCGCGGCTTCACGTCGAAGGCGTAGAGCCTCTGCTGCAGGTCGACCAGCCCCGCCTGCACCCGCAGCCCAGCAGCCAGCGCGATCATGGCGCCGTTGTCGGTGCACAGGTGCAGCTCGGGGTAGTGCACCCGCACGCCGCGCCGCGCACACGCCTGGTTGAGCTGGCTGCGCAAGCGCGTATTGGCGCCCACGCCGCCGGCGACCACCAGCCGCATCAGGCCGGTGGCGTCCAGGGCTGAAAGGGACTTTTTCATCAACACGTCGACGATGGCCGCTTGCGCGCTGGCCGCCACGTCGGCTTTCTGGGGCTCACTCAAGGCCTCGGCCAGGGCCGGCGTGGCCGGGCCTTCGGCCCGCGCGAGGGCCAGCCGCTTGACCTGGGTGAGCACGGCGGTCTTCAGACCAGCGAAAGACAAATCGAGATCGCCGCTGTGCAGCAACGGACGCGGGAAAGCGTAGGCGTCTGCCCTGCCCCGCTCGGCCAGCTTGGCCAACGCCGGGCCACCGGGGTAGCCCAGACCAAGCAGCTTGGCCGACTTGTCGAACGCCTCGCCGGCGGCGTCGTCGATGGTTTCGCCCAGCAGTTCGTAGCGGCCCACCCCGTCGACCCGCATCAGCTGCGTGTGGCCGCCCGAAACCAGCAAGGCCACGAACGGGAACTCTGGCGGATCGGCGCTGAGAAACGGCGAGAGCAGATGGCCTTCCAGGTGGTGCACGCCGATCACCGGCTTGCCCAATGCCATGGCCATGGCGCAGGCCGCCCCGGAACCCACCAGCAGCGCACCGGCCAGGCCCGGGCCGCGGGTGTAGGCCACCGCGTCCACCGCTGAGAGCGCCACACCGGCCTGCGCCAGCACCGCATCGGTCAGCGGCAGCACGCGGCGGATGTGGTCGCGGCTGGCGAGTTCGGGCACCACGCCGCCGTAGGCCTGGTGCATCTCGATCTGGCTGTGCAGCGCGTGGCCGAGCAGGCGCGGCACACCGGTGCCGCTGGCGTCGACCAGCGCCACACCGGTTTCGTCACACGAAGATTCGAAGCCCAGGATCAGCATGGGGGGCAGTGTACCGAGCGCCCCCGGCTGGTTCGGACGCGGGGGTTCACTCCAGCGGCAACTGCAGCAGCCGTTTAGGATCGGGAATGCGGATTTCGCGTTTGTCGATTTCGATCAGGCCCTTGTCTTCCAGCTCGTGCAGCACGCGCGAGAAATACTCGGGCGTCATGGACAAACGCGAGGCGATCGTCGCCTTGCTAACGGGCAGCACCACGCGCTGGGCGCCAGCGGCGAGATCGCCCTCATCGGGCAGGTCGCGCAGCAGGTAACCGATCACCCGCTCCACGCCACTGTGCAGCGCATACGCCTGCACATCCTTCACCAAGCCGTGCAGGCGGCGAGAGAGACCCGCGAGCATGCGCATGCAGAACTTCGGGTCGCGCTCGATCTCCTGCATCACGCTGTGCTTGGACACGCTGAGCAGCACCGTTTCGCTCAACGCCTGCGCATTGATGAAATACGGTTTTTCGTTGAACATCAAGGCCTCGGCAAAGCTGCCGCCCGGCGCCACGATTTCGATGATCTTCTCTTGCCCAGCCGGCGAAATGGCAAACAATTTGACCTGGCCCGACACCGTCACATGGAACTCGGTACAGGGCTCGCCGATGTGAAACACCGCATCGCCGCGCGCGAGCTGGCGCAGGCGGCAACCCTCGGCCATGCGCTGCAACTCGGGCGGTGCCATGTCTTGGAACAGCGGCAGCATCGACAGGTATCGGGGCAAATCAAACCGGGCGAGGTCCATGGGCAGGGAGGAGAAGGGGTTGGGTGGCCCGAATTGGGCCAAACCCCCTCAACTGTAAGCCCCGGCCAGGGTGGTCGGTGACCAGGATCAGACCGACGACTGGCGCATGAACCGCGCGTACAGACCGGCCAGGCGATGCACCAGTTCCTGCGTGCTGTGCAACAGCGCATAGACCCGACTGCCGAACAGCATGGGCAGGTAGCTGTGGGCCGCCTCGTCGATGGTGATGCAA
>JBBSDB010000090.1:0-11689 GCA_038249735.1 Burkholderiales bacterium
CTGGATGCGGATGCTCTGGACGGCCGCCGCCTCATCTCTCGCGCTCGGCGCGCTGCTGCTGGCGGCCTACCTCACCCGAGCGCTGCGCCAGCCGCTGGAGCGGCTGAGCGCGGGCGCGCTCGCGCTGCAGCGCGGTGACCTCGATCACCGCATCCCAGAACAGGGACGAGACGAATTCTCGGCGGTGGCACGCAGCGTCAACGCCATGGCCGCCGAGCTCGCCGAGCACCGCGCCGCCGAGCGCCAGACCCGCCAGCGGCTGGAAGATCAGGTGCAGGCACGCACCGCCGAGCTGCAAAGCGCGTTGCAAACGCTGCGCGATGTGGACGCGCGCAGGCGCCAGCTGTTTGCCGACATCAGCCACGAGCTGCGCACCCCCACCACCGCCATCCGTGGCGAGGCCGAGATCACGCTGCGCGGCCAGGTCAAACCGCCCGCCGAGTACCAAGCGGCGCTGCGCCGCATCGTGGACACCTCGGGTCAGCTCGGCCTGGTGATCAACGATCTGCTGACCATGGCGCGCAGCGACATCGACGCCCTCGCCCTGCAGCGCAGCGCCATCGATCTGGCGCCTGTGCTCACCGAAGCGCTGGAACAAGCGCAGGCTTTGGGCCATGAGCGCGAGGTGACGTTGCACATGGCACCGCTGCCCGAAGCGCCCTTGCCGCTGCTGGCCGACCCGCAGCGCCTGCGCCAGCTGTTTACCCTGCTGCTGGACAACGCGATCCGATACTCGGCGCCGGGCGGCGAGGTGCGCGTGCGGATACTGCTCGCGGCCGACGCCACGCAGCGCTGCGTGGTGGAGGTGCGCAACGGCGGCATCGGCATCGCACCGGACGAACTGCCGCGCGTCTTCGAGCGCAATTTTCGGGGCGAGCAGGCGCGGCGCCACCGCGCCGACGGCATCGGCTTGGGCCTGGCGATCGGGCAGGCGCTGGCACGCGCGCACGGCGGCGAAATCCGCCTGAGCAGCCACCCGGTCGACGGCACCACCGCCACCCTCTGGCTGCCCATCACCCCCTATCTGGAATCCAGCGACGCATGAACATTCTGGTGGTCGAAGACGACGCGCGCATTGCCGATTTTTTGCAGCGCGGCTTGCGCGCCGAGGGCCACCGGGTGCAGGTGGCGCGTACCGGCCCCGAAGGACTGAGCATGGCGCAGGAGGCCGCGCGCGAAGCCCGCGACAGCGGCGACGTCACCGTGGTGCTGCTCGACGTGATGCTGCCCGGCATGAGCGGTCTGGAGGTGTGCCAGACCTTGCGTGCCACCCAGGTGGGTCTGCCCATCCTGATGCTGACAGCGCTCACCACGCTGGAAGATCGCGTGGCCGGTCTGCGCCTGGGCGCCGACGACTACCTGTGCAAGCCGTTCGAGTTCGAGGAACTGCTGGCGCGCATCGAGGCGCTGGCGCGGCGCGGCCGCTCACAAGCCCAGAGCACGCCCACCCGCCTGAGCGTGGCCGACCTGGAACTCGACCGAGATGCCATGCGCGTGACCCGCGCCGGACGCTCGCTCACCCTCACCGCGCGCGAACTCGCGCTGCTGGAGCTGCTGATGTCGGCCCCAGGCCGGCTGTTCAGCCGCGAGCGCATCCTGGCCAATGTGTGGGGCACCAACGAGGATCCGCTGACCAACGTGGTGGACGTGTACATCCGCCGCTTGCGCAGCAAAATCGACGACGGCCACAACTCGCCGCTGATCCATACCTTGCGCGGCCTGGGTTACCGCATGGAAGACCTGGGGCCTGCCGAACCTTGAGCGCCGAGAGCCCCCGGGGGTAAGATGAAACCATGACCGTCACCATCCGCTTTCTTGGTGCAGCCGACACCGTCACCGGCTCCAAATACCTGGTCGAACACGATGGGCAAAGTTTGCTCATCGACTGCGGCCTGTTTCAGGGCTTCAAGCAGCTGCGCTTGCGCAACCGCGACCCCTTGCCGGTGATGCCGAACCACATCGGCGCCGTGCTGCTCACCCATGCCCACCTCGATCACAGCGGCTATTTGCCACTGCTGACCAAGGAAGGCTTTCGCGGCAAGGTCTGGGCCACGCCAGCCACGCGCGATCTGGCGCTGATTCTGTTGCCCGACAGCGGCCACATCCAGGAAGCCGACGCCGACTTCGCCAACCGCCACGGTTTTTCCAAGCACGCGCCTGCCCTGCCGCTCTACACGGAAGACGACGCGCTGCGCAGCCTGAAGCTGTTTCACACCGTGCCCATGGGCCAGTCCTTCGAGCCACTCAAAGGCTGGGTGGCCCACTTCTCGGGCGCTGGCCACATCTTGGGCGCGGCGAGCATCTTGCTGGAAGTCGGCGGGCGCCGCATCCTGTTCTCTGGCGACCTTGGCCGCCCAGACGACGCGCTCATGCTGGCGCCCGAGCCACCGCCACCAGCCGATGCGGTGGTGTGCGAGTCCACCTACGGCGACCGGGTGCACCCGGTGGAAGACGTGTTGGGCGAGCTCGGTCCAGCGCTCGCGCGCTGCGCCGCGCGTGGCGGCACCGCCGTGGTTCCCGTCTTTGCGGTTGGGCGTGCCCAAGCGCTGCTGCACGCGATCGCCGAGCTCAAAGCCAACCACGCGCTGCCGCGCAACCTGCCGATCTACCTCGACAGCCCCATGGCCATCCACAGCACCGGCCTGTATGCCCGCCACCTCGGCGAACATCGGCTCAGCGCTGCGCAGGTCCACGCCATGGAATCGGTGGCAAAAATGACACGCACCGCCGACGAGTCCAAAGCAATCGCGCTGCAACACGGTCCCAAGGTGATCCTCTCGGCCAGCGGCATGGCCACTGGCGGGCGCGTGTTGCATCACTTGGCCAAGTTCCTGCCGGACCACCGCAACATGGTGGTGCTCACCGGCTACCAGGCGCCGGGCACGCGCGGCGCGTCGCTGGCTGGCGGCGCCACCGAGCTGCGCATCCATGGGCACGACATCGCCGTGCGCGCCGAGCTGGTGCAGCTCACTTCAGCCTCCGCCCATGCCGACAGCAACCAGCTCATGGCCTGGCTGGGCAGCCTGCCTGCGGCGCCACACCGCGTGTTCGTCACCCACGGCGACCCGGAGGCCTCGGACCGGCTGCGCTACCGCATCGAACACGAGCTGCACTGGCCCGCGCTGGTACCGGAGCACGGCAGCATGTGGAGGGTTTAGAGGTACCACCCGCGCCGCCTCCAGCGTCACCCCCCAGGGGGCGCAGCCAGCGCGGCCCGGCGGAGCCGGTTCCGCGGCTGCTGCTGGAAGGCTCCCCCTCAATCTCCAAGTTGACTCAAGCCGTGACCATGATCAAACCCCTGTTGTGCGCAAGCCTTGCGACGTTTTGCCTGTCCGCCTTCGCCCAGCCCACTGCCCCCGAATCGCCCGAATTCGCCCGCTGCATCGATGGCTTGCAGGCGCCTGCGCGGGCAGCCGGCGTGCAGACAGCCACCTACGAGCGCCTCACCCAGGGCCTGGTGCCCGACATGGGCGTGATCGAGAAGCTCAATTTCCAGCCCGAGTTCCGCACCGCGATCTGGGACTACCTCGCCGGTCTGGTGGACGAGGAGCGGGTGGCCGAAGGCCAAGGCAAGCTCGCGCAATACGCCGACACCTTGAAGCGGGTGGAGCAGCGCTACGGCGTGGACCCAGCCACCGTGGTCGCGGTCTGGGGCGTGGAAAGCAACTTCGGGCAGACCTTCGGCAAGAGCCCGCTGCTGCAGTCGCTCAGCACGCTGTCGTGCTTCGGGCGCCGGCAAGCCTATTTCCGTGGCGAGTTTTTTGCGGCCCTTCGCATCCTTCAAAAAGGCGACATCGCGCCCGAGCGGCTGGTCGGCTCCTGGGCGGGCGCGTTTGGCCACACCCAGTTCATGCCCAGCACCTTCGAGCGCCTCGCGGTCGACTTCGACGGCGACGGCCGCGCCGACCTGATGGACAACGCCAGCGACGCGCTGGCCTCCACCGCCAACTTTCTTGACAAGGCCGGTTGGCGCACCGGCCAGCCCTGGGGTCTCGAGGTCAAGCTGCCAGCCGGCTTCAGCACGCAAGGCGAAGGCCGGCGCAACAAGCGCGCTGTGAGCGAATGGGTGCAGCGCGGCGTGACCCGGGTCGACGGTTCGCCACTGCCTCTGGATGTGGGCAGCGCCGGCCTGCTCACCCTGGCTGGCCCAAGCGGGCCGGCGTTTCTGGTGCTGCGCAACTTCGACGCGCTCTTCAGCTACAACGCCGCTGAGAGCTACGGCTTGGCCATTGCCCACCTGAGCGACCGCCTGCGCGGCGGCGGCATGTTCGCCACCCCTTGGCCCACGGACGATCCAGGCATCTCCCGCGCCGAGCGCCGCGAACTACAAGGCCTGCTGATTCTGCGAGGCCACGACATCGGCGAGGTCGACGGCATGCTGGGCGAGCGCAGCCGCGCCGCGATCCGCGCCGAGCAGCAGCGGCTCGGACAGGATGCCAGCGGGCGCGGCGGGCAGAAGCTGTTGCGCACACTGCGCGGGGGCTCAGGTCTCTCCATAGCGCCCCGGTAAGCTCGCCTCGTCTGGCCTGGCGAGAATTCAGCCGTTGCGTTGCGGCGCCGCACCGGTCAACCAGTCGAACCCAGGGTGAATCGGCCTCAGACGGCTGCCTGAGTGGCGTGTCAGCGATTCAGCGCGAGCGCCGTCTGCTGCGCCAGAACACACGCCCGCCAGCCTGGGGCTGGAATAGATTGAATGCCGCTGGCGTCAGTGGCGCGCGCTGTTGTCGCGCGCCTGCCGGGCCACCGAATCGAGCGCGTCGTCCACCACACCGTGCTCCGCCACCACCCGCAACAGGCCGGCGCGCTGCAGCCGGTCCAGCCCGGAGCGGCTGAGCGACACAGAGCGGCCTTGGGGCGCGGTGAACAAGAAGATGCGGCCGTGGGGGCTGGCCCAGGTGAGCTGGCAGCGCTGGGTTTGCCCGTTTTCCTGCAGATCGACCCAGGCCCCGACCCGCAGCTCGTCGGCAGCAACCGCGCTCGGCTCCTGCCAGTCGGTGGTGAATGGCTGGGTATCGGCGAAGTCGGGCGTGGGCAGCATGTCGGCGTCGGTCATGAAGCCAGACTCGCGTGCCTCGGTTTCGCGTATCCAGGGCTCGGGTTCGCGGTCGCGCTGCTGGCCGGGCTGCTCGTCGTTGGGGTCAACGCCCGCGCCATCATCGCTCGGCGCCAGGTGTTGCGTCTTGTACGCAGCTTCGTGCAGCCCCATGAGCGCCTGAAAGAAAGGCTCTGACTGGCCGCGCGGGTATTCGATGGTGTCCAGGCCTTCGCGCAGCGTGCGCAGCACATGGGGAATCATCTTGATCAGCCGCGGTCGGTTGCGGCTGGCCTGAGCCAGCTGACTGGACCACAACAGGTCGGGCAGTACCTCCATGAAGCGCTGCGCGGGAGCGTCGGCGCCGCCCGGTGTCTGGCTGGCCTCCGTCGACAGGCGCGCGTGGGCAATCACCTGCGACCAAGGCCCGGTGAGGAAGCGACGCACCAGGCCGGGCGCACGCGCGAAATCGGGTCGCGCCTCGATCTCGTCGGCGATGCGCTCGGCCAGCAGGTTGCGCTGCTCCACCCGCACCAGCGTTTGCAGCGCCAGGCCCTGGGCCGGCACGGCGGCTGGGGTGACCGCCGCGTGAAAGCGCCGCAGGGCGCCGGGCAGCTGCTCCGAGAGCTGCGGGCCGGCAGCCTGCGCGGTCTTGACCGCTTCGAGCACATGGCGCGCAAAGCTGCCAAAGCCAGTGTCCTGCTCGCTGGTGAAGGCCAGGCTGCGGACGGTGATCGCGTCCAGCAGCTGGCGCGCCGGGTTCTGCCGGTCGGCAAAAAAGCGCGGGTCGCTGCGCGCGAGTTGCAGCAGCGGCTCCTTGAGCATCTGCACCAGATCGCGCACCGGGCGCAGCAGTCGCGTGTCTTCGGTGATGCGGCGCAGCAGCAGCGTCACCACCTCGGCCGCCAGCGTGCGCACCATCGCATTGCTGGTGCCGGTGCCGCTCTGTTCCAGATTGCCCACCAGCAGCTGGTGCAGGTGGTCGAGCGTGAGCAGTGGATCGCTCCCGGCCAAGGTGGCTGCCGGGAGGCTGTCGGCCATGCGGCGTGCCGCCGCAGCGGCGGGCATGCCACGCGATTCCGGCGCCTGGATCACCACGTAACCGGCCGCCGCCACGCCCTGGCGCTCCAGCCATTGCTCCAGCTGGCGGTAAAACGCCACCAGCGACTGCCCGAGCATGAGCGCGCCCACATGCAGCCAGCGGGTGCGCACATCTTCCGGCACCTGCAGCGTGTCCATCGCACGCAACAGGGCGGCGACCACCGCATCGGGCTTGAGCGGGTTGGACTCGACTCGCACCACGTCAAAACCCTGCGCGCGGCTCAGGCGGGCGCTGAACGCGGCCAGCTCTTCGTCGCAGGCCATCTTCACAATCTGCTGCCAGCGGGCCTTGTCCACGGTTTGCTGCACCTGCTGATCGTCCATCAGCTCCAGCTCGTCGAAGCTCAGGGCGGTGAGGCGGCGCGGGGCGCTGGCTGGCTTCGGTGACCCGCCACCGGGCGCGGTCTCGGCATGGCGCAGATCGGCCTCAATGGCATCGAGAAAGCGGCTGGCCAGCAGATCGCGGTGGGTAATCAGCTCGGTGCGGGCATGGCCCAGGCTGTGTTTTTCGTGGCCATGCAGCGCCACACCCTCGCGCCGGTAGAGCTCGGCACCCACTTGTTCGAGCCAGCGTGGTATCCAGACACGCGCAAGCACCACCGCCTCATTCAGACAGGCCTGCAGGGAAGCATCGGCGCGAGGATTCATGGTTTGGGGCGCTGCCTGACGGGCGCCAATGGGTATTTTCGATTATGTGAATTTTGGCCGACAGCGATCAAGCAATCAAATGCGGATAAACCGCCAGTTCAGTCCTTTGCCAACAAGCGCCGCCAGCCCCCATGGCCCAGCGCCTGCAGCGTGGCGATGTTGCGCTCAACAATGGCCTCGGCGTCGCCAGCGTCGCTGGCCACCGCGCGCTCCACACTGTCCTCGCGCAGCAGGTGCAGCGTGGGATAGGGCGCGCGGTTGGTGGCGTTGCTGATGTCGTCGGGCTCGCTGCCCTCAAACTGGAACTGCGGGTGAAAGCTCGCCACCTGGATCACGCCTTCAAGCCCGTGTTCGACCACCACGTCGTCGACCACACCCAGGAAATCGTTGAACTGCAAAAAATCGGGAAACAGCGTGGGATGCACCAGCAAGGTGGTCTCAAGCTGCTCGGCCGGCGTGGTCTGCAGCAGAGCCAGCTCGGCATCGATCTCGTCCAGAAACGCATCGAGATGCCGCGCTCGGCTCACCACGATGCGCACCTGGTCCTTCACATACACCGCCCGCGCAAACGGGCAGAGGTTGAGCCCGATCACCGCTTTTTCGATCCAGCGGCGCATGTCGGTCAGAACCTGTTCTTCAGTCATTTCCAAACAAATCTCTCCGGAGCAAGAGGAGGTTCAACCCAGGATGCCGTGGAACCGGCTTTGCCGGGCCACAGGCATCGCCGCCTTGAGGGGGTGACGGGCTGAAGGCGCGGCGCGGGGGTGGGCCCATTTCAGGCCAGGCTCTTGAACCGCGCCCGTTTCGGCTTGGCGCCCTCTTCGCCCAAACGCTTCTTCTTGTCGGCCTCGTACTCCTGGTAGTTGCCGTTGAAGAAGGTCCACTGGCTGTCGCCTTCGGCGGCCAGGATGTGGGTGGCGATGCGGTCGAGGAACCAGCGGTCGTGGCTGATCACCAGCGCGCAACCGGCGAATTCAAGCAGCGCTTCTTCGAGCGCGCGCAGGGTTTCCACGTCCAGGTCGTTCGAGGGTTCGTCCAGCAGCAGCACGTTGCCGCCCTCAGCCAGCGTCTTGGCCAGATGCAGGCGGCCGCGCTCACCGCCCGAGAGGCTGCCGACGCGCTTTTGCTGATCGCCGCCAGAGAAGTTGAATCGGCCGCAGTAAGCGCGACTCGGCATCTGGAACTTGCCGACCGTGATCATGTCCAGGCCACCCGAAATGTCTTGCCACACGGTTTTCTCGTTGGCCAGATCTTCGCGGCTCTGGTCGACCACGGCCATCTTGACCGTCTGGCCGATCTTCACCTCGCCGCTGTCGGGCTGCTCTTTGCCACTGATCAGCTTGAACAGCGTGGACTTGCCGGCGCCGTTGGGGCCAATGATGCCGACGATGGCCCCGGCCGGAATCTGGAAGCTCAGGTTGTCGATCAACACCCGGTCGCCAAAGCTCTTGGTGACGTTTTTGAACTCGATCACCTCGTTGCCCAGGCGCTCGGCCACCGGAATGAAGATTTCGTTGGTCTCGTTGCGCTTCTGGTAGTCGACATCGCTCAGCTCTTCAAAGCGGGCCAGCCGCGCCTTGCTCTTGGCCTGGCGGCCCTTGGGGTTCTGGCGCACCCACTCAAGCTCTTTTTTCATGGCCTTGGAGCGCGCATCTTCGGTGCGGTTTTCCTGCTCCAGGCGCGCTTCTTTTTGCTCCAGCCAGCTGGAGTAGTTGCCTTTGTAGGGATGGCCGCTGCCGCGGTCGAGCTCCAGAATCCATTCGGCCGCGTTGTCGAGGAAGTAACGGTCGTGGGTGATGGCGACCACGGTGCCGGGGAAGCGGGCGAGGTACTGCTCCAACCAGTCGACCGACTCGGCGTCCAGGTGGTTGGTGGGCTCATCCAGCAGCAGCATGTCGGGCTTGGAGAGCAGCAGGCAGCACAGCGCCACTCGGCGCTTTTCACCTCCCGAGAGCACGCCCACTTTGGCCTCCCACGGCGGCAGGCGCAACGCGTCGGCCGCGATCTCGATCTGGTGCTCGCTGTCGGTGCCGGCGGTGGAGATGATGGCCTCCAACTGAGCCTGCTCGGCGGCCAGAGCGTCGAAGTCGGCATCTTCTTCGGCGTAAGCGGCATACACCTCGTCCAGGCGCTTCTGCGCGGCGCGCACCTCGCCCAGACTCTCTTCCACCGCTTCGCGCACGTTCTGGTCGGGGTTGAGCAGCGGTTCCTGCGGCAGGTAGCCGATGCGAATGCCCGGCATGGGAATCGCTTCGCCTTCGATCTCTTTGTCGATACCGGCCATGATTTTGAGCAGCGTGGACTTGCCCGATCCGTTGGTGCCGAGCACGCCGATCTTGGCGCCGGGGAAGAAGGACAGGGAAATGTCCTTCAGGATGTGACGTTTGGGCGGCACGATCTTGCCGACCCGGTTCATGGAAAAAACGTATTGAGCCATGGGTGAAACCGTGTTCGTGAAGTCAAAGGGGGCGGCGCCTGGCGTGAGATGCCGCTTGGGCACCGACGCCGAGGGGCGGGCGAGACAGCCATGCCTGAGGGCTGCCGAGGACACGATTATCCCCTGCCGCCGAAGCCGCCCGGATTCTGCTGGCTCCAACAGCGCTGAAACCTGGATTCGATCGCGAGGGAACGTCCAGCCGTTCTCACGGCCTAGCCGGTGTCGCGCACCCCGGCGTTGCGCAGGGCCTGGGCCGCCACCGCGTCGAGAGCGCCCTCCACCACATCTCCGCGCGACACCACGCGCAGCACATCGCTGCTGCGAAGCCGCTCCAGGGTGCGACGGGTCATGGAGTGGGCGAGTCCCTTGGCCGAGAGAAACATGAACAGGGTTCCGTGCGGGCTGGCCCAGGTGAGCTGGGCGCGCACCCACTCGCCCTCAATCAGCAGATCGACCCAGGCGCCCTGCAGCAGCTCGGTGCTGGGCAATTCCAGCGGCTCCAGCGGCATCGGCCCCGAGTCGACCGCCACATAGCCGGCATGTTGAGCCTCGCTGTCGGCCATCCAGAAACTGCGGCTGGGCGGACTGGGCTGCGCGACAGACTCGGTTTCCGCCGGCTTGGGGTCGAGCCAAGCCTCCATCGAGGGCTCGCTCCAGTCGGTTGCAGCGGCTGCCGCGGGAACCGTGAGCCGATCGATCAGGGTAGGGACGTCCTGCGGCGGCAACTTGCCAGAGGGGGAAGACCGCAACAGCTCGGCCGGCATCGCAGGCGGCTCAAACGCCTGCTCTTGCAGCGCCACCAGCGCGTCGAAGAACGCACCGGTGCGTTCCGCCGGGTACTCAATGCGCAGCAGTGCCTGGCGCAGCTGGCTCAGCAGCCGCGGCATCAGTCTGCCCAGACGGCTGCGATCGCGCTGGATGAGCCGGGTCTGCGCGCTCCAGATCAGATCGTCAGCGACGCTGGTGATGGGCGAGCCATCGGCCGCCTCCAGCACTCCAGCCAGCTGCGCCTGGGCCACCGCCTGCGCCCAGGGGCGGCAAAGAAAGTCGACCACAAAGGAGGGCAGATCCTTGTCGGCGATGCGGTGGCGAAAGTCGGCGGCCAGCCGCCCGGCGAGCAGGTGGCGCTGTTCGGCGTGCAGCAGCGCGCGCGCCGCCTCGTTGCGCATCTGGCTCTTGCGTGCGTCGTCTTCGTCCCAGCGCCGCCGCAGCCGCCGCAGCAAGCGGGCAAAACTTTCCTCGGTGGCGGGCGCGCGTCGGATGGCTTTCACCGCTGCGATCACCGAGCGGTGCAGGTCGGCAAAGCCCTCGTCGTTCTGGCTGAGGTAGCCCAGGCTGCGCTGGGTGATGACTTCAAGCAGCTGGCGTGCCGGATGCTGTCGCTCGCTGAAGAAGCGCGGGTCGGCATGCGAGAGCTCGATCAGCACCGACTCCAGCAACCCGATCTGCTGCCGGATCGCCGGCAGCAGGCGCTCGTCCTGGGTGAGGTTGTCAAGCATCAGCCGCACCACCTCCTGACCCAGCAAGCGACCCAGGTTGATTTCATCAACCACCGGCAACTCGGCCACCACTGGCTGCGCGCTGGTGCGGCTGGCCCGGTGGCGCAGGCGCGCAATCAAAGGCTCCAGCAAATCCATGTCTTCCAGCGCGGTCATCGACACCGGTACGGTCTGCACAAACTCCTGTGCCACGGCAGGACCGGTCTCCAGATCGCCCGCCAGCAACTGCCGCAGGCGGCCCAGCGTGAGCAATGTGCGGCCCAGCGGGCTGCGCGGCGCCGGGGTGCGCTTGAGCCGCAAGACCTGCACGTCCAGCGGCTCTACGCCGTGCACCACCAGCCATTGGATGAGCTGCCGGTAGACCTGTCGTAGACTCTCTCCCATCACGCCGGCCGCCGGCGCGAGCAAAGCGTTGCGCTGCGCGACATCGGGCACATGGTGCGCCAGCAAATCGCGCAACGCACAGGCAAAGGTTGCCGGCTTCAGCGGGTTGATGTCGGCCTGCACCGTGAGCCAGCCCATCAGACTGCTGACCAGCGCATTGAGCCTGGGCAACAGCTCGGCGCTGGCGCGCATCAACTCCTGCTCGGCCAGCGCGAAACCAATGGAGGCGTCGATCTGTTGCTCGTCGAGCAGGCGCAGGTCGTCAAAGCGCACCTGCGAAGTGCTCACCGCATCGATCTGGCCACCGTGGTAGAGCGCATGGCGCAGCTGGGTCTGCCAGGTGCGCTTGATCGCGTCGGCCTCGCTCAGCAGGCGTCGCACCAGTGCCGGCTCGACACGCCCGTGCGCCTGCGGAGCCCGCGCGGCGCCTGCGGACTCCACGGCCGCAGCCAGGCCGTCGAGCAAGTCGTCGACCATCGAGTCCGAGACAGAGAGGACTGTCTCCAGACAGTTCTGCAGGGTGGGCCGCAGACTGCTCATGTCGTTGGCCACGCCCATCCGCAGCATCATCGGGGTGTTCATGGAGGC
>JBBSDB010000091.1:0-11684 GCA_038249735.1 Burkholderiales bacterium
GTTGAAGCAGCCGCTCAGGCTGCGCACGATCGAGGTCTTTCGGGTGTTGGGGTTGCCAATGAGGATGTAGGCGTCCATGGGCGGGTGTCAGAGTTTCACGGCGGTGCCGCTGACGGCAACCATCATCATGCCGTTGGTCTCGCCGAGCACTTCGTAATCGAAGTCCATGCCGATCACACCATTGGCACCCAGCTCCTTGGCGGCTTCGATCAGGTCGGCAACAGCCGCGTCGCGCGCGCCAGACAGCGCCCGCTCGTAGCCACCGGCGCGCCCGCCCACCACGTCGCGCACGGAAGAAAACATGTCGCGAAAGATGTTGGCACCGATGATGGCCTCGCCGTTGACCACGCCCAGGTACTGGCGCAGCTCGATGCCAGGTGGCGTGGTGGTGCACAGGAGAAAGCCGTCGGTGCTTTTGGAGAACCAGCCCATGAAAGTAACCTCGCTCGTTGAGACGCACCGCCGCCCGGGTGCGCGTTGATTGTGCCAGCGCAGGTTTGCGGGCTGCTGCTCACCACAGCGGTATCAGCGCACCGTGTTGCACGCCCCAGCCGTGCTGCGCCATCGCGCGGGCCTCGGCCTCGTCGTGGGTGACCAGGATGGCGGCCATGCCGGCCTCCCGAATGCGCTCGCGAAACTCGATGCGCAGCTGCTCGCGCAGCGTGGCGTCCAGCGCGGAGAAAGGTTCGTCGAGCAGCAGGGCGCGCGGCTGAGTGATGAGGGCTCGCGCCAGCGCCACCCGCTGCTGCTCGCCACCGGACAGCTTCCACACGCGTGAATCGGCATGCGCGCCCAGACCGAAGCGCTGCAGCATCGCCCGCGCTCGCTCGCGCGCCTGGGCTTTGCGCACGCCCTGCTCCACCAGCCCGAACGCCACGTTGTCCTCCACGTTCAGATGCGGAAACAGCGCGAAGTCCTGAAACATCAGGGCGAAGCCGCGCCGCTCAGGCGCCAGCGTGGTGATGTCGACGCCGTCGAACCACACCGTTCCTGCGTCGGGTACTTCCAGCCCAGCAGCAATCTTCAGCAGCGTGCTTTTACCGCTGCCCGAGGCGCCCAGCAGCGCCGTCGTTTCGCCGGCATGCACGCGCAGATTCACGCCGGCCAGCAGCGGGCGGTGGTCCCATTGTTTGTGGATGTCGCGCAGTTCAAGCATGGGGGAGAGCAGGAAAATCAACAACAGGGTGAGCGCTTCGACACGCTCAGATCGAGCGGACTTTGGTCGCTGGATCAGCATCATCGCCCGGCCCCTCAATCAGCGTGAACGCCAGCAGCGCCAGCGCCATGAGCACGCAGGCGAGCACCAGCGCGGCGTCGAGATTGGCCTCGCCGGGACGGCCCAGGCGCTGGTAGATCAGCGTGGTGAGCGTGGTCCATTCGGGACGCGAGAGAAACAGCGTGACCGCAAATTCACCCAGCGCGGTGGCGGCGGCAAAGGCCATGCCGCGGCGCAACGCCTTGCCCACCAGCGGCAGGGTGACGCGCCAGAGCACGCGCCACGGCCGCGCGCCCAGCGTGGCGGCGGCCTGCGCGTAGCTGGCGGGCAGGTTGTCCAGCGCGGCCATCAGCGACTTGGCCACGAACGGGTAGGCCAGCAGCGCGTAAGCACCGATCAGCAGCGCGAGGCTGGCCGTCCAGCCCGGGTACAGCAGCAGCAAGCCAAACGCCACCGTCACCGGCGAGACCACAAACGGCAGGTAGGCGGCCGCGCGCCAGAGCAGCGCCCAAGCACCATCCGCCACACCAGCACCACGCGCCGAGCCCGCGCTGTCGAAGGCGCGCACCGCCAACGCGTGCGACAGGCCCAGCCCGGTGGCAAGCAGCAGCGCCATCGCGGTGAAGCGCAGCGTGTTCCACAAGGCGGCCAGGGTCTCGGGCTCGGCCAACACCGCTGCGCCCTGCCCTTGCCAGAAAGCGCGAGCCGCCTGGGCCAGGATCGCAATGAGCGGCGCGGCACACACCAGCAGCAACACCACCACAGCCGCCCACACCGCCAGCCACTGCGCCACGCCGCTCGGCCGGGTGCGCGAGATCGGCGTCACACGGCCCGGCGCGGCCAGGCGCTTTTCCAGCCAGGCGTAACCCAGCGCCACCGCGCCGGTGAGTCCGAGCATCCAGACCGCCAGCACCCCCGCGGGGCCAAGCGCCAGCTCGTAGGCCACCAGGGTGTAAATCTCCACCTCCACCGTGGCGTAGTGCTGGCCGCCCAGGATCAGCGCCAGGCCAAAGCCCGAGAAGCAATACAAAAACACCAGGCACAGCGCCGAAGCCAGCCAGGGCGCGATCGCCGGCCACTCCACGCGCCAGAAGGCGCGCCACGGCGTGGCGCCCAGCGAGCGTGCGGCGGCCACGCGCTGCGCGCTCACCTGCTCCAGTGCGTCAACCCCGGCGCGCACCACCAGGCAGAGGTTGAAGAACAGATTGCCGTAGAGCAACAGCCAGGGGGTTTCTTCCAATGAAAACCCGGCCTCGGCAAGCGGCGCGCCGATCCAGCCATGCGGCCCCCAGAGCGCCAGCACGCCAAGCGCGGCCACCAGCGTGGGCACCACGAACGGCAGCATCAACAGGCGCAGCAACAGCGCGCGAGTGGCGAACTCTCGCCGCGCCAGCACCCAGGCCAGCGGCAGACCCAGCAACAGCGCCAATACACAGGTGATCGCGGCCTGCAAGAACGACCACACCACCCGCCAGCGCAGGTAATCGTCTTGCCACAGCGCAAGCCAGCGCAACGGCTCCTCACTTGCCAGATCGCCCGCGCCAAAACCCTCGGCCAGCAGGCGCAGCACCGGCGCGGCGAGCAACACCGCGAGAAAGGCCAGTGGCAGCAGCGCCAGCGAACGTGCAGTCAGGCGCAGCATGAAGCGCTCACCACCCTCCTGCCCCGGGGCCCTTCGGTCACTTCAGAACGGTGCGTGTCCAGCGCTGCACCCAGGCCCTGGCTTGCTGCTCGGTCAAGGCTTGGGGCAGTTCGTCAAACCGCGCGGGCTCCACCGCGTGCTGGCGCATCACCTCGACCCGTGGCGCACCAGCCTCGGCGGGGAACACCCACATGGTGGTTTGCAGCGCCTGTTGCACCGGGGCCGACCGCAGGAACTCGATGAACTGGCCAGCCGCTTCGCGCGCCGCCGGGTTACCGCCTTTGACCAGTGCCACGCCCTCGACCTGGCGAAACACGCCGCCCTTGAGAAACAGGTTGGCGGTCGGCGGCTCGCTGATTTTTTCCTTGCTGAAGAACACCTCGGCCGCCGGGCTGCTGGTGTAGCTGACCACGATCGGGCGCGTGCCGCCGTTGCGGCTGAACTCGGTGTAGTAGGCCTCGCTCCAGCCCTTGACCACCTTCACCCCGTTGGCCCGCATCTGCGCCCACCACTCAAAAGCGGCGGCTTCACCCAGCCCAGCGATGGTGGCCAGCAAGAACGCCTGGCCGGGGCTGGAGGTGGCGGGATTCGGCACCACCAGCAATTTGGCGTAGGCAGGTTGGGCCAAATCGGCCAGCGAGGTGGGCACGGCCAGCTTGTTTTTAGCGAACCAGGCTTTGTCGATGTTGAGGTTCACATAACCGTAATCCACCGGCACCAAGCCACCGCCCAGGGACACCGCAGCGGCGCGCTGGGCTGCCGGCCCGGTGTAGGGCTCGATCACACCAGCGGCCTGGGCGCGGGGCAGCAGGGTGTTGTCGATGCCGAACGCCACATCGGCGATCGGGCGGGCGCGCGTCAAGATGAGCTTGTTGACCATTTCGCCCGCATCCCCGGCTTTCACGATCTGCAGCTTGACGCCGTGTTGCTGCTCGAAGCCGGCCAGCAGCTCCTTGGGCAGATCGAACGAGCTGTGGCTGATCACGCGCAGCGGCGGGGGCGTCTGCGCCAAGGCAGCCGGGCCGATCAACGCACAGGAAATGAAAGCCGAAAACAAAAAACGCCGTTGCATGAAAACCGCCTTGTGAAACACGCCTGCAAGAAGCGTTGGACCCAGGCGGCTGCACACAAGGGCGGCCGGCTCATCACGCTCCCTACGCTGGCACAACCCAGATCAGGTGAGAGGGGTATTTCTCAGCCGCTGCATCGCTGCAAGGGCACCCCCGGTGAAAACATCGATTGTAGGATCGCCACGCCCGCAATGCGCGCCCACTCTCGCAATGGCCACTGACTGGCCCAGCGTGGGACTGGCCAGTCAGGCCACCGTGACAGCACAAGGAACAAGATGTGATCGCCCACAAAAAAAAGGCCCCTGCCGGGGCCTTTCGGGTGAGTCGATCGGGCAGCGTTGCCGTGCCCGCAGCGCTCAACCGCCTTTCTTCGAGCGCTTGCCCGGGTTCTTCTTGCTGCGTGTGGCCACGCCGCGCTCCAAGCTCACGCGCTGGCCACGGCCAGGAGAGGTGAGGGACACGCCTGCGACAGGGGTCGGACGCGGGGTGCGCTTGCGGTCGGCTTCGGTGACGATTTTGTTGCCCATGGCGAATTCCAGAGAGAGGTTTGAAACCCCGCTATTAGGCCATAGCCCGGACCAGCCCTCGCAGGTCAGCGTGCAGAGAGCCGGCTGGCCCACCACGCCACCAGCAGCCAGAACCCGAGACGCATACCCAGCGCGCCCACGGTGCGGGGTTCAAACACACCGCCCTGCCCCACATGCCAGGCGAACGCGGTCGCGATCACCGCGGTGGACACCGCAAGCAAGACAGCCCCGAGCGCTCCCCAGCGCCAGCCGCGCCACAAGGCCAGGCCGGTCGCGACATAGCCAAAGCCCGCGAGGAAGTTGAACCACAGCACAAAATCCACCGCCTGACCGACCGCCGCCTGCGCCTCGGGTCCACCAAACAGCGCCCGGCCGCCGCTGAACACCGTGAGTGCACCGAACACGATGGCCAGCACCGACAACACCTTCAGGCCACGACCGGTTGAATCGGTTGACATGTTCACTCCTTCACATGCGGTGTCAAGCCACGACCACTCCGTTGGGTCGCTCCAGGCTCAGGCCTTCACCCGCCTCTTCCACCGTTTGCCCATCGCGGATGTGGTAGATCCGCTTGAAGGTGGGAATGATTTTCTCGTCGTGCGTGACCACGATGATCGCGGTCTGCGATTGCTGCGCCATCCGGTTGAGGATGCGCATCACGCCCAGGGCGCGCTCGCTGTCCAGCGGCGCGGTGGGCTCGTCGGCCAGGATCACCGGCGGCCTGTTGGCCAGCGCACGGGCGATCGACACCCGCTGCTGCTCGCCGCCCGAGAGTTGCGAGGGTTGCGCCTTGGCGCGGTGGGCCACGTCCAGCGCGGTCAGCAGTTCGAGCGCCCTCGCCCGGGCCTGGGCGTTGGGCATGCCAGCCAGCATGGGCAGCAAGGCCACGTTGTCGGTCACATCCAGAAAGGGAATCAGGTACGGGGCCTGGAACACGAAGCCGATGCGGTCGCGCCGCAGCGCGCGCAGGTCGGGCGTGAGCCAGCGGTTGTCGTAAATCACCTCGTCGCCCAGCGTCATGCGGCCCGAGGTGGGCTCGATGATGGCGCCCAGGCACTTGAGCAGCGTGCTCTTGCCCGAACCCGACGGCCCGACCAGACCCACCACCTCGCCCGGGCTCACCTGCATGTTCACGTGTTTCAGCGCTTCGACGGCGGTGTCTCCCTGGCCGTAGACCTTGCGCAGGCCCTCTATCAAGATGCCGCCGCCGCGACTGGGTTTTGGCGTGTTGTTCATGGTCATCCGATCGCCTCACCAGGATCCACCTTGAGCGCCACCCGGATCGCCAGCGTGCTGGCCAGGGCACAGATCACCAGTGTGACCACCAGACCGGTCAGCGCGTCTTCGGTCAGCAGCAACACAAACTTGGGAAAAATCGGCGCCCAGACGGTGGCCGAAATTTTGCCAATCAGAAACCCGATCAGGCCCAGCCCCATGGCCTGTTGCAGGATCATGCCGGCGATGGTGCGGTTGCGTGTGCCGATCAGCTTGAGCACCGCGATCTCGCGGATCTTGCCCATGGTCATGGTGTAGATGATGAAAGCCACGATGGCCGCGCTCACCACCGCCAGGATGGCCAGGAACATGCCGATCTGTTTGGCCGAAGTGGCAATAAGTTTGGCCACCAAAATCTCTTCCATGCCGGCGCGGGTGAACACGGCCAGGTGTTTCCAGCGGCGGATCGGCTCGGCCACTTCCTCGGCGCCCCAGCCCGGCTGCAACTGCACCAGCACCGCGTTCACATTGCGGCTGCTGGTTTGCAACGCCTGCACAGCACCCAGCAGGCCGGGCACACCGGCGCGGTTGAAAACAGGGTTGGCGGCCAGGCGCGCGCGGTCGTTTTCGATCGCGTCGTTGTCTTTCAGGAACTGCGCTTCTTGCGCGTCTTTCAGCGGCACGAAAACCATCGGGTCACCACCGGAGGACACCATGCGCTGGGTCAGCCCCACCACCGTGTAGCGGTGGCGCCGGATCTGGATGCGCTCGCCCAACGCAAAACCGGTGCGCACATCGGCCACCGCCTCAAAGTGGCCGCGTGTGAGCTGGCGCCCGGCCACCAGATAACCCGGCTCACCCGGCAGGCCGGGCTCGATGCCCACCACCATGGCGCGCACCTCGCCCGCCCCATGGGCAGCCTCGCGCTGCACCTGCATGGTGAAGTAGGTCACGTTGGCCGCACGCGCCACGCCGGGCATGCCGCGCAGCCCGCGCACCGCGTCGTCTTTCAGGCTGGACGCTTCTGCGTACGGGCCTTGCGTGCCCTGCTGCACCACCCACAGATCGGCGCCGCTGTTGCTCAGCAGCGCGCGTGCATCGTCCACCATGCCGCGGTACACCCCTGCCATGGTCAGCGTGACGCCGATCAGCAGGCCCAGGCCCAAGCCGGTGAGCGCGAATTTGCCCCAGCCGTGCAGGATGTCGCGTGCGGCCAGGTTGATCATGGGATGGCTCCGCCGGGCGCTTTCACAAGCGCATCCACCACGCTCACACGCGCGCCGGGCTTCAAGGCCTTGGCGCTGTAAACCACCACCGTATCGCCGGGCTCCAAACCTTCAAGTGCCTGCACCTGACCGTCCAAACTGCGCACGCCCAAGCGAACTGGTGCGAATTCTGGCTCGCCGTCACGCAGGCGCCAGACGCCGGTCTCGCCCTGCCAGTGCTGGATGGCGGCGTTCGGCAGCACCAGCGTCTCGGGCGTCTGCGGCAAAGCCAGCGTCACCTCGGCCAGCTCGCCCATCGCCACGCCGCTCGGCAGGCTGTCAAACGCCACCTGCGCCACCCGCTCTTCGGTCACGCTGTCAGCCACCAGCTCAACGCGCGCCACCCGGCCCGGCACCGGCGCCGCCGGCCGTGAGCGCAACACGATCTGCGCCGGCAGGCCAACCGCCAAGCCTGCCGAGCGGCCCTGATCCACCCGCACCTTCACCCACAGACTGGCCGGGTCGACCAGCCGCAACACCGCCTGACCCGCCACCACGGTGGAGCCGGGCTCGGCCTCGCGGCTCACCACCAGGCCGGGTGTGCTCGCCACCAGCCGCACGTTGTTGCGCTGCTGGGCCAGCGCCTGCCGCTCGGCCACCAGGCGCGCGCGTTCCTGACCCTGGCCACGCAGATTCGCCTGCGCCGATTGCACAGCGGCATTGGCTGAGAGCTTTTCCTGCTGACGCGCTTCCAAAGCGCCTGCGCTGATGAAGTTCTGATCGGCCAACGCCTGGTTGCGCTGGGCGTTGATGGCCGCCAGCTGCTGGCGGGCCGTGGCGTCGGCCAGCTGCGCCTGCGCGCCCGCTTCCACACTGGCCGCCCGCGCCATCGACGCGGTCAGCGCCGCCAGCCGCTGATCGAGATCGACCGGATCCATTTCGGCCAGCACCTGACCCGCCTGCACCGCATCGCCCACGTCCACCCGCACCGACAACACGCGCCCAGCCGCCGTGGGGCCAATCAGCGCGCTGCGCTGCGCCTCCACCGTGCCGATGCCGAAGATAGACGGTTGCAGCCGCCCCGCGGCCACCTCCATCACGGTGATCTTGGTTGGGGCCAGCGGCCCGGTGCGCGTGAGCACAAAGGCCATCGCGGCCAGCAGGGCCAGTGCGAGCAGGCCAAGACCCATGCGCCGCGTCCACAGGGGATTGAATTTCATGCGATGGTACTTTCCATGTCGACAGGCGCTTGCCCAGGTGTGAAGGGCGTCTGCTCACGGGCAAACCCGTACAAGAAATGGCGAAACACACGCGGCGCCAGCAGCGCCATGCCCGCCACCTGGCCACTCACCAGCGCCTGCATCACCAGACCCTGCACCGAGCCGATGAAGAGCACGGTGCTTGCTTCCAGATCGGCCTGCGGCAGCAAATGGCCTTGCTCGCGTGCCTGCTCCAGCAACCCAATCACCAGCGCCCGGTAGCGCTGCATGAGGGCGCGCACTTGGGCTTTCAACGGCGTGTCACCCGCGTGCTGCAGTTCCTGAAAAATCAGGCGCGGCACACCGGGATGGCGAATCACGAAATCCACATGTGCCTTGAAGACCGCCTGCAAGGCAGCCAGAGGGTGTGACCCGGTCTCGGCTGCGGCCCGCAGTTCGCCCAGCAAGGTGTCCGCCGTCCATTCCAGGACCGCCAGCCACACGGCTTCCTTGCTCGGGAAATGGCGAAACACCGCGCCCTGGGTGATGCCCACCGCCTGGGCCAGGTCGGCCGTGGTCACCTCTGCCGGACTGCGCTCGGCCGCGAGCCGAACGGCAGCCTGCACCAGACTGGCCTGGCGCTGTTCGGTCGGGCGCTTGGGCGTACCGCCTGGTGAACGGGTGGTTGGCATCGGTCGAGAATTTATGTAATTGCGTAATTACTTATATTCTAGACCTCAGGCTGCCACATGGCAAACAGCGCAGGCGAATCGAGCAGCGCGCTCAGCGCCGGGCTACCCCCGGTCGGTCGACAGCGCCTGGCTGCGGTGCACCGGCATGTCCCACCCGGCCTGCGGGTTGGTCTGCGCTGAGATCGTCACCACCGGCGCCTGCGTGCTCACGTCGCCAAAGATGGTGGCAAACGCGACATCGGCGGCATCGCGCCCGGTGCCGATGCGCACAAATCCCATGGGGATCGCGGTGGCCGATGGGTCGAACATGTACCAGCGGTGATCGAGATAGGCCTCGACATAGGCATGAAAGTCGGTCGGCCCGAGCGCTGGATCGGCGCCGAAATCGATCGCGGTGGTGAAGCGCGCCGGGATGCACAGGGCGCGGCACATGGCGATCATCAAGTGAGCGAAGTCGCGGCACACGCCAAAGTGCGCGCTCAATGTTTCCAGCGCCGAGGTCATGGAGTTGCTGGTGTTGGACTGAAAGGTGACCTGGGAGCGCACCCAGTCGCGAATGGCGATCACGCGGGTGTAGCCCCTAGGCAGGTGGCCGAACAGCTGTATCGCCTGCTGGGTCAGGCAATCGGACTGGCAGTAGCGGCTGGGGTAGAGGTAGATCAAGACCTCGGGGGGCAACTGCGCCACCGGTGTCTCGTTCACATACTCGGGCGCGGCCTCGTGATGGGTGATGTCCAGCGACGCGCCGTAGCGAACCTGCAGCGGCCCGGGCAACGCGGTAAAGCGCAGATAGCGGGTGTGCGTGGCGGGGTCGGTGTGGCTGAGCAGGGTCACCGGCTGACTAACCCCCAGCTGTTCCCAAACGACGGTCTGCTGCGGCATGTGCGCCGCCTGGATGTTGAAGATGAAATCGGCGCCGGGCGGACTCTGAATCTGGTAACTCAGGTCAATGGACAGTTGGATGCGGACCATGGGGTTCCTTTGGCGTTCACGCAGGGCCAAAACCCAGAGCGTGCAGCGCAGAGGCGCGCTGGTCAGCGGCGTGCCCGAGGGTGGGCAAGCGCTGCGTCCATGCTACGCCCGCCGCCGGTAGAGAGATGGCGGGTGCGGACCGGATCGCCCGGCGGGGGCATCGCCACCGACGCCCGGGCTCACGCTGCGCAGGCGATAAGCTGCGTCCACATGCTCGCTTTGCTCAAAACCTTCTCCTGGCAGGAACTGCTGCACCACCCCTGGCGCAATGCCTCGGCGGTGGTCGCGGTGATGCTGGGCGTGGCGCTGGCGCTGGCCGTGCATTTGATCAACGCCTCGGCGCTGTCGGAGTTCGCTGGCGCGGTGCGTTCGGTCAACGGCCAGCCCGATCTGGAGCTGCGCGCGCGCCAGGGCCTGCTGGACGACGTCCTGCTGGATCGCGTGGCAGCGCAGCCGGGCGTGGCGCTTGCCAGCCCAGTGCTCGATTTGCCCACCACCGCACGCCTACCGGGAGTTGCGCCAGTGAAGCTTCGCCTGGTGGGGGTGGACGCGCTCTCGGTGGCCGGCGTCTCGCCTGCACTGATGCCTCGCGCTGACGCCAACCGGGCCGGCGCGCGGCGCCTGGATCTGTTTGCGCCCGATGCGGTCTACCTCAACCCGGCGGCGCGTCTGGCGCTGGGCGAGCCAGACACCCTGCAGGTGCAGGCCGGGCTGCGCTTCGTCACGCTGCGCGTGGCCGGCAGCGTGAACGCGCCCGGCGCACCGCTCCTGGTGATGGACATTGCTGCGGCGCAAGACCTGATGGCGCGCACGGGCCAGCTCAGCCGCATCGACCTGCGCTTGTCGCCGGGCACCGATGCCGACACCCTGCTCGCCGCGCTGGCGCTGCCACCCACCGTGTTCGCTCACCGGCCCGAGCAGGCGGGCGAGCGGGTGAGCAACCTGTCGCGCGCCTACCGGGTCAACCTCACCGTGTTGGCGCTGGTGGCGCTGTTCACCGGCGCGTTTCTGGTGTTTTCTGTGCTCTCGCTGTCGGTGACGCGCAAGTCGCAGCAGTTTGCGCTGCTCGGCGTGCTGGGCCTGTCGGCGCGCGAGCGGCTGAAGCTGGTGCTGGCCGAGTCGGCACTGCTGGGTGCCCTGGGCAGCGCCCTCGGTGTGGCATTGGGCACGGCGTTGGCCGCGCTGGCGTTGGGCCTACTCGGGGGCGATCTGGGCGGTGGTTACTTCTCGGGCGAGGCGCCGCCGTTGCAATGGAGCTGGGGCGCGGCACTGCTCTACGGCGCGCTGGGCACGGTGGCTGCCGTGGTGGGCGGCTGGTGGCCGGCGCGCGCCGTGGCTGGCATGGCGCCGGCGCTCGCACTCAAAGGTCTGGGCGCGCCGGTGGCGCCGGGTGGGCGGCGTCACACGCTGGCGCTGGGCCTGATGGCGCTGGCCGCTGCCCTGGCCTGGGCACCACCGGTGGGCGGCATTCCGCTGGCGGCCTATCTCTCGGTCGGGCTGCTGCTGGTCGGCGGCATCGCTGCGCTGCCACTGGGGGTGGGCTGGCTGCTGAACTGGCTGGCACCGCTGGGGGCCACGCGCGCCCTGCCCATGCTCGCGGTCGAGCGCTCGCGGCGGCTGCGCGAAACCGCGGCTGTCGCCACCAGCGGCGTGGTCGCGAGCCTGGCCTTGTCGGTCGCGCTCACCGTGATGGTGGCGAGCTTTCGCGACTCGGTCACGCAGTGGCTCGATGGCATCTTGCCCGCGCAGCTGTATGTGCGCGCGGCAGCGGGCGGCTCGGCCGAGGGCGCCACGCTGCCGCCTGATTTGGTGCGCGCGATCGAGACCACGCCCGGCGTGGCGCGGGCCGACCCGCTGCGCACCACGGCGCTGCAACTCTCCAGCACGCTGCCCGCCGTGACGCTGCTGGCGCGACCGCTGCAGAGCGGCGGTGAGACCACTGGCCA
>JBBSDB010000092.1:0-11582 GCA_038249735.1 Burkholderiales bacterium
ACCCCTACGTGCCCAAGATGATCGAGTTCTACCTCGGTCAGAAACCCATTTTGAGCAACGTGCCGACCTTCATGGGCCGTAAACCCGACGATCTGAAGTACATGCTGGACAACCTCAAGGATCTGGTGATCAAGGAAGTGCACGGCGCTGGCGGTTACGGCATGTTGGTGGGCCCGGCGTCGACGAAAGCCGAGATCGAAGACTTTCGCCAGGCCATCCTCGCCAAGCCCGATGGCTACATCGGCCAGCCCACGCTGTCGCTGTCGACCTGCCCCACCTATGTGAAAGAGGGCATCGCGCCGCGCCACATCGATCTGCGCCCGTTTGTGCTCTCGGGCACCGAGGTGCAGATGGTGCCTGGCGGTCTGACCCGGGTCGCGCTCAAGGAAGGCTCGCTGGTTGTCAACTCGTCACAGGGCGGGGGGACGAAGGACACGTGGGTGCTCGAATAAACCCCCCCCGCGCCGCTTCGCGTCACCCCCAGGGGCGGCACTGGCGGCCTGGCAAAGCCAGTTCCGCGGTGCCCTGGAATAACGATCCCCCGCACGCACCAGCTGCACCCTTTTATTCGCAGCGCTTTTCGCGCTGCACGCAGGAGACCTTGATGCTTTCACGCACCGCTGACCATTTGTTCTGGATGTCCCGCTACACCGAGCGCGCCGAGAACACCGCTCGCTTGCTCGATGTGAACTACCTGACGTCGCTGCTGCCGCAGTCCAGCCACGAGGCCCAGGCTGGTTGGGAGGGGCTGCTCAGCATCAGCGAACTCATGCCGACCTACACCGAGAAGTACGGCGCCGAGATCACGCCGCGCAATGTCCTCGATTTCATGGTGCGCGATGAGCGCAACCCGTCGAGCATCGCGTCATGTCTGCGTGCCGCGCGGGAGAATGCACGTGCTGTGCGAGGCACGTTGACCACCGAGTATTGGGAAACGCAAAACCAGACCTGGCTGGAGCTCTCGCGCATGCTCAAAGGCAACAGCTTCGAGCGCGATCCGAGCCAATTCTTCGAGTGGGTCAAATTTCGCTCGCACCTCTCGCGTGGCGTGGCGATTGGCACCATGCTGCGCGACGATGCGTTTCATTTCTACCGCATGGGCACCTTTTTGGAGCGCGCCGACAACACCGCGCGCCTGCTCGACGTCAAGTACCACGCCGCCTACCAGGACCACACCAGCGATGCGGCCGCCATGGAAGAAGACTTCGACTTTTACCAGTGGAGCGCCATTTTGCGAAGCGTGAGCGCCTTCGAGGTCTACCGCAAGGTGTACCGCGACGTCATCACGCCGCTCAAGGTGGCCGAGTTGCTCATCCTGCGCGCTGACATGCCGCGCAGCATGTCAGCCTGCGTCAACGAGGTGGTCGACCGCCTGAACACCGTCTCCAACGACCACTCGGGCGAAACCCAACGCCGCGCCGGCAAGCTCAAGGCCGACCTTCAGTACGCGCGCATCGACGAGATCTTGGCCACCGGGCTGCATGCCTTTCTGACCCAGTTCCTGGACCGCATCAACGAGCTGGGTGTGCGGATCAGCAAAGACTTCTTGGTGCCGACTCACTGACGCAGCGCTGCCCCCTGAGCTGGCCTTCCCTCAGGAGTGGATGTAAGTTTCCAGCTGCTCAATGGTGGCTGCCTGGTCAGCAATCACCGCGTCAAGGATGTCGCGGATGGAGATCATGCCGATCAGTTTGTCGCCATCCACCACCGGCAGGTGGCGAATGTGTTTGCTGCTCATGAGGGCCATGCACGCGCGAGCTCGCGTGATCGGTGTCACCACCAGCACCTCTTTTGTCATGATATCGGTCACCAAACAGTCGCGCGAGCTCCTCCCCTGAAGCGCGATCTTGCGTGTGTAATCTCGCTCGGAGACGATCCCGACCAGCTTGTCACCCTCCACCACCGGCAGAGCGCCGATGTCGTTTTTCGCCAGAATCTGCAAAGCCTCAAACACCGATGCGTCGGGTGCGACGGTGCAAAGCGGCCCGTCTCGCTCTTTGAGCAGTTCGGCAACAGATTTCATGTCGAGGTCTCCTGGCGGTCAGTGGGCTGAAAAAAACTGGAGCGTCGGCGTTTCAGCGCACCGTGATGGTGATGCGATCGCTCATCACCACCGGGTGGTGCGGAATGTGATTCTGGTCACCCAGCACCAGTTGAAGGGTGTGCTGCCCTGGCTTGAGATCGAGTGTGGTCTGGGTCTGGCCACCGCCGAAGTGGCGGATGTTGTCGGTGGCGGGCAGCGGTGCGTTGCTGTCCCAGGCGTTGACATCGATCAGCAAATGGTGGTGGCCAGTGGCCGCTCGCTCCATCCCTGCGGGTGCCACGCCCATACCATCCAGACCAAACACCACCGTGACCGGGTTGCTCACCGCCATGCCGTTGCGCAGGTTGGCGAAATACACCCGCGCACCCGCAGGCGCCGCCACTTTCTGGTAGCCCGAGCTCAGCGCGGGCGTGCTGGCGGTGACCTGGGCCGGCGCGGTGGCGGCGGGATTGGGCGCCATCGGCCCACCAGTGTGCATGCCACCATGTGCGTGGTGCTGTCCCGCACAACCCGTCAAGCTCAAAGCGAAAGCGGTGCCGGCCAGGGCGAGTGTCCAATGGATCTTGTGCATTCCTGTCTCCTCTTGAGGTGGGTCAAAAACGCCAGCATACGCAGCTCAGGCGATTTGTCGAGCCCGCACAGGGTTTGTGCTGACCTCCCTCTCAGATTCGGGGCTCCCCGAAGCGGTCAGAAATGCGGTGGATGTCATTCACCTGTCACGCGCCAAACTGGCGCTCACAGCCAGACCCGGCCCGGCAAGGGTGCGGTCTGGATGGTGAACTCGGGTGTGCCACCGAGCACGAACGACCCAAGCACCCAGCTCAGCAGCGCGATGAAGGTGCTTGCCCAGAACGCTGTCCAGAAACCGGTGAGTCGAAAACCGTCGACCAGCTTCGCCACCAAGAGCAGCATCAGCGCGTTGATCACCAGCAAAAACAGGCCGAAACTGAGCAGCGTCAGCGGCAGTGTGAAAAAGACCAGCAACGGCTTGACCACCGCATTGGCCAGGCCGAGCAGCAGGGCCGAGACCACCAGCGCCGAAGTGCTGTCAAAGCGCACGCCCTTGAACAAATGACCGGCCACCCAGAGCGAGGTGGCGGTAATGGCCCAGTGCAGCAAGAAGGGGGTGAGATTGGCGAGCATGGGGTGTGGAGGCTTGGTGTTGCCCTGGGGCAGGGAAGGGGAAAAGTTCGGGTGACGGACTGGGTGATGTGCTACGGGTTTTGCGCGAGCAACCGCGCGAGTGCGCCATTGACCGACGCTTCGTCGGGGGCAGCGAACACCGCATTGTGGCCATCGGTCAGCGGGCCGCCGCCGGGCTCCACCTGCCCCTGGGCATCGTGCCCCAAGGCTTTGAATTTCCAGCTGGAGCCGATCTGCTTGAGATTGCCCAGGTGGACGCCATCGGGACCGTGCACGCTGAACACGCCCGCGTTCACCGGCCGAAGTCTGAGCGCTGGGGTCTCGCGCTGGTTGATGGGGAAGCTCGGCACGCCGGACATCGCGTTGTCTTGTGGGCAGATGGCTCAGGTGGGCGAGGGCCAGCCGAACATGCGCAGGTCCAGCGGCCGTGAGGCGCCGAGCCAGATGGCGTGGTCGCGGTGGTCGGCCAGGTAGTCGCCGGTTTCGGGGTGGACGAAGACGATCAGCCCGTTGCGGTTCAGGGCCAGCCAGGGCACCACGGTGCCAAAGCGTTCGGCCGTGAACGCGAGCTGGCAGCTCCAGTCGGGGTGGGGGCCCACCCGCTTTTCGTGCACCCGGCCCATGGCCAGATGGAAGCGCTGCGCGGCGGCTTCGCACAGTGCGCGCGCCTGCGCGAGGCTGCTGGCATCGAAGTACACATGGGCGTGGTAACCGCGGATCGCCGAGGGACCGCTGACTGTTTCGGTCATGGGTTGCGTGGTCTGGAAAAAAGTTCGGTGTCGGGGCGCTGGTGGAAGCGGGCGGTCAGCACAGTTCCGCGGGCGTGGTGCTGACACCGGTGGAGTGGGCGCTGCTGGCCCGTGGCCGTGCCGACAGCAAGGCCATGTGCTCGGCCTGGTTCAGCACCTTGAGCGGGTCGGCCTTGCGGGGGTCGATGGTGACCACGCCGACACCGATTTGCGGCACAAAGCTGCGCTGCAATTGCCATTCGGCGGTGACTGCCAAGGGCATTTCGGCCAGCGCGCGCAAGTTGGCCACCGTGTCGGCGATCGGCTCTTCGGCGCGTTCCGAGCCCATCACCACCACAAAGCAGCGCGGGTGGTACAGCCCGACCAGGCAGCGGAAGCCGGCGGCGCGGCGGATGCGCGCGGCCAGCGCCACCAGGATCTGGCCATCGATCTGCTGCGTGTCCGAGTCGGTTATCTCGTAGAGGTTGGAGAGGTAGAGGCAGATCACGCTGCAACGCCCATGGCGCCGCGCCGTGCGCCAGAAGCTGTGTTCCATCTGCGAGAGCAAGGCGCTGCCGGTGGGCAGCCCGGTCGCTGGCTCGGCGCCCATCTCCAGCCGCATCAGCCGCCTGAGCAGGCGGATCTGCCGCGTGCGCAGCAGCACCAGCACCGTGGCCACCAGAAAGAAAGTGACCGATGCCACCGCGGTCAGCAGGTGCAGCCCGGTGCCCATCCAGGCCACACCCAGACCTTTCATGTAAAGACCGGCCACCATCAGCACGAGGCAGACGATCGCCACGCTCATCCAGCGTGCCAGCGGATCGCCCAGCACCGCGCTGCGCACCACCACCACCACCGCCAGCGCGGCCGGCACCATGTTGACCGCCGCCACCAGCCACAGCAAGTCGACAAAGCGCTCGGCGGGCAGCTGCGCCGCCACCAGCGCCAGCAACATCGCCACGCCCAGCAACACGCCGCCGCCCCAGACCGTGAGGCGGTGCACCCAGACATCTTCGCGGATGCCGCCGAGCCAGTTGCCCAGAAAGTAGAGCGCCAGCGCCCCCGCCGTTGGCCCCAGGCCCGCCTTGAGCACCATCACCAAGTGCGCCGGCAGGCCGGGCAGCAGCGCCTCGGGCAGGCCGGTCATGACGACGCAGCTGGTGCCGGTCACCAGCACGAACACGAGGTTGCGCAGCGCTCCCGGCGTTCGCTGGTGCAGGCCATCGACGATCGCCATGGCCAGGATGGTCATAAGCCCGCCGAGCATGGCGGACCAGATGACAAGTTCGGAAAGGGGCATGAAACCGGGGGTGGGCGTTGTCAAGGGCCAGTGGGTGGGGCATCGGGCAGTTGCGTCCATGGCCGCCTGCCGAGTCATGGTACCGCGTCGGGCTACATTGCCCGCTGGCGCCCTGCCTGTGTTCTCCGACCTGCCGCATGTTGACCGACCCTTCTTTTGCCCCCGCTTCTGCCCCCGCCCACGCGGTGGCCCGGCTGCGCGCGGCGCGACTGGCGGCCAGCGCCAAGCCGTTCGTGGCGCGTGGCTCGGGCGGCGGTCGTTGCCCGGGCTGTCGTCTCGTGGCCAGCCACTGCCTGTGTGCGCTGCGCCCGGTGCTGCCCACGCGTGCCGGCGTGTGCCTGATCATGGGCGACATCGAGGCGATCAAGCCCAGCAACACCGGCTGGCTGGTGGCCGATCTGGTGCGCGACACCTTCGCCTTCGGCTGGTCACGCACCGCGGTCGATCCGGCCTTGCTCACTTTGCTGGCCGATCCGCAGTGGCAACCCCACCTGGTGTTCCCTGGCGAGTTCGCCGAGCCTTCTCGCGTGGTCACGCAGCTGGTGCCAGCAGCAGACATCAAGGTGTCGGGTGAATGGCCCGAAGCCCGGCGCCCCCTGTTTGTCTTGCTCGACGGCACCTGGGCCGAGGCGCGCAAGATGTTTCGCAAGAGCCCGTATCTCGACCGCCTGCCGGTGCTCAGCCTGCAGCCCGGCACCTCCTCCAACTACCGCCTGCGGCGCGCGTCGCGCACCGACCATTTCTGCACCGCCGAGGTGGCCGCGCAGTGCCTCGCGCTGGCCGACGAGCCCCACGCCGCTGACACGCTCGCCGCCTACCTCGACGTGTTTACCACCCATTACTTGAGCGCCAAACGCAACCTGCCGCTGGACCGCGAGAGCGAGGCCCATCAGCGGCTGCAGGCGTTGGCGGACTTGGTGCTGAGCGCTTGAGCGGGTTTTGCCAGCCGGGAGTGTTGGCCGAGTTGTGCCAAGTGTTGTGGGCCATGAACCCGCACCAGTCCCACAAGATTGAGGGGACAGCACACCCTGCCCCTGGAGATGGAGCAAGCGCAGCGCACGGCCACCGTCGGCTCTTAGAATGATTCGATTCCTGCACCTTCGCCGCGCCAATGGGTATCGAACATGAACGCCCTCATTTCGTTTTTCGGGCCTGGCTTTTTTTTCGTTCCGTTTGTGTATGTGGCTCTCTATCTCTGCATCGAGAGAGTCTTTGATGGACAGGCCGTCGTCCAGAGGCTGCTGAAAACCTTCACGCTGATTGGAGGCGTTGCCCTGATGCTCAGCGCCCTTGCGGTGTCCCCAGAATCCATGGTGCTCCTGCCGTCCCGCGGCAGTGCCAAACACCATGTGGCGGCTTCCGCCTTTCTCGTGATCGTGGGCGTTGCAATCATGGCGCTTCCGTTCTACAGCAAGTACATCAAGTTCTCTCATCGAAATCCATAACGATCTTCTGCGCAACGCCGGGGCGATCCAACGCCACGTTGCCATGCACCTCTCACCCGTGCCTGGCTCGCCCATCCCAGTCTCAATGAAAATCCCGGCTCCTCCCCGCCACCAGCCGGCCCAGCAGCGGCGTCAGGTCTTCCAGGTGGCCGGCGATCAGGTTTCTCACCTCGCCTTCGCGCTGCCAGGTGCCGTAGACAGCGAGCAGGCGTGAGCGGGTGAGCGCGGCTCGCTGGCGTTCGCGCAGCGCTTTCCAGACGATGACCTGCACCACGCCGGTCTCGTCTTCCAGGCTGACGAACACCACGCCGTGCGCGGTCTCGGGTTGTTGGCGCAGGGTGACGATGCCGCAATGGCGCACCAGCCGGCCGTTGGGCGCGTGTTGCAGTTCTTCGGCGGTCTGCAGGCGGCGCTTTTGCAGCAACGGGCGCAGCAGCGCGAGCGGGTGGCGGCGCAGGGTGAGGCCCAGGCCGGCGTAGTCCCACACGATGGCTTCTCCTTCGGGCGCCTCGGCGAGTTCCAAGATGTCCTCTTCTACCGGCGCATGCACAAGCAAAGAGGGTGCAGGTTTGAGCGCAGCGGCGTCCCAAACCTGCTGACGGCGGTGACCGCTCAGGGATTGCAGCGCGTCAGCAGCGGCGAGTTGGCGCATGGCTTGCTGGTCAAGCTGTGCGCGGTGGGCCAGGTCTTGCGCGTCTTGAAACGGATGCTCGGCTCGCGCGACGGCGATGCGCTCAGCGGCGTCTTTCGAAAGGCCGCTGACCAGGCGCAGACCCAAGCGGACGCAGGGCTGGGCAGGTTGAGGAAGCACGGAGGAGTGGGCAAGCTCGGACGTCCTGACATCGCCGGTCTCCTCCAACGTGCAATCCCAATCGCTGCCCATCACGTTCACAGGCCGCACCTCAACGCCGTGGCGTTTGGCATCTTGCACCAATTGGCTGGGCGTGTAAAAACCCAGTGGCTGGCTGTTGAGCATGGCGGCCAGAAACTCGGCTGGGTGGTGGTGTTTGATCCAGCAGCTGGCGTAGACCAGCAGCGCGAAGCTGGCGGCGTGGCTTTCGGGAAATCCGTAGCTGGAAAAGCCTTTGATCTGCTCGAACACGCCTTGCGCAAACTCGGGCGTGTAGCCGCGCTCCGTCATGCCATCGATCAGGCGGCGTTCGTATTTGCCCAGGCCGCCCTTGCGTTTCCAGGCTGCCATGGCGCGACGCAGGCCGTCGGCTTCGCCGGGCGTGAAGCCAGCGGCCAGGATGGCGATCTGCATGCACTGCTCCTGAAAGATGGGAATGCCCAGCGTGCGGCCCAGCGCCTGCTCCAGCGCCGCGCTCGGGTAGCTCACCGGCATCTTGCCTTGCCGCCGCTCCAGGTAGGGGTGCACCGCGCCGCCCTGAATCGGGCCAGGGCGCACCAGCGCGACCTCGATCACCAGATCGTAAAAGCAGCGCGGCCGCAGGCGCGGCAACATGCTCATCTGCGCGCGGCTCTCGATCTGGAACACGCCCACGGTGTCGGCGGCACAGATCATGTCGTAGGTGGCGGCGTCTTCGGGCGGGATGTCCTGCATCTGGAACACATGGCCTTGTCGTGCGCCAATGAGGTCGAGCGACTTGCGGATGGCGGTCAGCATACCCAGCGCGAGCACGTCGACTTTCAACAGCCCCATGGCGTCCAGATCGTCCTTGTCCCACTCAATCACGGTGCGATCGACCATGCTGGCGTTCTCAATCGGCACCAGGCGCGAGAGCGGCCCGCGCGTGAGCACAAAGCCGCCAGTGTGCTGCGACAAATGGCGCGGAAAACCCATGAGCTGGCTGGTGAGTGCGACCAGCTGGCGCACCGCGAGATCGTCTGCGCTCAAGCCCGCCTCGGCCAGGCGTTCGGCATCGATGGCTTTGCCGTCCCACCAGTGAATGCCTTTGGCCAGGCGGCTCAGCGTGTCTTCGTTGAAACCCAGCGCCTTGCCCACGTCGCGGATGGCGCTGCGTGGTCGGTAGCTGATGACGGCGGCGGTCAGCGCAGCGCGGTCGCGTCCGTATTTGGCGTAAAGGTATTGAATGACTTCTTCGCGCCGCTCGTGCTCGAAATCGACATCGATATCGGGCGGCTCGTTGCGTTCTTTGGAGATGAAGCGCTCGAACAGCACCGCCGTGCGCGCCGGGTCCACCTCGGTCACGCCCAGGCAGTAGCAGACCGCGCTGTTGGCCGCCGAGCCGCGCCCCTGGCACAGAATGCCTTGCGCGCGGGCAAAGGCCACGATGTCGTAGACGGTGAGGAAGTAGTGCTCGTATTGCAGCTCGCCGATCAGCGCCAGCTCGTGCTCGATCTGGTGATGCACCGAGGCCGGCACGCCTTGCGGCCAGCGCCGCCCGGCGCCCTCCCAGGCCAGGCGGCGCAAATAGCTGGCCGGTGTTTCGCCGGCGGGCACCACCTCGTCGGGGTACTGGTAACGCAGCTCGTCGAGCGAGAAGGTGCAACGCTCAACGATGCGCAGCGTCTCGCGCATCAGGTCTTCGGGATACAGCCGCGCCAGAGCCAGGCGCGAGCGCAGGCGCTGCTCGGCGTTGGGCGCCAGCGCGTGGCCGCACCCGGTGAGCGGCAGGCCCACGCGCGTGGCGGTGAGCACATCGTGCAGCGGCTTGCGCGAGCGCAGGTGCATCTGCACATCGCCCAGCGCCACCAGCGGTACGGCGGTGAGTGCGCTGCTTTCGCGCAGCCGGTGCAGCAGCATCTCGTCGTCGATGAGGCGCAGTTGCTCCACGCCGAGCCAGCAGCGGCCCAGAAAGTGCTGCAAAAGCCAGCGCGCGGTGTCGTCGATCTGCGCCTGGGTGTGGCTGCGCTCGGGCACGCCAATCACCACGCAGTCGGCCAACAGCGCCGCGTGGATGCCGGCCAGCGTGAGCTGGTAGGTGCCTTTGGGGGATGCCCTGCGCAGCCGGGTGATGAACTCGCACAGGTTGCCGTAACCGTTGAGATTGCAAGCGATCACCACCAGTATGAATGGGTGGTCACACAACACCTTGAACTGGCTGCCCACCAACAGCTTGAGCCCCTGCTCTTTGGCTGCGACGTGTGCGCGCACGATGCCGGCGAGTGAGCATTCGTCGGTGAGGGCGATCGCCGCGTAGTCCAGCGCCTTGGCGCGTTCGACCAGCTCTTCCGGTCGGCTGGCGCCACGCAGAAAGCTGAAGTTGGACAGGCATCGCAGCTCTGCGTAGGGCGGGATACCAGGGGGCTGTGGCGTCATGGGAGGCTACCTGACCCACCAACTTCCTCTGAGAGATCGTTGAAATGAGGACTGCACGACAAAGTCAACATGTCAAACCGAGGGGAAGCCCGGCCCAGGGCACCGCCGGGCCGGCTTTGCCGGACGGCCGGAGCGCGGCGAGGGTGTTTCATGTTCACGCAAAGTGCCCGTGCAAATACCAGGCCGGGGCTTCGTCCAGCCGAGTCTGGAATACCCACAGCACCCCCGCGTGTTCCGACAGCGCCACCCAGTAATCGCGCACGACATTGCGGGTGCGTTCTTCGTCACCAGCGGCGCCAGCCACGCGGTCCCACCAACCGCCTTCGATCCGCTGCGGGCCTGCCAGCAGTTGCAGCTCGCCCTGGTAAATGGGCCGGTGGCCGCGCAGGGCGAGTTTGAGCGGGGTGGGCAGTAGAAAGCTGGGCTGCGGCCCCTCAGCGCGCGGCGTGGCTTGCCGGGGCAGGGCCAGTGGGGCGGCCTGCCAGCGGCACATCCACTCGGGCCGGTGGTCTTCCCGCAGCACCGGGCGCAGCACGCGCGCCGGCCCCAGGCGCGCCGCCAGACGTTCCAGCACCCGGTGCAGCGCCTCGCCCTGGTCGGTGGTGTCGGGCAGGAAAGAGCGACTGGCTTCGGTGCGCGCACGCACCTCGTCGGCGCTCAGGCGCAGGTCGCCCACGGGGGCGGCGAGTGTCACCTGGACCAAGTGTTCGGCCAGCAGACGGGTGAGGTGCTCGATGTCGCGCGTGGGCTGGGCGGTTCTGATGGTCAAGTGACCGCCTTCCCCCGCGTCGCGCGAGCGCATGGCGTCATGCGCCCAGTGCAGGGTGAAGGCGGTGGTGCCGCTGTGGCGCGCGGCCAGCCAGCCGCACAGTTGCAGCAGCAGGCGCCGGGCACCGAACAGCAGGGCACTGGCATCTTCCACGCGGTGCATCAGCTCCAGCCGCGCGTCAAACTTTTCGGGCAACTCGACCCAAGGGTGTACCTCGGGCGCCAGGCCGTAAGCCTGATCGAGCGCGTGCAACAGCGCCTGGTCGAAGCGCCGGGCGATGCCGCCGCGCGGCAGGGCGCGCAGATCGCCCAGCGTGCGGCAGCCGATGTGGGCCAGGGTGGTGGCGTGAGGGCGCACGGCGCTCAGCACCGAAATCGGCAGGGCGTCGAGCGCGGCCTGGAGCGATACGCCTGGGACCGGCTGATCGGCGCGCGCACGCGCCAGCGCCAGCGCGGCCAGGCTGCTGGGTGCCCAGGCGATGCGCTGCACGCCGAGCTGCTGGCCTTGCGCCCAGAAACGCTCGGCCAGCGCGCGCCGGCCACCAAACAGGCGCAGGCTGCCCGCCACCTCGATGAGCACCGCTTCGTCGGTGACGGCGACCCTGGGCGTGAACTGCAGCGCCCAGACCGCCAGCGCCTGTCGCGCGGCATCAATGGGTGGTGACGCGGCGTCGGGGCAGTGCAGCAGGAGTGCGGACCAGAGCATGGTCGGTCTCGGTGGACTGGCGGAGATCGGTCTGATGCGACGCCGGGTGAGGGTGCGGCGGCAGGTGCGGGCCTGGCCCATCGCCCGCGCGCATCGCGCTGGGCCGGCGCAGCCGCGGCGTGAGGATGGCCTGCAGCGCGGCGGGCACAGCGGTCAGTTGCAGCGGCTCAAGCAGCGGCGGGCCCTGGCGCTTGAACACATCGA
>JBBSDB010000093.1:0-11572 GCA_038249735.1 Burkholderiales bacterium
AGGTGATCCTGGCCGCCGGCACGCGCGCCTTTTTGCGGGCCGACGACAGCGAAGACCTCAATCTGCGTGGCCTGCTGGTTGAGGTGGACAGCGCCACCGGCCTGAACAGCTTTGCCAGCCCCAACACCGAGGTGAAGGACGGCGAACTCGATGGGCAGGCGGTGAGCCTGCGCAATCCGGGGGACGACCTGCTGGGCCACGCCACGAATATCGGCAGCGTGAGCACGCCGCGCGGCAATGTGACGATGGTGGGCTACGCGGTGAACCAGCAGGGCATGGCGAGCGCCACCAGCTCGGTGGTGGCCAACGGCTCGGTTTACCTGATGGCCAAGGACACCCGCACCGGCGTGGCCAGCAGCGTTGGATCTTCGCGCGGGGGTCAGCTGACCCTGGGCGCCGGTAGCCTCACCACGGTTTTGCCCGAGACGACCGACGCCACCGCCACCGTGGATGGCGCCTCGGGCAGTGGCCAGGCAGATGCCTCGCAGGTGCGCCTGCTGGGCCAGACCGTGACGCTCAAAAGTGGCTCGGTGGTGCGAGCACCGTCGGCCGATGTGGTGCTCACCGCGGTGGACAATCCGTTTGCCGCCCTGGCGCCCAGTGGTGCCCTGGTCGACTCACCGCTCAGTGCCTCTGCCACCGCTCGGCTGCACATCGAGCGGGGTGCGCGCATCGACGTGTCGGGCCTGCAGGGCGTGGCGGTATCGGCCGCCCGCAACACCGTGGAAGTGGAGCTGCGCGGCGACGAGTTGAAGGACTCGCCGGTGAACCGGGATGGCCCGTTGCGCGGCCAGAAGGCCTTTGTCGACATTGAGCAGGCACTGGCCAACGCCGATGCAGGCCAGAACACGCTGATCGCCCGCGACAGCCTGGTGAGCTCCCAGGGCCAGTTGCAGCGCGGCATTGCCGAGCGCTCGACCCAAGGAGGGCAGGTGGCGCTGCGCTCCCAGGGCGAAACGCTGGTGGAGCAAGGGGCTGTGCTCGATCTCTCGGGCGGCAGCGTGGCCTTCCAGCAAGGCGTGGCCAAGACCACAGTGCTTGCCGCCAATGGCCAGCTGGTGGATCTGGCCGACGCAGTGGCCAGCACCCGCTACAGCGGCATCGTGAGCCGCTTTGTGGTGGATTACCAGCGCTGGAACGAGCGCGAGGTGATCGAGCTGCCCAGCGCCCAGCGGGTGGTGCAGGCCTACACCGAAGGCAAGGATGCGGGCAGCCTGAGCATCCAGAGCGCCGGGCCTGCTTTCTTCCAGGCCGATGTACAAGGCCGCACCGTGGTGGGTGAGCGGCAAGCCGCCAGCGGCGTGGCGCCGCGCGGTGCCCGGCTGACGGTGGGCGCCGAGGCCAACAACGATTTCAGGATCAACCAGCGGGTCGTGCTGTCGCGAGACTCAGAGGCTTTGCCCGGCGGGTTTACCGCTGGCAGCGAATTGCCGGAATCGCTCAGAACCACACTGGCCATCGATGCCGACCTGCTCGCCAAGGACGGCGTGGCCGAACTCACGGTGTTCAGCAACCAGGCGGCTGAGGTGCGCGATGCGCTGCGCGTCGCACCGGGTGGCCGGGTCAACATCACCGCGCCCGAAGTCACGGTCAGGGCCGATATCGATGTCCCCGGTGGCCAGATTTTGCTCGCCGGTCGCTCGGCACAGGTCGGCGCCGTTGACACCCTGGTGAGTGTGGACGCGGGCGTGCAGCTCACGGCCCGGGGAGAATTCCAGAACCGTCAACCGGGCACCGGCGGTGGCGCTGCCACCGCACTGGCAAGGATCAACGGCGGGTCGATTTCCCTCAACGCGCAAAGCCAGGCCGAGGGATCCATCCTGGGCGAGTACCTCTCGCGCGGCAACGTGGTCCTCGGTGAGGGTGTGGTGATGGATGCGAGCGCGGGGGTGGCGGTGGATCCCAGGGGAGCGATTCGCCAGGGCCGGGCAGGCAGCCTGACGGTCACCGGTTTCAGCGTTGCCGGTCTGGACGGCGCCGAACTCTCGGCATGGGGTTTTGGCCGCGGGGGCAGTCTGACCCTGGGCGCGTACGGCGTTCAGATCGGCGGGGCCTTGCCCACGCAGGCCGACACACTTTGGCTGTCGCCGAATGATTTCATCCAGGGTGGATTTGCCCAGTACAACATCCGGGCGCTGGACCGTCTCACCGTGGCGGCCAATACGCTTGTGACACCGGTGATGCAACAGCGAGAACTCACACCGCAAGCGATCACCCGCGCCAGCGGCACGGCACTCGACCAGATCAGCCGCACGGTGCTGCGGGAGCCAACCGAGCGAGCGGGCGCCTCGGTGCTGCTGTCGGCCACAAACACGCGTGCCGGGACCGGTGATCTGACCGTCGAGCAGGGCGCCCGCGTCGAGGTCGACCCGGGCAGCAAGATTGCGCTGGAGGCACGCAACCGCGTCGAGTTGCAGGGCACGCTCGTCGCCCGGGGCGGCCAGATCGCGGCCACACAACTCCTGCGCAATCCTCAGGCGGGGCCGGTGAGCAACTCTCCGGGTCTGGTGTGGCTGGGCCAGCAAGCGGTGATTGATGCCAGCGGTGTGGTCCAGACCGCGAGAGCAACGGACGGCACGCTGGAGGGCCAGGTACGCAATGGCGGCACCGTCCAACTTGATGCACTCAACGGTTCTGTGGTGACCCGGCAAGGCTCGCTGGTGAATGTGTCGGGTGCCGCGCCGGTGCGGCTGGACGAGCTCAACGAGCGTGGCAGCATCGGGCGTGAGCGCAGCAGCGACGCAGGCACGGTGCGCCTGTTCGGCGATGAAAGCCTGGTGCTCGACGGGGCGTTCCTCGCCCGCGGCGGATCCGCACAGCAAAGCGACGGCACCCTGGAGTTGGGTCTGGGGACCAATGCGCGCCTCGACGGTCAGGTGGGCTTTGATACCCAGGCCCGTACCCTGGCGCTGAGCAACCAAGTCGCGCCCCAGCCAACAGGTCTCACGCCAGAGACCTTCTTGTCGCCGCTGGGTCAGGCTCTGCGAGCGCGCATAGGCACGGACGCGCTGGAGGCTGCTGGCTTCGACCGGCTGCGTTTCAGCAGCGGTGATGGCATCACCCTGGCCGATGGTCTCAACCTCGGCGCTGGCCGCAGCCGGCCCCTGGCCGAGCTTCAGCTCGATGCGGCGCGCATTGAAACCGACCAGAGCAACGTGGTGTTGAATGCCGACGTGGTGCGCCTGGGCAACTACGACACCAGAAACCGGGTGGGCACGGCAGGCAGCACCGCCAATGGCGGCACGCTGTCGGCTCAGGCTCGACTGGTGGAGCTGGCGGGCAACCTGCGCTTGCAGGGCATGGCCTCCACCGAGTTGACAGGCACCGAGCAGATGCGCCTGGATGGCGTCACCCAGCAGGCGCTCGGGTCCAACGGCAACCCCAGCGGGCCTTTCGCGCGGTCGGCTCAGATCGAGACCACCGGTGACCTGGTGTTACGAGGAGGCGTGGTGGCGCCAGGCAGCCTGGCCAAAGTACAGATCGCAGCAGCGGGTCGCGATGTGCGTATCGAATCGGTGGCTGGAGCAGCGGCAGCACCGCTCAGCGCACTGGGTTCGGTGCGAATAGATGCGCTGAACATCACCCAGGCGGGTCGCCTGGTTGCGCCGCTGGGTCAGATCGAACTCAATGCCCAAGGCCAACTTGTGCTTGCCGATGGCAGCGTGACCTCGGTCGCGGGTGTGCCGGGGCAGACGATTCCTGTGGGCCGGATTCAAAACGGCACTGACTGGGTGATCGACTTCAACGCCAGCCGCGACGGCCAGGTTGTGCTGGCCGAACTGCCCGAAAAATCGGTCCGGTTGCAGGGTGGCAACGTGGCGCTCAAGCCTGGTGCGCAGATCAATGTCTCGGGTGGTGGCGATCTGCAGGCTTACGAATTCACGGTGGGCCCGGGCGGCAGCCGCGACATCCTGAGCGATGCCGGGACCTACGCCATCCTGCCGGGCCAGGCGAGCGGTTTTGCACCCTCGGACCCGCTGGAGTCGCTGGACCGTGCGATTGGCGAAGCGGTGTACCTCTCCGGTGTGAATGGCTTGCCCGATGGCACCTACACCTTGCTGCCAGCGCACTACGCTTTGCTTCCGGGGGCTTTTGCGGTGCGCCTGAACAGCGACACGCCGCTGTTCCCCGGCCAGGCGTTCACCCGGCAGGACGGGGTTCGCGTGGCCGCCGGCTTCCTGACCGACTCGCGCAGCAGCGCCCCGCGTCAGGGCGACTGGCGCAGCATCGAAGTGCTGACGCGCGAGCAGGTGCAGCAGCGTTCCGAATTCACGCGGGCATCCGCATCGACTTTCTTTGCCAACCAGCCCAACCGGCCGGTGGATGCGGGCCTGCTGTCCCTCAGCACGCAATCGCGGCTCGAACTGGATGGTTCCATTCTTGGTGCGGCTGCTGCGGGCGGTCGCGGTGTGGCGGTTGACATCAGCGCGCCCGAACTGGTGATCGCCGGCCCTGGCACCACGGGCATCGACCCCAGCGCCACCGTGCTGGATGCGGCGCGCCTGACCGCTCTGAATGCCGGCAGTTTGCTGCTGGGGGCAACGCGCAGCACCGGCGGTGGTGCAGCGGGCACCACCTCACTCAATGTGAATGCTGCCACCGTCACGCTCGCCAACGACGCACAAACCACCCTGCGCGCGGGCGAGGTGATTCTGGCGGCCACCGACACAGTGACCTTGCGCGCAGGCAGCGCCATCGATGCACAGGGCGCCGATGGCGACGCCGGCGCGTACACCACCGCTGGCAATGGGGCGCTGGTGCGCGCGGCGTCCACCTCGGCCACGTTCAACCGCACGGGCTCACCCGACCGCAGTGTCGGCACGCTCGTGGGTCAGGCGGGCAGCCTGGTGCAAGCATCCAGGGCCATCACCCTGGATGCCACGCAAGACTCGCGCTTCAACGGCGCCACGCTGTTTCAAAGAGCCGGGCAGGCCGTGGCAGGACAGCTCGGTGTGGGCGCGGCCCGCGTGAGCCTGGGCACACCCGCCAGCGCGGTGGACGGCATCACCTACAGCCAGGCCGACCTGAACGCACTGCTTGGCCTGGAGGCTTTCAGCCTGACGAGTTATTCGACCGTGGACGTCTATGGCAGCGTGGACGTGGGCGGCTTCGATGCGAATAACCGCCCCACGCTCCAGAGCCTCTCATTGCAGAGCGGCGGGCTGAGGGGTCTGGGTGCGGCGGGCGATACCGCCAACCTGCGGGCTGCGAGCCTCACGCTGGCCAACGGCGCCGGCGCCAGCTACGCGGCACCTGGCACACCGGGTGCCGGCAATCTGGTGCTGCAGGCCGACACGCTGGTGCTCGGCGAAGGCAACAAGACCATCGGCAGTTTCGGCAACGTGGCCATCACCGCCGGCCAGGTGGTCGGGCGCGGGGTTGGCAGCACCGACCTGCAGAGCCCCACCGCGCTGGCCACGGCTCGCCTGGGCGGTGACAGCGGCGCGAGCCAGACAGTAAACGGCGGCGCCGGCACGCTGGCATTGACATCGATCACGCCAGCGCAACCTTTGCCCGCCGGCAGCGGACTGGGCGCGAGCTGGACGCTGAATGCAGGCGCCATTGCGTTCGACACCGCGGCCGATCTGGCCAGCGGTGGGTTCAACCTGAACGCCAGCACCGGCAACCTGACGCTGGGCGCTAACGCCAACATCAATATGGCTGGCCGCAACGTCGCCTTTTTTGACGAAACCCGCGGCACGGCGGGCGGCACCGTGACGCTGAACAGCAGCAACGGCAATGTGGTGCTGGACGCAGCCAGCCGCGTGAATGTATCGGGTGGCGTGGCAGCCGACGGTGGCACGCTGGTGGTGAATGCGGTGAACGGCACCACGACGCTGGCTGCTGGCAACCTGATCGGCGAGGCGCCCGCCGATGCCGCCGGCAAGACCGGCGAAGGAGCGCGCGCACGCATGGATGTGGGCAGCATGGCCAACGCTTCGGCCATCAGCGCTGCGCTGCAGAGCGGCGGCTTCACGGGCGAGCGCACGATGCGCACCCGCACCGGTGACATCAATCTGGCGGCCGGTGACGCCGTGCGAGCCAGACAGGTCACCCTCAGCGCCGATACCGGTTCGATCAATGTGGCTGGGACCGTGTCGGCCACGGGGGCCGAGGGCGGGCAAGTAGGTATTTACGCGGGCCAGTCGGTGACGTTGGCCAGTGGCGCGCGGGTGGACGCTGCTGCCACCGCAGCCGGTGGCGACGGTGGGCGTGTGGAGATCGGCGCGGGCAGCGGCACGCTGGACCTGCGGACAGGCTCCACCATCGACGTGAGCGCTGGAGCGGTTGGGCAGGCCGGGCGCGTGTTGCTGCGTGCACAGCGCAGCGGCAACGATGTGGCCGTGACAGCGTTGGACAGCACGATCACCGGTGCCGACCGCATCGACCTGGAAGCTGTGCGCACCTACGCGGGCATCAACAACCTCAACGCCACGGGCGTCAGCAGCGGCAACGTGCTGAGCCTGACCACCATCAACACCAACGACACCGCCTATGCAGCCAACCAGAGCGCCATCAAGACGCGCCTGGGTCAGGCGGGCAATGCGGCGTTTCACATCGTCTCGGGCAGCGAGGTGCGCTCGACCGGCAACCTGAGCCTGGGCAATGGATCGGCGGCGAGCGACTGGAACCTCGCCAACAGCACGGCTGGTGGCGAAGCCGGCGTGCTCACGCTGCGCGCGCAGGGCAACCTGAACATCAACAGCAACCTGTCTGACGGGTTCAGCAACGCCACGCCGCTGGCGGGCACCGCGTTCACCAGCCCGCCGGCTACCTTGCTGGACAACGCGGTGCGAGGCGGCCAATCCTGGAGCTACCGCCTGGTGGCAGGTGCTGACGCCACTGCCGCCAACCCGATGGACACGGCTGCCGGCGCAGCAGGCGATTTGGTGCTGGCCGCTGGCAAGCTGGTTCGCACCGGCAGTGGTGACATTCAGATGGCGGCTGCGCGCGACATCCGGCTGGCGTCTGATGCCTCGGTGGTCTACACCGCCGGACGAGCCAGCGCGCCGCTGGTGGGCTTCGTCTCGCCCATTGCGCGCCAGGCAGCCACTTTCACCGACAGCGGTGGCGATGTGCGCTTGCAGGCCGGCCGCAACGTGGAAGGAGCGGCGTCGAGCCAGCTGTATTCCCAATGGCTTTTCCGCCAGGGTCGACTCGATGACACCGGCCAGTACGCTGCCTCGCAGGGCAGCCCGGCCTGGTGGGTGCGCTTTGACCAGTTCCGCCAGGGCGTGGCCACGCTGGGTGGCGGCGACGTCACCATCAAGGCTGGCACGAATGTCAACAACCTGTCGGCCAGCGCTCCCACACAGGGCCGCATGGTTGGCAACACACCCGACCTCAGCCAGTTGGTGCGCACCGGAGGCGGCAACGTTTCTGTGGAGGCCGGAAACGATGTGCTCAGTGGCCAGTACTTTGCCGATGGTGGTGACGTGCGCGTGGTGGCGGGCAGGCAGATCGGCAGCGGCAACGCGATCCTCGGCAGATCGGTGTACCCCGTGATTGCGCTGGGTGATGGCCAGGCCATCTTGCGCGCTCGCGGCGACGTGAACGTGCACACAGTGATCAATCCCACGCTCGTGCCCCAGTCGTTCGGACAACTGACCGGCGGCGTGGATTCGGTGAACATCAGCGGCACGGGGCCAGGCCGTCCCCGGGAACGAGCCAGTTTCTTCTCGACGTACGGGGCGGACAGCGCTGCAACGCTGATCAGTCTGAGCGGCGACACCGTGTTGCACGGCGGAGATGGGGATGGCAACACGGCCAACCTTGCTCAGGTGTACGGCACTCTGTTTGCCAGCAGTTTCCCGGTGACCGGGGCAACGCTCGCGCCTGTCCTGAACTACCTGCCGCCCAGCCTGGAGATGGTGGCCAACTCGGGCAACGTGAAGCTGGCCCAGCAGGCGTCAGGGAACAACATCACCCTCCTGCCTTCGGCATCGGGGCGCCTTGCCTTGCTCGCTCAGCAAGGTGTGATGCTCAATGCCACGTTGACACAGAGCGATAACGATCCAGCCACGGTGGCCAGTCTGCTGAACCCGGTCGATGACCCGCTGAGGGCGCTTGCCCCGATCCCGGGCGCCTTGCATGGCGCACTTCCGGTGCACACCGGTGACACCAGCGTGGCGCGGGTGTTCGCTGTCACCGGCGACGTGCGGGGAGTCTCCAGCCTGGCAGCGTCCAGCGGACTTGCGCCCAACTCGCTCTCTCTGGCGCAGGCCGGCGAGGTAAGGGCAGGGCGCGACATCGTCGACTTCAACCTCGACATCCAGCACGCCAACCCCGGCGATCGCAGCTTGGTGGCAGCGGGCCGCGACGTGCGCTACAGCGCGGGTGGTCTCTTTCGTACCGACAACGACGGGATCCGCATCGGGGGCGAGGGTACGCTTACCGTGAGCGCTCAGCGCAACATCAACCTCGGTACCTCGGGTGGCCTGCTCAGCCGCGGCGATCTCGACAACGCCAACCTGGTTGCGCGTGGCGCCAACATCGAGGTGTTGGCCGGTGTGGGTCCGCAAGGACTGGATGCCGCCGGAACGCTGGCCCGATTGTCCGCCAGGCTGGCAGGTGGACCAGTGAGCGAAACGGACCTGGCCTTGGCCCGCTGGCTCACAGGCGACGGTTCGCTGGGCGCTGCGGGCGCTGCGGCGGCGGTCACCGCGTTGGCGCAGCTGGCGACCCAGGTGCAGAACGATCGGGTGCGCGAATTCGTGTTCACCGCGCTGCGTGAAACCGGACGCGATGCCAACCGCGAGGGCAGCGAGTTCGCGGGCTCCTTCGATCGCGGTTACGCGGCCCTCGAGCTGGTGTTCCCAGGCATCAGCGAGAAGAACGCGCAGGGCCAGTTCAGCGCCTACGAGGGCAGCGTGAACCTGTTTGCCAGCCGCATCAAGACCGAACGCGGCGGCAACATCGATGTGCTGGTGCCCGGAGGTGGGCTGGTGGTGGGCCTGGCCAACACCCCGGCAGCTCTGGTGGACGTGGGCAACAACGCCCTGGGCGTGATCGCTTCACAGACGGGCAACATTCGGGCCTTCACCCGCGATGACATGCTGGTGAACCAGTCGCGCATCCTTACCGTGGGCGGTGGCGATGTCTTGCTCTGGTCGAGCGAAGGCGACATCGACGCCGGCAAGGGCAAGAAAACAGCGTCTGCCGTGCCACCCCCGGTGATCAAGGTCGACGCGCAGGGCAACGTGACCCAGGAACTGCTGGGCGCGGCCTCGGGCTCGGGCATTGGCGCTTTGTCCACCAACGGCGTTCCCGCGGGCGATGTGGACCTGATCGCTCCGCGCGGCACGGTCAATGCAGGCGATGCGGGTATCCGGGCCGGCAACCTCAACATCGCCGCGCAGGTGGTGCTGGGGGCCGACAACATCTCGGTGACGGGTACGTCGGCAGGTACGCCGGTGGCCGACATCAGTGCGGTCACAGCGGCTTCGTCCGGCGCAACAGGTGGTTCCGACGACTCGGCCCGAACCATCGCTGCCTTGAACCAGGCGGCGAGCGAGTCGGCCCAGGCGGCGCAGGAAATTGCAGCTTCGTTGCGACCGTCCGTCGTGCGGGTGGACGTGTTGGGCTACGGCGAATAGTCCGAACGGCTAATCCCCACCCGCTGTAACACGAACGTCGCAGTTCGTTCGTATCTTGAACCCATGTCGTGCGAGGCATGGCGCTCGCTGTCAACTTTTTGAATCATCATGAAAAGACTCATTGCCTTGGCGCTTTGCGCATTGCTGTTGCCGCTGTCTGCCCATGCCTGGTGGAACGAGGCGTGGACCATCCGCAAGCAAATCACGCTCGATGCCCAGCCCCTGGGTCTGGCCGCCGAGGTGTCTGATGCACCGGTGCTGGTTCGTCTGTCCACCGGTACCTTCGACTTCCTGAGCACGATGGAAGGCGGAGCAGACATCCGCTTTGTGGCTGAGGACGACAAGACCGAATTGCCCTACGCGATTGAGCGCTTCGATGTGCTCAACGAGCTGGCCTTCATCTGGGTGCGGGTGCCCAAGGTGGCGCCGGGGAACGTTCCCCAGCACATCTGGTTGTATTACGGCAACCCGCAGCCACCCGCCCGCTTGGCCACCCCGGTGTACGACGCTGCCCAGCTGGCCACGTTCCACCTCAGCGAGGAGGCGGGCTTGCCTCAGGACAGCTCGGCGGGCGCCCACCATGCGCGCACCGGAACCCTCACCTACGTGGCCAGTGGGCTGATGGGAGGGGGCGCGCGAATGGCCGCAGAGGGCGGTATCGAGCTGGGTAGCGCAGCACTTGAAGCGGCCAGCGCGCTGAGCTTCTCCGCTTGGTTCAAACCGGACACCGCTGAAGGCGAACTGCTCAAGAGTGGTGGACTGACTCTGACCCTGGAGGGCGGCATCCCGGTCCTTCAGGTGGGTGAAGCTTCAACCCGGGCGCCCTCACCGCTTGCGCCCGACAGTTGGCAGCACTTGGCGGTAACGCAGGGCGCCAGCGGTGCCGTGCTCTATGTGAACGGCAAACCGGTGGGCACCCTGGGCGCGCCCTATGTTGCAGCAGCCGATCTGCTGGTGGGCGCGGGCCTGCGTGGCGAGATCGATGAGATCCAGCTCGCCAGCGAAGTTCGCAGCGCCGACTGGATCGCCTTGCAGGCGGGATCGCAGGGGCCTTCGAGCCAGTTCATGAAGTTCAACGAAGAGGAAACCACCGAGGGCGGCCAGGAATCTGGCTACTTCATCGCCACGATGAAAAACCTGACGATCGACGGCTGGGTGGTGGTGGTGATCTGTGTGTTCATGTTCTTCATAGCGCTGTACGTCATGTTCAGCAAGGGCCGCTTCATCGCCCGTCAGAGCCGCAGCAACGAGGGCTTTTCCGAAGCGTTTGACCAGCTCGCTGCGGCGCTGCTAAAAGAAGCGCCAGAGATTCAGGGCCACATTCGCCGGCTTGATCACCTGTCGTCTCGAGAGAGCGATTTCGGCGACTCCTCGCTGCACCGTATTTACCAGGTGGGGACCAAGGAGTTGGTGGGCCGGTTCAATGCGGTCCAGGGCTCGCAGGAAGCGATGCCCAAGATCTCTGCCAACGCGATGGCGGCTGTCCGCGCCAGCCTTGATGCCCAGCTCACGCGCGAGAGGCAGCGCCTCGATCGCGGGATGGTGCTGCTGACGATTGCGATCTCGGGTGGCCCTTTCCTGGGACTGCTCGGTACCGTGGTGGGCGTGATGATCACCTTTGCTGCCATCGCCGCCGCGGGTGATGTCAACGTCAATGCCATCGCGCCGGGCATTGCCGCCGCACTGGTGGCGACCGTGGCAGGCCTGGGCGTGGCAATTCCAGCCCTGTTTGGCTACAACTACCTGCAGACCCGCGTCAAGGAGATTGCGGTGGACATGAACGTTTTTGTTGACGAGTTCGTTACCAAAATGGCTGAGAACTACGGGAGCTGATCATGTCCAAATCACAGGAAGACGGCGCTGTTTACGACGACATCAACATCACGCCGATGCTCGATTTGGCCTATGTTTTGCTGGTCATCTTTATCTTGATGACGACTGCATCGGTACAAGGCATCAAGATCAATTTGCCCAAG
>JBBSDB010000094.1:0-11536 GCA_038249735.1 Burkholderiales bacterium
CCAAAGGCCAGCGGCGAGTAGGCGAGCAGCGAGACGCCCAGGCGGTGGCAGGTTTCGTCCAGACCATTCTCAAAACTGCGGTTGGTCAGCGCGTAGGGGTTTTGCACGGTGGCCACCTGCGGCAGGCCGTGCTGCTCGGCCAGTCGAACGAATTCGTGCACGCCATACGGCGTTTCATTGGACAGGCCGATGGCGCGCACCTTGCCCGCCTGCACCAGGGTTTGCATGGCTTCGAGCTGCTCCAGCACCGAAGCGCAAGGCTTGTCTTTGCTGGGGTCGAAGTTCAGGAAGCCGAACAGCGGCAGGTTGCGGGCCGGCCAGTGAATTTGGTAGAGATCGATCACGTCGGTCTGCAGGCGTCGCAGGCTGCTCTCGCAAGCGTTGATGATCTCGGTCTGCGTGAGGCCGGAACTCTCACCCCGAATCCACGGCATGCCGCGCGAGGGGCCTGCGACCTTGGTGGCCAGCACCAATTGCTGCCGCGTACCTGGATGCTTTTTGAACCAGTTACCCAGAATCGTTTCGGTAGCACCGCAGGTTTCGGCCCGTGCCGGCACCGCGTACATCTCAGCCGTGTCGATGAAATTGACCCCGCGCGCCAGCGAATGATCGAGGATCTGGTGGGCCAGCGGCTCGGCCACCTGCTCGCCAAAGGTCATGGTGCCCAGGCAGATGGGGCTCACCCGCAGTGCCGAGCTGCCCAGCGAAACGGTGTCTGATAGAGCGGTCATGAGCGGTCTTGTGTGCTTTTGTGTGAACAGCGGTTTCCTGGTGTGACGGTCCGCCTGGGATGCAAGAGTTTAGGATTCAATGTCAAACTGCGTCGTCCGGTTCGTGTCACACACCCGGTATGTTCAGGAAGCTGAAGCACGAACCGTTTTTAACCACCCCTTCGAGGAGCCCAGCATGAAAATTCCATCCACCACACTCGTTGCCGCCGTCGCAATCGCTGCGCTCGCGCTCACCGGCTGCGCCAACATGAATGAGACCCAGCAGGGAACGGCCAAGGGCGCGGCCATTGGCGCTGGCGTAGGCGCGCTGCTCGGCGCGGCCACCGGTGGCTCCAAGCGGGCGGGCACGGGCGCGGTGCTCGGCGCTGGCGCAGGCGCCTTGGGGGGCTATATCTGGTCGCAGCGGATGCAGGAGCAGAAGGCTGCGATGGAACAAGCCACGGCAGGCACCGGTGTGGGTGTGACCCAGACCGCCGACAACCGCCTGAAGCTCGACATCCCGAGCGATATCTCGTTCGACGTCGGTCGCTCGGCTGTGAAGTCCAACTTCGCGGGTGTCCTCAACCAGTTCGCCACCACGCTCAACAGCAATCCTTCGACGCTGATCACGATCGTCGGCCACACCGACAACACCGGCAGCGACGCGATCAACAACCCTCTGTCGCTTGACCGTGCCCACAGCGCGCGCGACTATTTGATTGCCCGCGGCGTCGCCGTTTCGCGCTTCACCACCGAAGGCATGGGTTCGCGCCAGCCAGTGGCCGATAACGGCACCGATCGAGGGCGCGCCCAAAACCGCCGCGTGGAAATCTACGTGGCCGAGCCAGCGACGACCGCTCAGCGGTAAAGACCAGAGGCCCTCACGCACCCGTCCGACGCGCGGGTGCTGAACGATCGAATCTGGCGACCAACAAGTCCGATTGGGCTGCTCCCACCCAGGCCACAGGGAAGCAAGGGTTCTTTGACTGAAGCCGCATCAACCCAAGGCAGCTTTTTCTTGTGCCCGCTGCTCTTCCTGCAGCCGCAGCACGCGCCGTTGCACCTTGCCAGTGGTGGTCATCGGCAGGGCTTCGACAAACTCGATGTCCTTCGGATATTCATAAGGCGCCAGCTTGCCTTTCACATGCGTCTGGAGTTCGACCACCAGCGCCTGTACAAACGTGGGGTTGTGCAACGTGCGTCCTGCCGCGCCCGCCAGGTACTCCTGCGCCAGCACCACATAGGCTTTCACGACGGCGCCACGCTCGGCGTCGGGCTTGGGCACCACGGCGGCGTTGGCCACCGCAGGGTGTTTCACCAGACAGTTCTCGATTTCGCTGGGCCCGATGCGGTAGCCCGCCGCCTTGAACATGTCGTCCGCGCGGCCCTGGTACCAGAGATAGCCGTCGGCGTCGCGCAGCGCCATGTCGCCGGTTCTGCACCAGCTGCTGCGCATTTCCCCGGTGAATTTCGAGCGGGTGGCCGCATCGTTCTTCCAGTAGCCGAGAAAAAAGATCGGGTCGGCCTGGCCGTGCGCATCCAGCCGGTGCACCGCCACATCGCCCGCCACCCCTTCAGCGCACTCGTTGCCCGCGTCATCGATAACTGCTACCCGGTGCCCGGGATAGGCCTTGCCCATGCTGCCAGGCTTGGCGGGGTACAGGCGGGCGCAGTTACCCACCACATAGTTGATCTCGGTCTGGCCAAACATTTCGTTGACCGTCACACCCAGCTCTTGCTCGCAATAGGCGAACACCGCATCGCCCACCGCTTCGCCCGCGCTCATGATGGCTTGCAGCCGCAGCGCGAACTGACCGCGCGGCTTGGGGTAGGCCTTCATCAGCGCCTTGAGGGCAGTGGGAAACAGAAAGGTGTGGGTGACACCGTGGCGTTCCATGAGATCCAGCGCCGCCTGCGGGCTGAAGCGGCCGTTGAAGGCCACGATCGGCCGACCGAAATACAGCGTGGGCAGCAGCGCGTCCATCAGGCCGCCGGTCCAGGCCCAGTCGGCCGGCGACCAGAACACCGCTTGTGACGTCACCGACGCGTCCCACGGATCGAAGCCAAACCAGTTTTGGCTGCAGACGAAACCGCTGAGGTTGCCGATCAGGGCGCGGTGCGGGATCAGCGCGCCCTTGGGATTGCCGGTGGTGCCGCTGGTATAGATCAGCACTGCCGGTTCCTCGGCCAGCGTCTTGACCGGCGGGAAATCGACAGGGGCCTGCGCGATGGACGCTGCCCAGTCCAGCGCGGTTGCGCCCTGCGCTTTCGCGTCGACCGAAATCACCGTGTGCAGCACTGGGCAGTGGGCGCTCACCGAATGCACCGCTGCCAGGGTGCTGGCGTCGCACAGCGCGAGCACGGTTTCGCTGTCGTACAGCCGAAACTGCAGCGCCTCGGGACCGAACAGCTGCGACAGCGGCATGGCCACCGCGCCCATCTGCAGCACCGCCATGTAGGCCACGGCAGTCTCGAAGCGCTGCGGCATCACGATGGCCACCCGGTCGCCACGCTGCACCCCAAGCGCTTGCAGCACGTTGCTCAGCCGATTGGCCTGCGCCTGCAATTCGCGGTAGCTGTGCGTGCGGTCGCTCTCGCCAGGCGCGCAGGCAATCACCGCGGTGTTGCTGGCGCTGCCTGGGTCGCTGGCCCAGCGTTGGCCGCAGGCGGAGGCGATGTTGAAATGTTTCGGCACCAGCCACCGAAACGGGCCGTGCAGCGCCTCGTGACCTAGCTCGCGATCCCAAGTGGGAGGTGTTGGAGGTGTGGGATCTGGCACGACGAGTGTGTCCCTGCCTTGACTCTGAACCATGCCCATGCTCCTGCTCGTTCCTTATGATGGATCGAATGTACCAAGCCCAGAGAGCATCCCGCAGCACGTTTGTCCCGATCCGCCATCTGCAATATCACGTGCGCGAATGGGGCGACCCAGTGCCCGGCCAGGCACCGCTGGTGCTGGTGCACGGCTGGATGGACGTGTCGGCCTCGTGGCAGTTTGTCGTCGACGCGCTCGGTGGTGATCGACACGTCATCGCGCCCGACTGGCGCGGCTTCGGATTGACGCGCAGCGCCGACCCCGCGCCCGACAGCTATTGGTTCCCCGACTACCTCGCCGATCTCGATGGGCTGCTCGACCACTTCGCGGGTGAGCAGCCGGTGGATTTGGTCGGCCACAGCATGGGCGGCAACATCGCCATGATGTTCAGCGGTGTGCGCCCCGAGCGCATTCATCGCCTGATCAACCTGGAAGGCTTCGGCCTGCCTGAGACGCGGCCTGCGCAGGCGCCCGAGCGCTATGCAAAATGGATCGACCAGATCAAGAACCTGCACGCGGGGCAAGCCGACCTCAAGACCTACGACAACGCCGACGGCGTGGCGCGCCGGCTCGTGAAGACCAACCCGCGCCTGCAGGCGGACAAGGCAGACTGGCTGGCGCGGCATTGGGCTGCGCCCGATGACCAGGGTCGCTGGACCATCCTCGGCGACCCGGCGCACAAGATCATCAGCGCCCATCTGTACCAGGTGGAAGAGGCGCTCGCTACCTACCGCCGCATCACCGCGCCGGTGCTCAGCGTGACCGCCAGCGACGACAGCCTGAGTCAGTGGTGGAAAGGCCAGTACGACCTGGTGCAATACCAGGAGCGGCTGAAGGCGGTGCAGCGGCTGCAGCAGGCCGTGATCCGGGATGCGGGCCACATGATGCACCACGACCAACCGGCGGCGCTCGCGGCTCTGATCACCAACTTTCTGGCGCAGCCGGACCTCGCCGCTCAGGGCGGTGGAGACCGTTGACAGGCCTGCGCGATTTCGCGCCCGGCCGCGTCGTAGCGCTCGCTCGGATCGGTCTGCAAATTGCTGTGCCGCAGCGGCCAATCGACCCAGTGTCTGGGCGCGGGCGCCTGCTCGAACAGCAAGCGCCCGCGCGCCAGTGGCACCGTTTCATCGAGGCTGCCATGAAAAAACCACAGCGGTGGATCGACCCGGGCAACGCGCCCGGCGCAGTCCATTCGCTCGTTGCCCAGCGCGGTCAAACCCCGGTCCAGCCAGCCAACAGCCGCGCCGACCACGTCGGCAAAGCAGGTGAACGCGCTCTCCAGCACCAGCGCGCAATGGGCGCGCTGCCCCGCCAACCGCTCAGCCAGCCGCACCGCCACCACCGAGCAGCAAGCTCAGAAGCAAAGCGCCCAGTCAGACTCGACCGCACAAAGCAGCCAGCAGGCGGGCAGCGCAGAGGCACGAAGTGGTCGCCGGGGTCGATGGGATCGCGTCTTGGATCGGGGCTGTCAGAATCGCGCTTCAATTCTTTTTTTATTCTGATGAAAAGTCATTTTTTGGTGCCCGGCACCCAACCGATTCGCGTGCTCGCCCTGGGCTTCGTACTGGCTGGACTCGCGCCCCTGGCCCATGCGGGCCTGTGGCCCAACGACTGGGAAGTGTGCCCCGGCATCGACCAGCCCGCCGACGCCAGCCTGGACGGCCGTCCCTTTGAAGTGTTCGTGTCCCCCTACACGCACCACTGGACGGCTTCGGAAGAACACAAACCGGTGCGTGCGGTGAGCGTGAGCCGCCTGCTGCCCAACACCCGCTTTTGCGGCTTCAGCCTGTTCACCAACTCCTTTGGTCAGCCGTCGGCCTACGCGTTCACCGGCAAGTACTGGCCCCGGCCGATCGACTCGATGCCCAACATTTATGTGTCGCTCAGCGGCGGGATCATGTACGGCTACGTGGGAAGGTTCAAGAACAAGGTGCCTCTCAACGTCGGCGGCTTCTCCCCGGTGATCGTCCCGGCGGTCGGCTATCGCCTCAATGCACGCACCGCGATCGAAATGCAAATTCTGGGCACCGCTGCCGTGATGTTCGGCGCCACCTGGCGCTACTGAACGCCCTCCCGGCGCCCAGCACGGGCGTCGTGAGAAAATCGCAGGCTTCGCTGGCGGCTCACCCTGGATGATCGCATCGCGCCGGCCCACCCCAACACCCCAAGAGGCACCCCATGGAAGCAGAACGCATCAACACCATCCGCACCCAGCTCGACGACCTGACCACCAGAGTGGTCGAGCTTCGGAGGTATCTTTGACTACGATGCCAAAGCATCCAAACTGAAAGAAGTTGAAGCCGCGCTGGAAGAACCCACGGTTTGGGATAACCCGAAGCGCGCGCAGGAACTGGGGCGCGAGAAAAAGTCGCTGGAAGACGTGGTGTTGGTGCTGGACCGGCTCACCGGTGAGCTGACCGACAACACCGAGCTGTTCGAGATGTCCGAGGCCGACGGCGACGATGCCGGCCTGGCCACCATCGAGACCGAAGGCGCCAAGGTGGCCACCGAGGTCGAGAAGCTCGAATTCCGCCGGATGTTCAACAACCCGGCCGATCCGCTCAACTGTTTCCTGGACATCCAGGCCGGCGCTGGCGGCACCGAAGCTTGCGACTGGGCCAGCATGCTGCTGCGCCAGTACCTGCGCTACGCCGAGCGCAAGGGCTTCAAGACCACGATTGAAGACGAGTCGGCGGGGGACACCGCCGGCATCAAGGGCGCCACGATCAAGATCGAGGGCGACTACGCCTTTGGTCTGCTGCGCACCGAAACCGGCGTTCACCGGCTGGTGCGCAAGAGTCCGTTCGACTCTTCAGGCGGGCGCCACACCTCGTTCGCCTCGGTATTTGTCTATCCCGAAATCGACGACTCGATCGAGATCAACATCAACCCGTCCGATGTGCGCACCGACACCTACCGCGCCTCGGGCGCCGGTGGCCAGCACATCAACAAAACCGACTCGGCGGTGCGCCTGACCCACATTCCCACCGGCATCGTGGTGCAGTGCCAGGACGGTCGCAGCCAGCACGGCAACCGAGACGTGGCCTGGAAGCGCCTGCGCTCCAAGCTCTACGACCACGAGCTGCGCAAGCAGCAGGAAGAGCAGCAAAAGCTGGAAGACACCAAGACCGATGTGGGCTGGGGCCACCAGATTCGCAGCTATGTGCTGGACAACAGCCGCATCAAAGACCTGCGCACCAACGTCGAAATTTCGGCCACCCAGAAGGTGCTCGATGGCGACCTGGACCCGTTTATTGAAGCGTCTTTGAAACAAGGCGTTTGAGATGCGCCCTCGCCGCTGAGCCGCTTTTTGGTCTGCCGGTAAGGTGAACAACACAAGGATGTATTTATGAGTTCCCTGCGCGAAGGCCCCAGCACCGTGGTACGCCGCGAAGACTATGCCGCCCCGGCCTACTGGATCGACACAGTCGATCTCACCTTCGATCTCGACCCGGCCAAAACCCGCGTGCTCAACCGCATGCGCCTGCGCCGCAACACCGAGGTGGCCGCCCAGCCGCTGCGGCTCGACGGCGAAGACCTGAACCTCGCCCGCGTGCTGGTCAACGGCGCGGGCTGCTCCTTCAAGATGGACGGCCAGGTCTTGGTGCTGGAAAACCTGCCCGAGGGAGGCGACGCTTTCGATCTGGAAATCTTTACCACCTGCGCGCCAGAAAAAAACACCCAGCTCATGGGCCTGTACGTGAGCCAGGGCACCTTTTTCACTCAGTGCGAGGCCGAGGGTTTTCGCCGCATCACCTACTTCCTGGATCGCCCAGACGTGATGGCGAGCTACACGGTGACGCTGCGCGCCGACAAGGCGAAATACCCAGTGCTGCTGTCCAACGGCAACCTGGTCGAAGAAGGCGCGCTCCCCGATGGTCGCCACTTCGCCAAATGGGTCGATCCGCACAAAAAGCCCAGCTATCTGTTTGCGCTGGTGGCTGGGCAGTTGGTGGCGCGCGAACAGCGCATCGTCTCGCGCGCTGGCAAGGAACATCTGCTGCAGGTTTATGTGCGCGCGGGTGATATGAACAAGACCGAGCACGCCATGAATTCGTTGATCGCCAGCGTGATCTGGGACGAGGCGCGCTTTGGCCTGCCGCTCGATCTGGAGCGATTCATGATCGTGGCCACCGCCGACTTCAACATGGGCGCGATGGAGAACAAGGGCCTCAACATCTTCAACACCAAGTATGTGCTGGCCAACAGCGCCACCGCGACCGACGTCGACTTCGCCAACATCGAGTCGGTGGTGGGCCACGAGTACTTCCACAACTGGACCGGCAACCGCGTCACCTGCCGCGACTGGTTCCAGCTCTCGCTCAAGGAAGGCCTCACCGTCTTCCGCGATCAGGAATTCAGCATGGACCTCTGCGCCGACGCTTCAGCGCGCGCGGTCAAGCGGATTGAAGACGTGCGCGTGTTGCGCACCGCCCAGTTCCCCGAAGACGCCGGCCCCATGGCGCACCCGGTGCGGCCCGACAGCTACGCCGAGATCAACAATTTCTACACCGTGACGGTGTATGAAAAAGGCGCCGAAGTGGTCCGCATGATGCAGACCCTCGTGAGTCGCGCCGGCTTTGCTGCCGGCATGAAGCTGTATTTCGAGCGCCACGACGGCCAGGCCGTGACCTGCGACGATTTCGCCCAGGCCATGGCCGACGCCAACCCCACCAGCGCGCTCGCACAACACCTGCCGCAGTTCAAGCGCTGGTACAGCCAGGCCGGCACACCGCGGGTACAGGCGCAAAGTGAATACGATGCGGCCAACCGCCGCTACCGCCTCACGCTCTCGCAACACTGCGCGCCCACGCCGGGCCAGCCCGACAAGGCGCCGTTTGTGATCCCGGTCGCGCTCGGTCTGCTGGATGCGCAAGGCCGCGAATTGCCCACTCAGCTGGCCAGCGAATCCGAGCCGCAGTCTGGCACCCGCCTGCTGGTGCTGAACGAGGCCAGCACCTCGGTCGAGTTTGTCAATCTGGACGCCGAGCCCGTGCCCTCGCTGCTGCGCGGTTTCTCCGCGCCGGTGGTGCTGGAAGTGGCGCAGAGCGACGGCCACTGGCTCACCTTGCTGGCGCACGACACCGACCCGTTCAACCGCTGGGAAGCCGGTCAGCGCCTGGCCCTGCAGCGCGCCTTGGCTGCTATCCGCGACCCCGGCCCGGTGCCCAGCGAGCCGCTGGACGCCGCTTTCCTGGACGCCATGCGCAGCGTGCTGCGCCACCCCACGCTGGACGCGGCATTCAAGGAGCTCGCCCTTACGCTGCCGAGCGAAACCTACATGGCTGAGCAGCTTGACGAGGTGGACCCACAGCGCGTGCACGCGGTGCGCGAAGCCATGCGCGAGCAGCTCGCGCAGGCCTTGCATGCCGACTGGGTAACTGCCTTTGAAGCCAACCGCCATACCGGCGCCTACAAGCCCGATCCGGTCAGCACTGGCCGGCGTGCGCTGGCCGGCATGGCGCTCACCATGCTTTGCTTGGCAGCACGCTCCAGCGGCGATGCGGTGTGGCCGGGCAAAGCCCTGCAGCGTTTCAAAGACGCCGGCAACATGACCGACCGCTTCAACGCCCTCTCGGCCCTGGTGATCAGCGCGCACCCGCTGGGGCAGGACGCGCTGGCCCGCTTCCACGCCATGTTCCAGCACGAAGCGCTGGTGATCGACAAATGGTTTGCGCTGCAGGCCAGCGCTCCCGACCGCAGCGGCCAGATCCTGCCCGCCGTGCGCCAACTCATGGCACATCCCGACTTCAGTCTCAAGAACCCCAACCGTGCGCGCAGCGTGATCTTCAGCTATTGCAGTGCCAACCCCGGCGCCTTCCACCGCCGCGACGCCGCAGGCTATGTGTTCTGGCGCGAGCGCGTGATGGAAATCGACGGCTTCAACCCTCAGGTGGCCGCGCGTCTGGCGCGCGCGCTCGACCGCTGGAAGAATCTGGCTGAGCCATACCGCAGCGCTGCGCGCGAAGCGATCGAGCGCGTCGCCGCCAAGCCGGGTTTGAGCAACGATGTGCGCGAGGTTGTCACGCGCGCCCTGGCAAATGATTGAACCCCCGTGCTGCGCCGCTTCGCGGGTCGCTGCTCCCAAGGGGGCTGGCTTTGCTTGGGGCGGCCCGGCGCGGCAGCCATGCAATATTTCTTCGATTGAAGGCACTTCATGTCAACCAAAAAAATCTCCTTGACCCGCTACCTCGTCGAACAGCAGCGCGTCGACGGCCACATTCCTTCGCAACTGCGCCTGTTGCTCGAAGTCGTCGCACGGGCTTGCAAAAGCATCAGCCAAGCGGTGAACAAAGGTGCGCTCGGCGGCGTACTGGGCAGCGCCAACAGCGAAAACGTGCAGGGCGAGATACAGAAGAAGCTCGACATCATCGCCAACGAAGTGCTGATTGAGGCCAACGAGTGGGGCGGCCACTTGGCGGCCATGGCGTCAGAAGAAATGGACGCGATCTACGTTGTGCCCAACCGCTATCCCAAGGGCGAGTATTTGCTGCTGTTCGACCCGCTGGATGGTTCGTCCAATATCGACGTCAATGTGAGTATCGGCACGATCTTTAGCGTGCTCAAGATGCCCGAGGACGATCGCGGCGTGGATGAAGGTGACTTCTTGCAGCCCGGTCGCCAACAGGTCGCCGCCGGCTACTGCGTCTATGGGCCGCAAACCACCCTGGTGCTTACCGTGGGCGACGGCGTGGCCATGTTCACACTCGATCGCGAGCAAGGTTCGTTCGTTCTCACCCAGGAACACCTGCGCATCCCGGAAGACACGCAGGAATTCGCCATCAACATGAGCAATATGCGCCACTGGGACGCACCGGTGAAGCGCTACATCGACGAATGCCTGGCCGGGCGCGAAGGCCCGCGCGGCAAGGACTTCAACATGCGCTGGATCGCCAGCATGGTCGCCGATGTGCACCGCATCCTCACCCGCGGCGGCGTTTTCATGTACCCCTGGGACGCCCGCGAACCCAAAAAGGCGGGCAAGCTGCGCCTGATGTACGAGGCCAACCCCATGAGCTGGCTGATCGAGCAGGCCGGTGGCGCCGCCACCAATGGCCGCCAGCGCATCCTCGACATCCAGCCCGGCGCGCTGCACGAACGCGTGAGCGTGGTCCTGGGCTCGAAAAACGAGGTGGAGCGGCTGACCAGCTACCACCCTCCGTTATAATCTTGCGCTACTAAGCCGGTGTAGCTCAGTCGGTAGAGCAGCTCATTCGTAATGAGAAGGTCGGGTGTTCGATTCATCTCTCCGGCACCAAAATTTGCCTTGTAAATCAAGCAGTTAGAAACGAAAAGGCCATCCTAGTGATGGCCTTTTTTATTTTGATGTCATTTTTTTGACGGGTCCTCAAACACTACTGGTAGTGGATGGCGCGTCTTGGGTCGATCGGCTAACATCATTCCACGGGATCTCTGTCCGCAACCGGATGGCGGCCACCCGAGAACCCTCACAAGGTTCGCTGCCGCCAGTGAAGCGGCTGAAGGTAGAGAAGGTGATGGACCGGTAAGCCTGAAGGGGTAGCCCTCCGCGAGTTGCTGGGATAACCGCTCACACGGCCCCGAGGCATCTCAGAAAACAGCATGGCAGGCTGAACGACAACCTGATCCGACGAAGCCGATTCCCCGGAACTGACCTAGGCAGGAAAGGGGATAGCGCCTGAAATGGCGCGATACAAATCATCGACCTTCAAACGTCGGTGGCGCCACTGACAACATAAGGTGCAAACCAGATGTTGAAATTCAGTGTGCAGTATGGAAAGTTCAAGCTCAATGTGTCGGTATCGGCATCGTGGGTGACAGCGATCCTTTTGTTGCTGCTATAGGACGAGGGTGGGCTTCGGCCCACCCTTCTCCCGATGCTCAGCTTCGTCATTTAGGCCCGGACTCTTCTGTGAATGCAAGCCCTTTGCCAGAAGGTTTCATCACTCCTAGGCCGATCACCCGGTCCTGCTCAAACGTGAAGAACACCCCATAGTTGACGAACGACACCAGCCGTTGCGTTTTCTCCGCG
>JBBSDB010000095.1:0-11484 GCA_038249735.1 Burkholderiales bacterium
ATCGGCCAGGCGCAGCGCCTGCCACAGGTCTCGCGGCTGATGGCGCCGGCGCCGCGCGGCACACCCAAGAACTGGGCCGCCTACCGGGCGCGTTTCATCGAGCCGGTGCGACTGCGCGCAGGCCAGCGATTCTGGGAAGACAACCGCGAGCTGCTCTCGCGCGCCGAGTCCGAGTTCGGTGTGCCCGCCAGCCTGATCGTGGGCGTGATCGGCGTCGAAACCCTGTGGGGCCAGCACACCGGCAACTTCCGCGTCATCGACGCACTGACCACGCTGGCCTTCAACTTCCCCGCCAGCCACCCACGCGCCGCCATTCGCACCGAGTTCTTCCGAGGCGAGCTGGAGCAATACCTGAGCCTCACGCGCCGCGCCGGCATCGACCCGCAGACCCTGCGCGGCAGCTTCGCCGGCGCCATGGGCTGGCCCCAGTTCATGCCCAGCAGCTGGGTCAAGTACGCGATCGACTTCGACGGCAACGGCCATGTCGACCTGTTCAACAGCCCAGCCGATGTGATCGGCTCGGTGGCCACCTACTTCAAGGTCTTCGGCTGGGAGACCGGCCAACCCACCCGCTACCCGGTCGCACTGAGTCCGTCTGCCGACATGGACGGTCTGCTCGCGCCAGACATCCTGCCCACCTTCAGCGTATCCAGCTTCACCGCCAAGGGCGCCCTGCTCGAAGGCGCGGCCTTGCAGCACACCGGCAAGCTCGCGCTGGTAGAGCTGGAAAACGGCGGTGCGCCGCCCTCCTTTGTGGCGGGCACCGAAAACTTCTATGTGGTCACACGATACAACTGGAGCAGCTATTACGCGCTGGCTGTGATCGAGCTGGGTGAGACCATCGAAGCGCAGATGCAGCCAGCCCGCTTGCCATGACCTGGGTCTGGCAACCGGACCGCCGCAGCGCCATGCTGGGCGCATTGGCCTGCCTGCTGGGTACAGCCCGCGCCCAAAGCACACCCCCGAACGCAGCCACCTGGCCGCGCACCCTCGCGGTGCCCGGCGGTGTGGTGCGTCTCCCGCTGGGCGCCGCACCGAGCCGGCCGCAAGCCTTGGCCGAGGGTGTCCCGGTGCTGGTGCTGGGTGACGACCAAGCGTGGACGGCGCTGGTTGGCGTGCCGCTCTCGGCCACCCCAGGCGAAGCCTCCATCGAATGGCATCTGCCAGGCGAGCCGGCGCACCGAATGGCTCACACCATCGAGCCCAAGCGCTATGCCGAACAGCGCCTCAAGGTGGCGCCCAAAACCGTCGACCTGTCGCCCGATGACCTCGCGCGCTGCCAGCGCGAACGCTCGCACCAGCAAACGGTGGTCGGCACGCTCAGCGCCACGCCCGCGCGCTGGGACAGCGATCCCGCGGCGCTGCGCATGCAGGTGCCGGTACCAGGCGCGCGCTCCAGCTCGTTCGGCCTGCGCCGCGTGTTCAACGGCCAGGCACGCAATCCGCACAGTGGCATGGACATCGCGGCGCCTGTTGGCACGCCAGTGCTCACACCCTTGCCCGGGCGGGTGATCGACGCAGGCAACTACTTCTTCAACGGCAACACGGTGTGGCTCGATCACGGCGGCGGCCTGCTCAGCATGGTCTGCCACTTGAGCGCGATCGACGTGGCGGTGGACGACACGGTGGCTGCTGGCGATCGCGTCGGCGCCGTGGGCGCCACGGGTCGCGTCACCGGGCCGCATTTGCACTGGGGTGTGATGCTGAACCGGGCGATGGTGGATCCGGCGTTGTTTTTGGGTGGGCGGTGAGCTGCTGGGGCTGCCCCAGGAATCGGGCGGGCTGACGGGTATCTGGTCGGCGGAATCTGGCCCCCTTTCTTCAGACCTCCATTTCCTCCAAGTTTCCCCGACCATGCCAGCACGATCCCGAACCAACCCATCCGCCGTGCCCCTGGCCATCCTGGCCGGTCTGGGCGCCGCCTTACAGGCCAGCGTGCTCTGGCTACCAGCGCCCTTTGCGGGCATTGGTCTCTCAGGTTTTGCGCTGCTGCCCCTCATCATGGCGTGGTACCTGTTCCTGCTGGCAGCCATCCTGGCCGGGCTACCGCTGGCCTATCTTTGCTTTCGCCAGCGCTGGCTGGCGCCGCTGGGCGCTGCCTTGCTTGTGCTTTCGGTCCTCAACCTTCTGCAGTTCGCGCGCTGGTACGCTGCGCAACAGCCCACCACCGCAGAGCAAGACGAGCGCAACGCCGAGTCCCGCAAGGCCGACGAGGTCTACCGCTGCATGACCCAGTGGTTTGCGGTGCCGCGCCGCGTGGTGGACGTCAAAGACGAGCTACTGGTTTTTGCCGGTGGTGTGAAGATCGACGTCTGCCGTCGCGACAACGACCTCTGTCGCGGCGACCCCGCCAGCGTGGCCCGGCGTGAAGCCTTCGGCCGCTTTGCCAAGGAGCATGTGCTGGGCAAAGAGGTCAGCGTGGTTTTAACGACCCGTTCTTTCTTCCGCTACGAAGGCGGGAGCTGGTGCGCAAGCAGCACGCCGCCCGAGCAAACGTCTTCGGCTTTCCCTGGGCGCTACCCGGCTGACGTCAGTTTCCGCAGCCAACGCCTGACCGTAACCGAGTTGCCCCCACGCATCGAAGACTTCCCCTGAACGCACGCGCCAGCCGCCGGAGATCGGCAGAGCCCATGGCAAGGGATCTGTGGGGGCCCGATTCCAAATGTCTGTTCCCCATGTTCAAAACACCTTCCAGTCCCCCCCGCCCAAGCGGGAGGTATCGCGTGGTCAATTGTTCCAAGTGCCCGTTTTAGAGGCCTGCCCAGCCATCCGAAACCGATCTGCTGCGTCATGCACCGAGTCGCTCGTTTCACCAACCGCTGGGCCTTTTTCGGGCGTTGGTTCATGCAACAGGCACGGTGCAACAACGATTTCCAAGTTCATTGGAACGGTGGGCGGATCGGCTTCACTGCGGTGAACGGCCCGAGCCTGGCGGTCGGGTGGTGCCGTTTTGAGACGTTACCTCGTTGTGTCGCACCGTTGGGGTGCCGCCAGGGCAGCCCTGCTTTGCGCCGGTGGTGCTCACCCGCAGCATCGAACCCGGTGACAACGAGTTCCACGAGTGGATGGATACGGTTCGCTTTCACCAGGCCGAGCGGCGCGAGGTGCGCATCAGCCTGCTCAATGCCGATCACAAGCCGGTGGTCACCTGGCGGCTCTGCGCAGCGCCTTCCCTTCAAAGCTCGAGTACGGCTCGCTGGAAGCGCTGGGCAGTGCCGTGGCCAACGAGTCGCTCTCGCTGATGCACGAAAGCCTGAGCGTGGTGCATGCGGGTTGACCGAACTGTTGATACATCGAGTGACGGCTGAAGCGCGCAAGGGTGAAGAACGCGCCAGGTGTGGCGACACCTAAGGAGCGACTAAGTCAGCCGGCAAACAATCCACTGCGTCACAGCAGCGCCGCCGCTGGACACATGCCACCACCCCAGGAGTTCCTCATGAACAAAGTCCTCGTTGCCCTGCTCTGCGCCTTCACCGTTTTCGCCGCCAGCGCCGCCACCCCTGCCGCACCTGCTGCGGTGAAGCCCGCCACCGACATGGCGGCGCCCGCAGCTAAGCCCACTGCGGCCCACAAAGCCACCCCTGTCAAAAAGGTCAAGCACGTGGCGAAGAAAAAAGTGATGAAGCAAAAGGCTGCTGAGCAAGCCGCTCCCAAGGCCTAAGCACCAACTCGCCTCACGCGAAAAAAAGCGGGCCTCGGCCCGCTTTTTTGTTGTCGTTTTCGTCGCTTTTTTCAGCCCCGCACGAAGAGCGTCACCAGCGGCACCTCGCCCCGCTGGCGGCTGCGGTGGCCGTGCAGCGCGGGGTCGAAAGTGGCGCCCTCGGGCAGGGTGTCGGCCGAATAGAAATGTTGCCCCGGGCCGAACACGCGGATGCTGCCGTCTTGCAAGCCGATCTCCATCTGCCCTTGCAGCACAAACAGCCACTGCGGTGCCCCGGTGCAATGGAATTCGCTGCGAAAGCCGACCGGGCTTTCGCGCAGCTGGTAGCCGCTGCTGGCCATCAGCGGCGAGAGGCGCGCGGCGGCTGTGCCTTCGCTCAGCGCAACGGACTCGTCGCGAAAACGGGCGCGACCGTCGGCGTCGGTGAACAGCACAACTTGGTGAAATGCGGACATGGGATTCCTCGGTGAACGTGATGCCGCTTTCTACAACAACCCCTCAGCGCTCTGCGTGCCCGTTGAGAAAAGCCGCTACCTGCCCGGCTGGCTGGCTCTGCGGCATCAGCGGTAAGCGCTTCGCGCCTGCTTCACATCGATCCTGCCTTGCACCACTTTCTCCAACGCATCGTGGCGCAAGCTGCGCATGCCCTCAATCACCGCAGCGTCGAAGATTTCAGCGGGACGGGCGCGCGTTTGAATGAGCTGCCGAATGCCGCGGCTGTTCTGCAAAATTTCGTAGATGCCCAAACGGCCCTTGTAGCCCTTGCCGCTGCAGTGCTCACATCCCACCGCTTGCCGCAGGCGCACCGCGCCAGCGTGATCCACCTCGGCGGCCTGCAGCAGCCGGGTCTGGGCGTCGGCCTCGGTCAGTGGGCTGCCCTCGGCGTACTCCTGCACCAGCGCGCTCCATTCTTCGGGCGTGGCGGCACGCTCCTGCGCGCACCGGGGGCACAGGCAGCGCACCAGCCGCTGGGCCACGATACCCAACAGCGAGTCGGCGAAATTCATCGGGTCCATGCCCAGATCGAGCAGGCGCACCACGCTTTCGCTGGCGTTGTTGGTGTGCAGGGTGGAGAGCACCAAATGGCCGGTGAGCGAGGCTTCGATCGCAATCTTGGCGGTCTCGGCGTCGCGGATCTCGCCGATCATGATGATGTCGGGGTCAGCGCGCAGAAAGCCGCGCATCGCGCTGGCAAAGGTGAGCCCGATCTTGGCGTTCATCTGCACCTGGCGCAGCCCGGGCTGGGTGATCTCGATCGGGTCCTCGGCGGTCCAGATCTTGCGCTCGGCGGTGTTCACCTCGGCCAGCATGGAGTGCAGCGTGGTGGTTTTGCCCGATCCGGTGGGGCCGGCCGCCAGCACCAGGCCGAAGCTGCGCGTTGAAAAGCTGGCAATCAGCGCCTGATCGCGCGGCTGCAGGCCCAGCTTGCACAGCGGCAGCGGCTTGGCCGATTCGAGCAGGCGCAGCACCACATCTTCCAGCCCGTCGTGGGTGGGCATCACCGCCACCCGAAGCTCGAGCGCCTTGCCCCCGAACTCCGAGAAATCGATCTTGCCGTCTTGCGGCCGCCGGCGCTCGGCGATGTCGAGCTTGGCCATGATCTTGATGCGTGACACCAGCGGCGCACGCAGCCGCGCCGGCACGCTCAGGTAGGGCTCCAGTTCGCCGTCGCGGCGAAAGCGGATCGCGGTCAGCGCATCGCCGGCATTGGCCTCGATGTGGATGTCAGACGCGTGGGTGCGCTGCGCCTCGGCAATCATGCGGTTGACCAGCCGCACCATGCCGGCTGACTCGCTGGCTGAGGCCAGTTGCTCGGCCTCGCCGCCACCGCCCACCTCCACCATCGCCTGCATCACCAGCTCGTCCAGCGGGCCGTCTGGCGGATGTGCGCTGGCCCCGTGCGGCTGGAACATGCTGCGCTGGATGTCGTTGGCCAGGGCGTGGGCTCCCTGGGTGCCGCTGGCGGCTTGGGCCACACGCTGCTACAGCGCCAGCCGGCGCTCGATCGCCTCGCTGCTGGCCCAGACCAGCACGATCGAGTGGCCGGTCATGGAGCACAGCCGCTGCTGCAGTTCGCTGCTGGTGGGGGTGTGGGATGCCACAAAAAACCGCTCCTCCGCGATGCCCAGCGGCACCACCTGCAGATCGCTCGCCTGGCGCAGCGAGAGGGTGTCAAACGCGGCGCGCTCAACATCGAACCCCAACACCTCCACCTCCACCAACCCCGCCACACGGGCCAGCGCGCGGTGCCATTCGTCTTCGGTCATCAGCAGGCGCTACACCAGTTCCGCCGAGCGCGAACGCAGCAGGCTCGGGTCTTCGCGCTGCAAGGCATCGAGCGTCGATTCGTCAAGCAGGCGCAATTGCAGCAGCGCCTCGCGCAGGCCCAGGATGGGTTGGTGGTGCTGCGCCTCGATGGCCCGCAACACCTCAATCACATCGCCCACCGAACCCCGCTGCGGGGACGCTGCTGCGGAATGGGGCGATGGGGTTGCAGGGGCAATGGTGGTCATGAAAGGCCTTGAAGGGGTCGATGTAGCGGTGTCTTCCAGCACTGGGTACCCCGCACAGTGTCGGCAGATTGCCAGAAAACTCGCTTGATCTTGGGCAAGTGGGCCGCCACACTGCGCCTGTCCTGAACACAAAACACAGCCCCGCATGACATACCGCACAGTTTTCTTGACGCGCCTGAGCGCCAGCCTCGTCCTGGGCCTGCTGCTGAGCGCCTGCAGCAGCACCGGCCCATCGACCCCACCGCTGCCCGAAGCCGCCTCGGGCATCACCGCCAAGCCGGGATGGACATACCAGCGCCAGGCGGTGGCCGCGGCCAATCCGCTGGCCACCGAGGCGGGCGTGCAGATCCTGCGTGCCGGCGGCAGCGCGGTGGACGCGGCGGTGGCGGTGCAGATGGTGCTCACGCTGGTGGAGCCTCAGTCCAGCGGGATCGGCGGCGGCGCATTCTTGATGCACTTCGACGGCAAGAAGGTGCAGGCCTTTGACGGCCGCGAAACCGCGCCGGCTGCCGCCACCGACAAGCTGTTTCTCGGCGCCGACGGCAAGCCCATGCCCTTCATGCAAGCGGTGGTGGGCGGGCGCTCGGTCGGCGTGCCGGGCACTGTGGCCATGCTGGCGCTGGCGCACAGCCAGCACGGCAGACTGCCCTGGGCCCGCTTGTTCGAACCCGCGATCCGGTTGGCCGAGCAGGGCTTCCCTGTCAGTCCGCGGCTGCACACCTTGCTCGCCGCCGAGACCGCTCTCAAGGCCGACCCAGTCGCACTGACTTATTTTTACCAGGCCGACGGCCAACCGCACCCGGTCGGCCATCTGCTGAAGAACCCCGAGCTTGCGGCGGTGCTGCGCGCCATCGCCACAGCGGGCCCGATCGCGCTGAGCCAAGGGCCGGTGGCGCAGGCCATGGTGAACAAGGTGCGACAGCACCCGAGCAACCCCGGCCAGCTCAGCCTGGACGACCTCAAAAATTACGCGCCGAAAGAGCGCGAACCACTGTGCCTGGATCAAAAAACACCGCAGCGCGACCTGCGCATTTGCGGCTTTCCGCCGCCCAGCTCGGGCGCGATCGCGGTCGGCCAGATCCTGGGCTTGCTCGCGCGCACGCCAGCCGGTGGCGAAGGGCTGGGTACCGATAGGCTGCCGACTCCCAACTTTCTGCACGCCTACACCGAAGCCTCGCGCCTCGCCTTTGCCGATCGCGCGCTTTACCTGGCCGACCCGGACTTCGTCCAGCCTCCCGCGGGCCGCTGGACCAGCCTGCTCGACGACCGCTACCTCGACGACCGCGCCCGCCTCATCGGCTCTGCCCGTCTGCCCACGGTGTCGGCGGGCACACCGGGCGGCCGGGTCAGCGGCTACGCGCCGATGGCGGCGCAAATGGAATACGGCACCAGTCACATCAGCCTCGCGGATGCATTTGGCAACGCAGTGGCCATGACGACGACCATCGAGTCGGGATTTGGCGCGCGCCTGATGGTCAGCACCGACCCGAGCCGCGCCGGTGGCTTTTTGCTCAACAACGAGCTCACCGACTTCAGCTTCGCCCCCACCGATGCGCAGGGCAAACCGGTGGCCAACCGGGTTGAGGCCGGCAAACGGCCACGCTCATCGATGGCGCCCACGCTGGTGTTTGACAACACCAGCGGCGACCTGGTGATGAGCGCCGGCAGCCCCGGCGGTGCGTTCATCATCCATTTCGTGGCCAAGGCGCTGCTCGGCACCTGGCAGTGGGACCTGGGCCCGCAGGGCGCCATCGACCTGCCGAATTTCGGCACCACCGGCGGCCCACTGGTACTGGAAGAAAAGCGCTTCCCGACAGCCACGGTCGAGGCCCTGAAAGCCAAGGGCCACACTGTCAACGAGGCCGCACTCACCAGCGGTCTGCAGGCCTTGCAGCGCATCACGGTCAACCGCCAGAAGGTCTGGCTGGGCGGTGCCGATCCGAGGCGCGAGGGGGTGGTGCTGGGGGACTAGGGCACCAGTCCTTTCAGATATCGATGGCCTTGGCCGATCCGGCCTGCTTGCGGAGTTCGAACTTCTGGATCTTGCCGGTGCTGGTTTTCGGCAGCTCGCCGAACACCACCGCGCGGGGCACCTTGAAACCAGCCAGATGCTGCTTGCAGTGGGCCACGATGTCCTCGGGCGTGGTCTGGGCGCCGAACTTCAGCTCGACAAAGGCACACGGCGTCTCGCCCCACTTCGGGTCGGGCCGCGCCACCACAGCGGCCGCGAGCACATCGGGGTGGCGGTAGAGCACGTCTTCCACCTCGATGCTGGAGATGTTCTCGCCGCCCGAAATGATGATGTCCTTGCTGCGATCCTTGATCTTGAAATAGCCGTCGGCGTACTGCACCGCCAGATCGCCGCTGTGGAACCAGCCACCCTGGAAAGCTTCTTCGGTCGCCTTGGGGTTCTTCAGGTAACCCTTCATGGCGATGTTGCCCTTGAACATGATTTCGCCCATGGTCTCGCCGTCTTGCGGCACCGGCAACATGGTCTCGGGATCGAGCACGCGCACGTCGCGCTCCAAGTGATAGCGCACGCCCTGGCGCGCGTTCAGGCGGGCGCGCTCGCCGATGTCCAGCGCGTCCCAGGCTGCGTGCTTGGCGCAGACCGTGGCCGGGCCGTAGACCTCGGTCAGGCCGTACACGTGGGTGAGGTCGATGCCCATCTGCTCCATGCCTTCGATCATGGAAGCGGGTGGTGCGGCACCCGCCACCATCGCTTTTACGCCAGCCGGAAGGCCGGCTTTTGTCGCGGCCGGGCTGTTGACCAGCAGGCCGTGCACGATGGGTGCGGCGCAGTAGTGAGTGACGCCGTGGTTTCGCATGGCGTCAAAAATGGCCTGCGCATCCACGCGACGCAGGCACACGTTGACCCCCGCGCGCGCCGCCACCGTCCAGGGAAAGCACCAGCCGTTGCAATGGAACATGGGCAGCGTCCACAGGTAGACCGCGTGCTTGGGCATGTCCCACTCCAGCACGTTGCTGATCGCGTTCATCGCCGCGCCCTTGTGGTGGTAGACCACGCCCTTGGGGTTGCCGGTGGTGCCGCTGGTGTAGTTGAGCGCGATCGCGTCCCACTCGTCGACGGGCAGTTGCCAGGCGAACGCCGGGTCGCCAGTGGCCAGAAAGGCTTCGTAACTGGTGCTGCCAATCGGCTGGGTGTCGCCGGTGAACAGCGCGTCGTCCACGTCGATCAGCAGCAACGGCGAAGCGCTCTTGCGCAAGGCCAGCGCCTTCTTCACGGTGGGCGAGAACTCGGGGTCCACGATCACCGCCTTGGCCTCGCCGTGGTCGAGCATGAAGGCGATGGTTTCGGCGTCGAGCCGGGTGTTGAGCGCGTTGAGCACGGCGCCGGCCATCGGCACGCCAAAGTGCGCCTCCACCATCGGCGGCGTGTTGGGCAGCATCACCGCCACCGTGTCGTTTTTGCCGATGCCGGCGCGCTGCAAGGCGCTGGCCAGCCGTCGCGCGCGGACATAAGTGTCTCCCCAGGTCTGGCGCAGATCACCGTGCACGATGGCCAGGCGGTCAGGATAGACCTCGGCGGTGCGTTCGATGAAGGAAATCGGTGAAATCGGGGCGAAATTCGCCTCGACTCGGGGCAGGTCTTGGTCGTAAATGCTGGTCATGGCGGTCTCCGGTTGTTCTGGGTCGTTGGGGGAGAATACGCCAGTGTCCATCCCCCAAACCTTCATCCAGGAACTGCTCAACCGCGTTGACGTGGTCGATGTGGTGGGCCGCTACGTGCAGCTCAAGAAGGGCGGCGCCAACCTGATGGGTCTGTGCCCGTTCCACGGCGAAAAATCGCCCTCGTTCAGCGTCAGCCCGACCAAACAGTTCTATCACTGCTTCGGCTGCGGCGCCAATGGCAACGCGATCGGCTTTTTGATGGAACACGCCGGCATGAGCTTCATCGAAGCGGTGAAGGATCTGGCCCAGCAAACCGGCCTGCAAGTCCCCGAAGACGAGGCCTCGCCGCAAGACCGCGAGCGCGCCGCCCAGCAACGCCAGAAGCAGGCCACCCTGAACAGCGTGCTCGACAAAGCGGCCCATGCCTACATCGAAGCGCTCAAGATCACACCGCGCGCGGTCGACTATCTCAAGGGCCGCGGCCTCACTGGCAAAATCGCGAAAACCTTCGGTCTGGGCTACGCACCCGAGGGCTGGCGCAGCCTGGCCAGTGTGTTTGCCGACTACGCCGATCGACTGCTGGTCGAGTCGGGCCTGGTGATTGAGCATGCCGACGAAAAGGGTGCCGACGGCGAGAGCAAGCGCTACGACCGCTTCCGCGACCGCATCATGTTCCCGATCCGCAATGTCAAGGGCGAGTGCATCGGCTTTGGCGGGCGCGTGCTCGACAAGGGCGAGCCCAAATACCTGAACTCGCCTGAGACGCCGGTGTTCAGCAAAGGCCGCGAGCTCTACGGCCTGTTCGAGGCTCGCACCCCTATTCGCGTCGCTGGCTACGCGCTGGTGACCGAGGGCTACATGGACGTGGTGGCCCTGGCCCAGCTCGGCTTTGCCAACGCCGTGGCCACGCTGGGCACCGCCTGCACGCCCGACCATGTGCAAAAGCTGTTTCGCTTCACCGATGCGGTGGTGTTCAGCTTCGATGGCGACGGCGCCGGCCGGCGTGCCGCGCGCAAGGCGCTGGACGCCGCCCTGCCGCTGGCCACCGACACGCGCAGCGTCAAGTTTTTGTTTCTGCCGGCCGAACACGATCCCGACAGCTTCATCCGGGCCAACGGCAGCGATGCGTTTGCCCAGGCGGTCAAGGCGGCGGTGCCGCTGTCGCGCTTTTTGATCGACGCCGCCGCCGCCGATTGCGACCTCGGCTCGGCCGAGGGCCGCGCCCGCATGGCCTCCCAGGCCCGCCCGCTGTGGAGCGCGTTGCCCGACGGTGCGCTCAAGCGCCAGCTGATCGGTGAACTGGCCGAAGCCTGCGGCCTGGGCAGCCAGGATTTGCTGCAGCTCTGGCAACACGCCGCCGGGGCCGCGCCCAGGTCGCGCCGCGCCGCGCAGGCCGAGGCGCCAACCGACGCCGCACCGCCGGGTTACGAGGGCCACCGCAGCGCCGGCCCGGCGCCCTACCCGAGCGACGACGCTTATGCCCAGACCGTTGCCGCATCAAGCCATGGCGCAGCCAAGCCAGCCCGCAAATGGCAGAAAGACTGGCGCAAGGTCCCGACGCCGCCGCGCATGATGGGCCAGCGCCTGGCTGGGGGCAGCCGGGCCGACCCCCCCGGAGGCGTGCTGCGTGCCCACGCGAAAGCCGGGGGCCAGCGCACCACCCCCCACCCCCCCCCG
>JBBSDB010000096.1:0-11455 GCA_038249735.1 Burkholderiales bacterium
GCCCCGGCCAGCGGCGGAAAGACCCCGCCTACGCCTGCACCGCTGGCTTGGTGACAGGCCGCGCATTTGGCGCCGTACAGCAGTTTGCCATCGACAGCAGCCGTGGCTCCGGTCACAACAACGGGCGGGCGCAGCAGGGCGACGGTGCGCTGGTCGCCATACGCAGATGACTCCCCCGAAGGCGTGGCCGCGATGTAGAACGCGCCCCACATGCCCATGGCGCCCAGGAACATGATGAAGAACCAGGGCAGCGGGTTGACCTTCTCGTCGGGGTCAGGCAATTCGCGGTTCATGGCCGCGAATTCACTGCTCCCGAATTCGGTGTTGCGGCTGTCGGGCGGTGGCTTTTCGCGCGACGGGTCCATCAGCGGGCCTCCCTTCGGTTCACCGCCATGTCGTCAACCGCCTTCAGTGCTGGGTAGGTGCGGTCCAGCGAAATCAGGTATTCGACCAGAGCGATAGCTTCGGGCTTGGCAATCACCACCTGGCCCGGCTTGGCAAAGGCTGGCGGCAGATTGACGACCACCTCAGCTGGCTTGGCGGCGCCTTGCCGAACTTCGAACAGGTAAGGGTACGACGGCATGATCGAACCCGGACTGTAGGCCCGCGGCGCGTACAGGTGGCCCAGGTGCCAGTCGCGGCTGGGCTGGCGCGCGCCAATGTTCAGCAGGTCTGGCCCGGTGCGCATGGTGCCCAGCAGGTGGGGGGTATCGTAGGCGTAGTCAGCCGCCACAGACGCCCGACCCCAACCTCGCAGCGCGTCGGGGGCCTGCGCAATGTCTCGCGGCTGCTGCGAATGGCAGTAGATGCAGCCATTGGCGATGTAGCTTTGGCGGCCTATCAACTGCTGTTCGGTATAGGGCTTCAGGCCGGGCGGCGGCCGGGTGTCCTTCAGCAACATGTAGGGCATCACGACCAGCAAGGCCGTGGCGAGCGACAGGATGAGCATGGCCCCGACGACCAGGCGCATTTCGTCCATTTCATACTTGCCGGCACCGAAGCTCATGCTGTGGCCCCCCCCGCTGGCAGTGCCAGGTTTTCAGCTTTGGGCTTGGCCAGCAAGGCAGCCCCCAAACGACGCGGGCCGAACTTCCAGCCCATCATGAAGAAGTGCATTGCAAACACCAGGTGACCCAGCGTCATCAGCGCCCCACCCACCGTACGCGCCTGCAGATAAGGAAGGGTGAGCGTGACGCTGTCCATGAAGGGGATGTCCTTGTCCAGCATCGCCAGGCCCTGGTACCAGCCGCCGAAAGACAGGCCGAGAAAATAGACCGCGAAACCGCTCAGCACCAGCCAGAAGTGGGCAGAAATCATCCACGGGTACGGCCATTCCCACTTCATCACGCGCGGCATGATGAAGTAGATGGAGCCGAACATCACCATCGTGAAGAAGCCGTACAGCCCCAGGTGCGCATGGGCCACCGTGTAATGCGTGAAGTGGGTGACGGTGTTGACCGAGCGCAGCGCCTGCAACGAACCCTGCACCGAAGCCGCTGTGTACATCATGGCGCCCAGCACGATGAAGCGCAGCGTGGGTGAATAGATCAGCGCGCGGAAGTTGCCCAGCACGGTCAGATGCTGGTTGATGGCGACCGCCACCACCGGCACCACCATCATCATGCTTTGCACGATGCTGATCGTGATCAGCCACGAAGGCACTGGCCCACCGATGAGGTGGTGGCCGCCCACCTGGCTGTAGAAGAAAGCCAGCGACCAAAAGCCCAGCAGCGACAGGTTGTAGCTGTGGATGGGCTTGCCCAGCACCTTGGGAATGAAATAGTAGGCCGCAGCCAGCCCCAGCGGCGTGAACCACAGGCCCAACACGTTGTGAGCGAACCACCAGTTCATCGTGGCCTGTTGCACACCAAAGTGCAGGCCGGGCCAGTTGGCCACCAGAAACAGGACTGGAAACCAGAGCAGCCCGGCGGCGATGTACCAGACCGATACGTACAGGTGCGCCACCTTGCGTTGAAGCAAGGTCAGCCACAGCGGAAAGCCCACCAAGGCGCCGCCCACCACCAACAGAATGTCGATCTGCCAGGGGTATTCCAGCCACTCCAGCCCATCCGAATACCCCATGGCAATGGCCACCGTACCGGCCGTGACGCCCAGCGTCCACAGCACGCCGCCAGCCAATGCGTATTTCGCGCCCACCAGTTCGGTTTTCAGCAACCGCGGAATGAGCCACATCGCCACGCCAATGCCGGCCATTGAACACCAGCCGTAAGCCACCAGATTCAGGTGGATGGGGCGAATGCGCCCGAAGGTGATCCACGCCTGCTGCACCATCCAGTCGGGCAGGTGCAACTTCAGCGAGGCGATGAGGCCCGCCGCAGAGGCCAGCACCAACCAAACGACGCTGAGCGTGAGACACACACCCACCACCAAGGAGCTGCTCTGGTCCGCGCGCAACCGCGTGGCCACCTCGCTCGCGCTGCGTTGGCTGGCGCTGCTGCTGGGGTCCATGGCCTGCTGCAGGTTGCCGCGCTGGTCCTTGGTTGCAGCCGGGTCTTCCACCGCGCCGAGCTCATCACTGTCGAAGATCTGCACTGCGGCTGCGCCGCCGGTGCCGAACAGGCCTTTGGCCATGGACGCGATGAAAACGAACAGCGCCAGCACCGACAAAATGAAGGTGCCAAGCAGGACACTGACGGTTAAATCCATATGAAGGTCAGGCGTTGGTTCGCTATTGATGTGGGTTTACGGTGGGGAGGCTAGCAGTCTCGACCTGCGCACGTGGCGTCTAGGGTCTTGTGCTTCAGCTGCAGCGACCCGAGCGCTGAGCAATTGTTTGCCGAGGGTGATACGCACGGTCAGCCTGGCTGTCAGGCCGACTCGCGCGCAGGCCAAGAACACGCAAGACCACCCTTGCGCGTTAGAAAACCGGCGAGCATGGCAAAACCTGGGGTGTGATCACCGCCAACGCCGCCATGTTGGGTCGGCAGAGCGTCGGCGGTCTGCATCACGCCGAGCACGAACTGGCGCCCCTGAAAAATGGGGTTGCGCTGCACGACTTTCACGCAACCGTTTCGATCGGAAGTCCCGCCGACCTCACTTCAACAAAATGCCAGCCGACATCGCCCGGGCCAGATCCGGACTCAGCATCGCGCCTAGCATGGCGAACAATTGCGACGCTTGGCCCGCACCTGCGATGGCGCCGCCCGCCTTGCATGAGCGCTCAAGATCGATCGCGGTGCCGCCCCCCAGCGCAAACCGGACGAAGCACACGATCGACGGGACGATGACCGCGCCCAGCACCGGTGGTTTTGCCAGCGGCGAAGGCATCTTGGCACCATCCATGAAGTGGAAAGTGGGTGTGGTTTTGTCCTTTGCGCAAGGCACGGCGCTGGCGTGACGAAGAGGCCACTCACATCGCGGCGGCCGTCAGACCGGTGGTGAAAGAACCGCTCGCGAGCCTCGAACGATGCGCACCGGGAGGCAAGGTGACTGCCGAGTTCACGCGCCCGTGATCACCGGCAAGGTCGTCACCCTTGAGAAATCGCGGTCGTGGGTGACGAGGGCGGCGGCTCCGGTTTCCAGCGCGGTGGCGAGTTGCAAGGCGTCGGGCAGCTTCAGCCGATGTTTTGCACGCAGTTGTGCAGCCAGTGCTGCAATCGGTACCGAGACGGGCACCACCTCGTACTGGCACAGGGCTTTCTCGAAGCGTTTGGCCAGCGCGGTCTGGCCTGCGTTGTGCGGGCCTGTCAGCACCTCGGCCAGGGTGACGGTGGAAAGCGCGATGCTGAGCGTGCCCTGGGAAGCCGCTTCGAACAGGCCGGCAAACCGGTCCGCCAGCTGAGGGTGTGATTCCAGCAGATAGATGAAGGGCGCGGTGTCCACAAAGACCTTGCTGCCGGCCGGCAGGCCGGCCCAGGTGGTGGTGAAGTCGCTGGAGGCAGTGGACTTGGTGGAGCTGGCGCCGGCGGTGGGTTTGCGTGGCATTCAGGCGGGATCTCTGTCGTCCCATTCGTCGCGCAGCACGGCAATGGTCTGGCCGGCGTGGCGCCCCCACAGGCCTTTGCCGGTGCCACGCAGGGCCAGCAGGCCCTGGGGTGGTTTGCGCGAAGCCTTGAGCTTTTCCAGCTCATGCAGCGGCACCACTGCGGCGTAGGGTTTGCCGTGTTTGGTGATCACGCTGCAAGCCCCTGCGTGTGCCTCCGCCGCGATGTGGGGCAGCTGGATGCGGGCTTGCTCCAGGCCATAGAGGTTTGGTGTGCTCATGAAGTGGTCCTTGAATACGTACAGACTGTACAGAACAAGGGGGCTATTTGCAAGCCGTGCTGCGCGGCCTGTCGGCCGCGTAACATCACAGCCATGACCCAACACACCCAGGCACCCATCCACGAAGAGCGCGTCTGGAGCGACGAGCACTGGACCGCGCGCGTGGTGAAGAACGAAGACGACGATGGCTGGGCGGTGGCGATGTTTCTGGACGGCGAGACCGAGCCGGCCTTGATCGGGCCCTGGACCATGGGGCGCGACAAGAAAAACCCCAAGCCACTGGACACCAACGCCTTCAACACGCTGGTGAAGACCGCCAAAGAGGTGATCCGCCGCTCCGAGCAGCAGCGCCATGCCGAGCTGAACAAGAACCTGAGCGTGACGGTGGGCGGGCGGCGCGTGCGCGTGGCGCTCGCCATCGTGCCCGACGAGGAAGGCGCCACCGCCACGCTGAGCGCCGCCAACGAATTCGATGAAACGCTGGCAGTGGTGCCGGTGCCGCCCACCTTCAAGCTCACAATGAGCAGCGCCGAGGCCTGGGTGGCCTCGGGCTTCGAGAGGCCACAGCCATGATCGACGGTTTGATCGCTGGGCGCCTGATGGGCGATGCCTCGCGCCGCGTAGACAAGGCGGGGCGCACCTACCTGGTGGCGCGCGTGCTGGCGCGCAACAAGGCAGACGAGGAATTCATCGTCAATGTGATCGCGTTCGACGATACGCCATGCACCGCACTGCTGGCCCTGCGCGACGGGCAGGCGCTCGCGCTTTCAGGTGCGCTCACGCCCAAGGTGTGGACCGACAAACAGGGCATTGCCCGCCCGAGCCTGGACCTGGTGGCTGTGCAGGTGATGGCGGCGCACGATGTGGGTCAGAAGCTGGCGGCGCCGGACGGCGAGCCGAGCCGCTGAGCTTGCGCTATGTCGGGCTGGCGATCGCGCGTGCCGCGTTGTCGGCGATGGCTTGCGCAAAGCGCTCCAGCAGCCCATCGGGCAGGTCGTGACCCATGCCGGGGATGAAATCGGTCTGCGCTTGTGCGATGCGATCGGCGAGCTGTTGGCCGCAGGCCAGCGGCACCAGCGGGTCGGCGATGCCGTGCACGATGCGGGTGGGGGCGTTGATGCGCGCGAGCAGCGGCGTGCGGTCGCCGTCGGCCACGATGGCGAGCAGCTGGCGCGCCGAGCCGGCGGGGTGCCAGGCACGCTGCACCGATTCGATCGCGCGCTGGCGCATCGCCTCCGTGTTCATCGGGTAGCCAGGGCTGCCGATCACGCGCAGCACATTCAGGATCCAGTCCGCCGCCGCCGCGGCGCCCCTGCCCATGGGGCGTGACAGCAGCGCGCGGCGCACCGACCAGGCCGGTTGCGGCAGCGAGCGCGCGCCGCTGGTGGTCATCATCAGTGTGAGGCTGGCCACACGCTGCGGCGCCTCGGCCGCGAGGTGTTGCGCGATCATGCCGCCCATGGAGGCGCCACACACGTGGGCCTGGGCGATGCCCAGCGCGTCGAGCACGCCCCGCGCGTCGCGCGCCATGTCGGCCAGGGTGTAGGGCGATTTCACTGGCAGGCGCAGCGTGTAGCGCAGGCCGGCAAGCACCATGTTGGGCAGGCCGGCGTGATCGAAATGCTGGCTGAGGCCAATGTCGCGGTTGTCGAAGCGGACCACACGAAAACCGCGAGCCATCAACAAGTCCACCAGCGCCTGCGGCCAGGCAATGAGCTGCATGCCCAGGCCCATGATGAGCAGCACCACCGGGCTGTCGGGCGGGCCTTGGTCATCGACTTCGATGTGCAGCCCGTTGGCTTGAATTTGCATGTGTCCGGCTGATTCTTGCGGTCGAATTCAATACCACTGCGTCACCGCTTCGGGTTGGTGCGCCACCTTGAAAAACCAGCGCCGCGCGCCTTGGGCATCAAAGCGCTTCCAGTGCGCCGGGTCCTGTCGCAGACGGTCGGCGATCGCGTACATCGCCAGCGGATTCATGCCCATGCCCAAGTGGCTGGCGTGGACCTCGATGTTTTCGGTGTGGGCGTGGCGCGCTGGGTTGATGCTGCAGGGCCAGGCGACGATGCCGTCGGTCTTGCTGTAAATCGAGGTGGTGGGCACCGATGGCGGCTTGCGCACCTCGGCCAGCAGATCGTCGTCTTGCCGGTGTTGGCCGCTGACCATTTGGTAAAGGCGCCAGGCGTTGGTGGCCTTGGGGTGGCCGGTGAAGGGCGTGCCCAGCGTGATCACGCAGCGCACCTGGTCGGGCATTTCTTTCGCCATTTCACGCGCGTAGATGCCGCCCAGGCTCCAGCCAATCAGGCTCACCGGCGCACCGCCGTGTTCTGCGCTCAGGCGTTGGATGCGCTCACGGCAACCGTCGAGCACGCCCGAGCGCGGGCCGAGGTTGACGCCCTGTTCCCAGGGCTGGGCGCTGTAACCCTGCTGGTCGAGGAACCGGCGCAGCGCCTTGGTGCTGAAGTCCGAGGCGCCCAAGCCGGGCAACACCAGCACCGGATGGCCATCGCCTGTTGGCAGTTTGGACAGCCAGGGTGACACCGCCATCAGGCCCATCGCCTCCCAGGGCGCGCGAGCCTCCAGCATCAGCAGCCACAGACCGGGCGATGTCAGGGCGAGTGCCGTGGTCGGATCGTCGCCGGCCTCAGGGGCTGGCGAGGTGCGGCGGCGCGAACGCACGCTTTGTAAGAACTTGGAAACCATGAATTCATGCTAACCAGCAGGCGGGGCGCTGTCTTGTGTCTTGACCCTAGGGTGGGGTCGCTTGCGTGACACGCTGGGCACTGCCTCCACCGGGGGCAGTGGCAACGCGCGCAGCTCGTCCAGGGCCAGGGCAACCGCCTGGGCCAGCGCTTTCACATCGGGCAGGGCGGCGCCGTCGGCCATGAGGCCGAAGTCGATCGAACCGCCGAAGCTCTGCACTGTGATGTTGAGCGCGAGGCCGTGCACCACGATGCTGGTGGGAAAGTTCGTCAGCACGCGCGCGCCGGCCAGGTACAGCGGCACCTGCGGGCCGGGCACATTGGAGATCACCAGATTGGCCAGCTGTGGCAGCTTCTCGGCGATCCGCGCTTTGCCGTAGAGAGATGCCGCGGCTTCGATCAGCCAGGGCACACCGATGGAGGGAAAGTCGGTTGGCAAGATGCTTTTCATGCTGCCCATGGTCGACTTCATCGCCGCGCTGGCGGCGCGGATGTGCGCCAGCCGTTTGGCCGGCTGCGCCAGGTGTGTGCCCAGGCTGATCAGACTCATCGAGGCCTGGTTGTCTTGGCGCGTGTCGCCGGCGGCGCGCAACGTGATCGGCACCGCGGCCACCAGGCTTTTGCGCGGCAGCTCGCCGCGCTGCTGCAGGTAGTGGCGCAGCGCGCCCGAACAAAGCATGAGAACGAGGTCGTTGAGCGTGGCCTGGTGCGTGTGGGCCAGGGCCTTGAGCTCGGCCAAGGGCACGCTGGTCGCGGCAAAGGCGCGCGAGCTGCCCACCGTGGCGTTCATCGGCGTGGTGGGCGCGAGCGTCACATTGCCCGAGCCTTGACCGAGCAGTTTTTTGGGGTGCAGCACGGTTTTGGCGGTGCCGGCCACCGTGCCCAGCGTGGCCGGCAGGTTGCGCATGATGCGCACCATCTGAGCGGCCTCCATCGTGATCGCCCCGCGCAGCATCTCCACCATGTCGAGCTTGAAGGTCTTGACGCGCCCGGAGGGCCGCAGGGCGATCTCGCGCCGCTCGGGCGTGAGGTCGAACAGCACATTGCCCAGCGCCACCGCCGCCTGGCCGTCCACCGCCGCGTGGTGCAACTGTGTGTAAACGCCCACCAGTCGGTGCCCGCTGGCGCTTTTGGGCAGGCCCTCGATCACATGCATCTTCCACAGCGGGCGGCTGCGGTCGAGCAGCTGCGGGTGCAGCCGCGACACCTGCGCTTCCATCAGCGCGAGCGCATCGTGGCCATCGGTTTCGCTGCGCGGCAGGCGGTGTTCGACGATGTGCAGCGAGAGGTCGGGTTCGGCGTCGACCCAGGCCGGGTTGGCCAGGTTCAGCGGCATCCACCAGAGCCGGCGGCGCAGCACCGGCGTGGCTGGCAGACGCGCGCTGATCAGGCGGCGCAGATCGTTGACATAGCGGCCGCGGTGGCCTGCGGGCAACTCCAGCAAGTGCATGGCGCCCACATGCATGGGCATCTCGGGCTTTTCCAGGTAGACGAAGGTGGCGTCCAGGCCGGTGAGCTGTTTCATGGGGATTCTGCAGCGGTTTGCTGGCGTGAAGGGAGAGTGCGTTTTTCGCACGGTACCAGTTCGCCTGGGCCGTGGGTGGAGGGTGTCGGCATCAGGCGTTGGAAATTTGGCTTCGCGGGTTTGGTGACGGCTTCAACAGCCCACGCCACAGAGGAGCCATCGGGCCAGGCGATACAAAATGCCGGCATCGACCCCCTTCAAGCGCTCAGGACCGCCGAGTCGATGGGCTTTGCGCTGCCAACGCCTGCCTACCTCTTCGGTGCCCTGCTGTTTGGGCTGATCGGTTGGGGGGCTTTTCGCGCCGGTCGCCGGCAGCAGCGGCGCCGCGCGACCTGGATCGGTGTGGCTTTGATGCTCTGCCCCTACCTGGTCTCGCAGACCTGGCTGATGCACAGCACAGGCACAGCGCTTTGCGCAGGCCTGTGGGTCGAGTGTCGCGGCTGACGCTTGCGCCCCATTTCCCGCATTGTTGTCAGTGTGCCCTGGGTGCTTCGTGGGCCTCGCTCCGCGTGAGGTTCAGACGCTGGGCCCGCTGGCCACCGCCGACAACGCATCGTCCCGCCAGTGTCCAAGCGCGTTGTAGAAGCCTTCCCACACGCAGCCGTTGCAGCCGCGCTCGCAGCAGGTGGTGGGTTCGGGTGGCGGCGGGCGCAGGGCTGTAGCGAGATCGATGCCGCGTTGCTGTGCAGCGCCGCGCAGGTGAGCGATCAACGCATGGGCGGTGGGCAGGTCGGCCAGCGGCACCAGGGATGCGTCGTGCCGGGCGAAGCGCGGCTGATGGCGGCCTTCGAAGGTGGCCGATTCGTTGAACATGGTCGCCGGGCGCACCCACAGCCCGAAGCTGCCATACAACGCTCGGTACAGCGTCATGCCTTGCAGGGTTTCGCTGCAGCGCACAGTGTCGATCACCGTGTACCAGCCACCCTTGTAGTGGCGGTACAGGCCGGGTGGCGTGGCGTTGCGCGGGGGGAGATCGGTGTCGCTGGGGAGGGTGTTGGGTGAGGGACTCATCGAGACGACATTTTGCGCCAAGCCGTTGCCCATACCGCTCAGCGCCCCTAGGGAAACCGAGTCGATCGGGTACCGTGCTTTGCAGGACGTGGCGGATGTTCACTTGCTGGGGAGCTACTCGATCTGGCACGGAAGATAGAGCATTTTTTCCTGTCTGATCGAACGATCCCACAGGGGGAAAAAGACCCACACTTTCCAATGATCGATGTCCAACGCAACGGTCACCAGTGGTGTGACCAGAGATCCATCCGTTCCTCCGAGCACCCGACCAAGCCATTGGAGTCAAGTAATTGTTGCCGCGGCCGATAAGCAATTCACACCCCGGTGTACCGCCTATTTTTTCCAACCTATTTCTTCTGGAGTCGACATGTTCAAGAAACGTTTTCTCGTTGTCGCCGCGCTGACGGCCGTCTTTGCCCAAGCCCATGCCGCCGATCCCAAGGCCACCATCGCCGACCTCGATGCCAGGCTGGCCAAGATTGGTGCACCCAAGCTGGAAGGCACCGACATGGTCGGTGGCAAAGAGGTCCCCGCTCTCTTCTTCGGCACCCGCAAGATCAACAACAACTTTGATGTGGTGGACGGCATCCGCAAAGACCACCAAGCAACCGCGACGGTGTTCGTGAAGACCGGCGACGAGTTCGTTCGCGTCAGCACCAACGTGCTCACGCCAGAGGGCAAGCGCGGTACAGGCACCCAGCTGGCACGCAACGCCGCCTACGACGCTCTGTCCAAGGGTAACCAGTTCTGCGGCCCGATCGATGTGCTGGGCACGGCTTTCGAAGCCTGCTACAACGCCATCAAGGATGGTTCGGGCAAGGTCATTGGCGTGAGCTACGTCGGCCACAAGAAGTAAGTCGAAAACAGCAAACAAGGAGCAGCGATGAAACTCCCGTTTCACCCTGGGCAATGGTTCAGCCGATTCACCGTTGCTCAGCAGCTTTTCCGTGCATTCGCTGCCATTCTGTTGTTGACAGGCGTGCTCGGTGGTGCAGCCATATTTGGTTTGCAGAGTGTGGAGAGGCAAGCCCATGCGTTGTCAGAAAAGTGGCTAAAAGGAGTGGGCCAGATAGCCGAAGCCAGAGCTTTGCTGGTTGAGGGGCGGGAGTTTGAAATCAAGCACAGCCGCACCGATGACAGCAGTTACCACGCCGAGTACGAAGACAAGATGGGAGCAGCCGCCAAGAGCATCCAGTCCCTCTTCGATCGGTATCAGGCGAGTGCCATCGGCGAGGGGGACAAGGCCTTGTTTGCTGACGTGAGCAAGCACTGGACCGAGTACCGCAACTGGCAGGGAAAGGTGATCAAGCTTGGCCGCGAAAAAGCGCAGCAGGACGCAGCCGATCTGTCCGACGGCGGCTCGAGCATGGCCTACGATGAATTGGTTGGATCGGTCAACAAGCTGATCCAGTTCAATTACGACGGTGGTAGCGCCGCAGCTGCCCGGGTCTCTCAGATCCATGGCCAGGCCAACTTGGCGGTGGTCGGCCTTCTGGGTGTTGCGCTGGTCGCGGGTGTGCTGATGGCGACCGTGATCACGCGCAACTTGCTGCGTCAGCTGGGAGGTGAGCCCGGGACGGCCGTTGCGGTGGCACAGGCGGTTGCAGAAGGGGATTTGCGCACGCCGATCCGCCTGAAGCATGGAGATACCGACAGCCTTCTGGCCTGGCTGGCCAGGATGCAAGAGGCGCTCTCGCGCACGGTCAATGACGTGCGCCGCAGTTCCGACTATGTCGCTCACGCCAGCAGCGAGATCGCCAGCGGCAACCAGGATCTTTCCGGTAGAACCGAGCAGCAAGCGAGCGAGCTTGAGGAAACCGCTGCGACCATGGAGCAGCTGGGAACGACGGTGCGCCTCAATGCCGACAACGCGGCGCAGGCCAGTCAGTTGGCTCAGGGCGCCTCTGCGGTGGCGGTGCGCGGTGGCGATGTCGTGGGTCGTGTCGTGGAAACGATGAAGGGGATTAACGAGAGCAGCCGCAAGATCAGCGAC
>JBBSDB010000097.1:0-11246 GCA_038249735.1 Burkholderiales bacterium
AAAGGCGGCGCGCAGGTGTGGATGAAACAGGCGAGCGAGAAGCCCACTCGCGCGCGCGCCAAGGGCGGCAGTCGCAACGCGGCGAAAGCCGTGGCGCCTGACGGCCAGCCGCTCAGCCTGGCGCAGCGCGAATGCCTGGACGCGCTCAAGGCCTGGCGCGCCGAGGTGGCGCGCGAGCACAACCTGCCGGCGTTTGTCATCTTTCACGACAGCACACTGCGCGCCCTGGCCGCCGAACGGCCGCGCACGATGGCCGATCTGGACGGGATCGCCGGCATCGGCCAGAAAAAGCGCGAGGCTTACGGCGCCGAGGTACTTCGCGTGGTGAGTGCTTTTGAATAACCGATCGGGCGCGCCACGCGCTCGATAGAACACCAAGGTGTGATGGAGGCGACCGCTCGTCGCACGGGCACCTTGCTTGGAGTCCTCGAACCTCAAGACCCAGCCCCGACTGCCGATGTTTGAGAAACCCGGGAGACATTCCCATTCGTCAACTCACCCATCCAGAAACGGAGCACGGCATGTTCTTCAAGCTGCCTTGGTTCAAGAGCAAGTCCCCCAGCTACCACGACACCCAGGTGCTGGAGCTGGATTTTCTGGTGGACGAATTTCACGAAGCCATGGCCGACATCAAGGACCCGCTGCGCCTGCGTCTGCAAGCCGCCCTGATGTGCTGCCAGAGCCCCAAAGACCTCTGGTTCCTGCGTGGAAAGTTGCACAACCTGATTTCCACCACCCACTGCGAGCGGGTGGCCAACGAGCGCGTGTCGCGGCTGGACCAGAAGATGCGCTTTTTCGTCGACAACCACCCGGATTACGAGCCGGAAGAGTTGCCGACGGGGCCGATGGCTTTGTTGCATTAGATCCCCCCCGCGCCGGCTTCGCCGTCACCCCCCAGGGGGCGACGCTGGTCGGCCGGCGTAGCCGGGCCGACGGCGTCCTGGGGTTGAGCGGCCTTCGGCCCGCTCAAAGCAGGCGGGCGGCCTGTCTGATTTCATCGGGCTTTGCGAGCGCAGCGCATCGCCAGAGAAAAGAAGTTCAACCAAGGGCACCGCGGCACTGGCTTTTCCAGGCCGACGGCGTCCTTGGGTTGAGCGCCTTCGGACCGCCCAACCCCAGCAAGCGGCCGATCTCGTTTTATCGGGCTTCACGGGCTCAGCGCATCGCCATAGAAGGGAAGCTCAACCAAGGGCACCGCGGAACTGGCTTTGCCAGGCCGCCAGTGCCGCCCCTTGGGGGGTGACGCGCTGAAAGCGCGGCGCGGGGGGAGCCCTATCTAGAAGCCGATTTTTCTGGCTTCCCGCACCTCGGGCTTGATGCGGTGCTCGGCTTCGAGCTGGGACAAAAATTCGCTGGGCTCCAGGGTTTCGCCGAGGATGTCGATCTGGCGTTTCACAGCGGCGAAGTCACCCGGGCAGAGCTGCTCCAGGCGCGCCAGGCCTTGCGCGAGCTCGGTCGTCAAGCGGCCGGCGTCGCTGGCCAAAGCCTCCACCACAAACATGGTTTCGCGCTGGGCTGCGGTGAGTGGCTTGAAGCGGATCTTGAAGGTGAAGCGGCGCAGCGCGGCCTGATCGATGCTGTCCATCAGGTTGGTGGTGCAGATGAAGATGCCGTTGTGGCGCTCCATGCCTTGCAGCATCTCGTTGACCTCGGTCACCTCGTAGGTGCGCTGGGCGCCCCGGCGGTCTTGCAAAAAGCTGTCGGCTTCATCGAGCAGCAGCACCGCTTTCTCGGCCTCGGCCTCGCGGAACATCGCCGCCATCTGCTGCTCGGTCTCGCCCACAAACTTGCTCACCAGATCGCTGGCGCGCCGGATCATGAGCGGGCGCTCCAGCTGCAGCGCCAGGTGCTCAGCCAGCGCGGTCTTGCCGGTCCCGGGCGCGCCGTGGAAACACAGGCAGCCGTGGCCTCGGGTCTTGAGCGCGATGACGATGCGGGCGATATCAAAGCGGCTCTCCAGGTTGAGCATGTCCAGGCTGTACTGCGTGACGCTGGGGCGCTGCGCCATGTCGGGCCGGCGGCCAAGCGCGAGGTCGGCGTTTTTGAGTTGGCGCTCGATCAGATCATCGAGCAACGGCGTGGGGGCAGCGCGGCGGCGCGCCGCCGGTTTGGCGGGCACCGCCGCGAGCTGCGCGAAGCGCACAGCGGTGCGAATCTGGGCTGGCGTGAGGCCTTTGCGCTCGGTCAAGCGCGCCACCAGCGCCTCCGACACCGGCACATCTTCCAGCGTCTTGCGCACCAGCTGCTCGCGCGCGCCAGGCGGCGGGCTTTTGAGTTCGAGGTGGTAGGCGAAGCGGCGGCGAAACGCCGGGTCGATTTGCTCGATGCGGTTGGTGACCCACAGCGTAGGCACCGCGTTGGATTCCAGAATCTGGTTGACCCAGGCCTTGCCGCTGACGCTGCCGGTGTGCGGCGAGGCCACATGCTCGGCGCGCGCCATGAGCTGCGCAGCTTCGCTGGAAATCGGCGGAAACACGTCCTCCACCTCATCGAACAGCAGCGCCGAGTGCGCCGTGCCTTTGAGGAACACCTGCGCGATCTGCAGCGAGCGGTAGCGGTCGCGCCCGCTCAGCGCATTGCCATCGCGGTCGGCGTATTCCACCTCGAAAAGCGCCAGCCCGGCCGCTGCCGCAACCACCCGCGCCAGCTCCGTCTTGCCCGTGCCGGGCGGGCCATAGACCAGCACGTTCACGCCCGGTTCCTTGCGCGCCACCGCCTCGCGCAGCAGGGCGGACAGCAGGCGCACGTCGTCGCCGACAAACGCGAAATCGTGGGCGCTCAGCGTGGAGCGCGCGGCCGGTCGGGTGAACACCGCCATCAGTTCGCTCTGCGTCTGGTACTCGCGCATCAACACCGGTGGCAGCTTCTCGCTCACCTTCATCAGGTCGGCCAGGTCGGTGATGTTGTGCTCGGAGATCAGGTTCTCCACCATGCCGATGCGCTCCAGCCGCGAACCCGCGCGCAGCGCCTCGCCGACCTCGCTGGCCTTCACGCCCGCCACGTCGGCGATGGCCGCGTAGGCCTCGGGCGCGTTGTTCACCTTGAACTCGACCAGGATGGAGCGCAGATCGCGCTGGTAGCGCGCCAGCGTGCCGTAGAGCAGCAGGGCGCGCTCGGCGCGGTTCAGCTGCAGCAGACCGGCCAGTGCGTCGATGTTTTTTTCCACCAGCGTGGAGTGTTTCTTGAGCGTCTGGCTCAACCAGTCGCCGGTGACGGCCAAGACCGACAGCAGGTCTTTCGGGGACTCCTTGGCGTACTCGTCGAGGTAGAAAAACAGCGTGCCTTCTTCGTAAGGGCCGCGCCAGACGCCGTAGCGCTCCATGAAGGCCGCCGGGCTCAGGCGGTCTTGCCCGGTCCACAGCTCGTTGTCTTTGCAGCGCCGCCCCAGAAATTCGCGCACCCGTGAGAGCACGGTATGCGGCCAGACCAGATGCCGCCCGGCCAGCGAGAGCAAGGTGTTGAGATCGCGGCGCACATTGAAGCGCGGGCCCTGGCGCGCGGCCAGGGTGAGCACGAAATGCGAACACATGAGATCGAGCACCGGCGCCTGGCGCAAGCCGGGCGGCACGAACACGCGGCCCTCGCGCGCTTCGCCTCCAGGGCGCAGTGCCGCTGCTGACAGCGGCTCCGCGGTGCGTTTGCTCATTCGTTGGTCTCCAAGTGGGGCTTGACAAGTCACACCCGCAAGGGCAGGCCCTTGCTTTGAAGCGCACCATACCCCAGCTTCCGGCAACATGGAAGGGAGAGAAAGCCAGAGATGCGGGACTTTGTGGGTACTTTGCCCAGCGCCCAGCCGAACGCATTGGCCCCGCGTGACACACGCCCGCCCGAACAGGGCCACGCCACAATACCGGCATGCTGCAACTCCAAGACATCGAAGACGCCGCCTTGCGCCTGCAAGGCCAGGTGCTGGATACCCCGTTCGTCGAATCGCGCACGCTCTCCCAGCTGCTGGGCTGCACCGTGTTCCTGAAATTCGAAAACCTGCAATACACCGCCTCTTTCAAAGAGCGCGGCGCCTGCAACAAGCTGGTGCAGCTGAGCGAGGCCGAGCGCGCGCGCGGCGTGGTGGCCATGAGCGCTGGCAACCACGCCCAGGGCGTGGCGTACCACGCGCAGCGGCTGGGGATTCGCGCCGTGATCGTGATGCCGGTCTTCACACCCGGCGTGAAGATCGAGCGCACGCGCGGCTTCGGCGCCGAGGTGGTGCTGCACGGCGACACGCTCGACGAATCCCGACTGCACGCGCGCTCACTGGCGCAGGAGCAGGGCCTGGTGTTCGTGCACCCGTACGACGACGAGGCCATCATCGCGGGCCAGGGCACGGTGGCGCTGGAAATGCTGCGGGCACAGCCGGATCTGGACACGCTGGTGGTGGCCATTGGCGGTGGCGGCCTGATGGCCGGCATGGCCACGGTGGCGCGCGCGCTCAAACCCCAGATGCACATCGTGGGGGTGCAGGCCGAGCGTTTTCCGGCCATGGTCAACGCCATCCGCGGCACCCAGCTGCCGCAGGGCAGCAGCACCATCGCCGAAGGCATTGCGGTCGGCACACCGGGCGAGCTCACCCTGGCCATCATCCGCGAGCGGGTCGACGAGCTGCTGCTGGTCGACGAGGGCGACATTGAAGAAGCCATCGTGATGCTGCTGGAGATCGAGAAAACGCTGGTGGAAGGCGCGGGCGCCGCCGGCCTGGCGGCCCTGATCCGCCACCCCGAGCGCTTCGCGGGCCGACGCGTGGGCCTGGTGCTGTGTGGCGGCAACATCGACCCGCTGCTGCTGGCCTCCATCATCGAGCGCGGCATGGTGCGCGCCGGGCGGCTGGCGCGCATTGAGGTGAGCGCGCGCGACGTGCCGGGCAACCTGGCCCGCATCACCGCCATCGTGGCCAACGCCGGAGCCAACATCGACGAGGTGCACCACCAGCGCGCCTTCACCCTGCTGGCGGCGCAAAACGTGTCCATCGAGCTCGTGGTGCAGGCGCGCGGACGCGAGCACACCGCGCAGGTGATCGCGTGCCTGCGCGCCGACGGGTTCGACGCCCGGCTGGTCTGAATGCTTCGGGCGGCACCTGCCAGCGGGCCTGGCCAAGCGCGAAGCCGCCGGCAAGCCGATGGGCCAGTGGCCACCTCGTCTGTGGCGCAATGAGGGATGACCTGTGGACATTGAAAATCTGAGCCGCGACCACCTGCAGTCCCTGCTGGGCGAGTGGTTCGCGCCCTGGGTGCAGGCGCTGGATCTGCGCGTGGAATCGTTCGAGACTGGCGTTGTCATGTTGCGGCTGCCGCAACAGGCTGCGCTCAGCCGGATCGGCGGCATCGTCTGCGGCCAGGCGCTGATGTCGGCCGCCGACACCGCCATGGTGCTGGCCATCGTGAGCCAGCTGGGCACGAAGCGCAGCATGACCACCGTGCAGCTCAACACCAGCTTCCTCAAACCCCTGAGCAACCAAGACGCGCTGGTCACCGCCCGCGTCATCCGCGCCGGCAAAAATCTGGTGTTTGGCGAGATCGACATCGTGGCCGCCACCGATGGCAAGAGCGTCTGCCGCGCCAGCACCACCTACGCGCTGCTGTAGCGATCAGGGCGGGCTCCTCGCTCGGCTTGGGCGCTCCAAACAGCCACCATGCCCAACCGGTCGGTGCAGTTCTTGGGAAGTTCGCGCGGCCGGGCCAAGGGAGCGCTGCGCGCCTGCTCAATGGCGCAGGCGGGCACCACGGCTGGGCGCACGCGCCATGGGTTGGCCTTCAGGTTTGAATCCGCCGATCCTGGTGATTGCCCAGTGGCCTGGTTCCCGGGTTCACCAGCTCAGCCGATTCAATTGGAATCTGAGGCAGACATTCACTGTGCTTCCTGTAGGAGCGGCGACAGCCACGATGGCGTTGGCGTGTAGCGTGGCAGGTTTAATTGGAATCTGACCCCAATTTTTGCCCGCTGCCTCGTAAGGCAACTTTGCATTACTATTGGCACGTCAACCCAACGACAGCGAGGAACCCATGACCACACTGACCGTGACTGCGCGAGGACAGGTCACCTTTCGAAAAGACGTGCTGCAACACCTGGGCATCGAGCCTGGGGAAAAGATCGAGCTCGACTTGCTGCCCGATGGTCGGGGCCTGCTCAGAGCCGCCCGGCCAACCGGAACGATTGACGGATTCGTTGGTTTGCTCGCAGGCCGGACCCAAAAGGTCGCGACCCTTGACGAGATCAGCGCGGCGACCACACAAGGCTGGGCTGCTCAGGAATGAAAGTCGCGGTGGACGCCAACGTGCTGATTCGGGCGCTGGTGCGTGACGACCCTGCGCAAGCGCGCGCGGCGATCAAGGTCTTGAAAGACGCCGAGTTGATCGCGGTCGCGCTGCCCTGCCTGTGTGAGTTGGTGTGGGTGCTGCTCAGGGTCTACGGCTTCCAAGCCGCCGACGCAGCCGCTGCGGTCCGTGCGCTGCTGACCACGGCCAATGTGGAGATGAACAGGCCAGCCGCAGAAGCGGGCTTGGCGGTGCTGGAAGCGGGCGGGGATTTTGCCGATGGCGTCATCGCCTATGAAGGCCACTGGCTCGGAGGCGAAACCTTCGTTTCTTTCGACAAGAAAGCGGTCAGGCTGCTGGCGGCACAAGGTCAATCGGCGCGTCTCTTGTAAGACCCATGCATGGCGGGATAAATTGGAATCCGACCCTAATCTGCAGACCCCAATCTGCAATCATTGACCGAAATTCACTTGAGTTCATACCAGACACCTCGCCCGCTGCCCTGCTGATTCAGATGACCTTGCTCGACCAGGCTGCGGAAATGTTGCTTCAGCGTGTTCCGGCTGACACCCGTCCATTTGATCGCATCACCGATCGTGACGCGCCCGTGCTCGCGGGCAAATTCGACGATCTGCAGTGACAGCTCGGGCAAGGCCGCCAGCACGATCTTCTCGCGCTCTACCTTCTTTTCCAGTCGCCGCACCTGCTCGGCCAGTGACCGCAGGAAGAAAACCAGCCACGGTTGCCAGTTGGGCGCATCCGTTCGGATCGACCCTTGCGTCTGCCGCAGGGCAAGGTAATACGCCTCTTTATTCAGCTCAATCACGCTTTCCAGTGAGCTGTAGGGCACGTAGGCGTAGCCTGCCTGAATGAGCAGCAAAGTGGTCAAAACACGACTGAGGCGACCATTGCCATCTTGGAATGGGTGGATCTCAAGGAACACCACGACGAAGATGGCAATGATCAAAAGCGGGTGCAGCTGCGCCTTGTCGCGCTCCTCATTCACCCAGGCCACCAATTCAGCCATCCGACGCGGCGAGTCGAACGGGCTTGCCGTCTCGAACACGATCCCGATCTGCACACCGTTTTCATCGAAAGCGGCCACGCTGTTCGAGTGGGTCTTGTACTGTCCACGGTGCCGCGAGTCCTTCTCACTGTGGCGCAGCAGGATCTGGTGCAGTTGCTTGACGTGGTTTTCGTCGAACGGAATGCTCCGCCAGGAGCTGAACACCAAGTCCATCAGTTCGGCGTAGCCAGCCACCTCCTGCTCGTCACGGGTCTCAAAAGAATGGATGGTCAGGTTGGACAGCAGCCTCTCAACTTATCTGTCGGACAGCTTGCTGCCCTCGATACGGGTTGACGACCCGATGCTCTCGATGGTGGCTACCCTGCGCAAGGCAGACAGACGATCGGGCGCAAGGGTGCCCAAGGCGCGCCAAGCGCCTTTGAACTCATCAATCCGAGCGATCAGGCTCAAGATTTCAGGGGTGATCTGGAGGGTGTCAGAGCGAAGCACAGAACCAATAATACGCCCAATAACACCCATTTCTCAAGAAGTGAGTCCTTCAGCGTCCCGATGGAGAAATGGGTGTGAATGGATGTTTTTGTGGGTTTAAGCCCGGCCATTGGCCGTTTTATTGCCTGGAACGCGATGCATTGACGGGCAACTCGCCTCGTCTTGGGCGGGGCGAAAGCGGCGATGCGTTGGTCTGCAGCGCGGCTGGCGGGTCGCGGCTGCGCCGCTCGCTACGTGGAAACCAGCCAGCCCCGTCTCGGCCGACCACCGTGCCTCCCCTGTAGGAGCGGCGACAGCCGCGATGGCTTTGGCGGGCGATGCGAGTTTTCGTGTGGAGCAATTTAATCGCGGGCGGCGTGTTGAAGCTGCTGCTTGAAAACCATGAAGCCCACCCAGCTGTGCTGCTCAGCCTTGGGAACTCGGAATCTGATCCCGACTCCCGAGCCTCTGAAAACCAACTAGGTTAATATGCGTCCATGGACAAACGAACCCCACACTGCAAGCTGGTCGTGGTGAAAGCTCTGGTTGCAGCGGGAAAAGTGCGCACAACGCATGCGGCGCGATCAGGTGCAAACGGGTTGGGATTTGCGTTCTCTGACATGCTGGACGTGGTCACGGCGTTGACACCAGCAGATTTTTACAAAAGCATGACCACCCACGCCGACCCAACGGTGTGGCAAGACCGGTATGGCAAAACGTCCACCGCCCAAGCACACAGGCGGATGACGTGTACCTGAAGCTGACCGTGATTGAAGACGTGCTGATCGTGTCCTTTAAGGAGCTATGACCATGAAATGCCCGGTTTGCGGCGCAGCGGAACTGGTCCACGACACCCGCGACATGCCCTACACCTACAAGGGTGAAACCACCGTCATCGCAGAGGTGACGGGTGATTACTGTCCGGCTTGCGCCGAGTCCATCTTGGATGCGGCAGAGTCCCAGCGCGTCATGCTGGAAATGCGCACCTTCTCCAAGCAGGTGAACGCGGCCATCGTCGATCCAATGTTCATCACGAGCGTGCGAAAGAAGCTCGATCTCGACCAGCGCGAAGCCGCCGAAATCTTTGGCGGTGGCGTCAACGCCTTTTCGCGTTACGAGACCGGCAAGACCAAACCGCCACTGGCTCTGGTCAAGCTGTTCAAACTGCTGGATCTGCACCCCGACTTGCTGAGCGAAGTCAGGGCTGCCTGACGCTTTCTACGTTCGTTCGCACCGATTCAAGGGAACGTTGGAGTCTGACCCCGATTTCACAAGGAGAAACACACATGCTGCTAGACGAATTGCATGCCAAGCGAGACGCCATCGAGCGCCTCAGCCGCCAGTACGGCGCGCGCCGCATCCGTGTGTTTGGCTCGGTGGCCCGGCGTGAAGAGCGGCCCGAAAGCGACATCGATTTTTTGGTGGACTTTCCACGCGGTTACGACCTCTTTGCTCAGCGCCTCCCGCTCACCGACCAGTTGGCGCAATTGCTGCAGCGTCCGGTGGAATTGATTGCCGAGCACGAACTCAGCCGCCATATTCGAGAGCAGGTTTTGCGCGAGGTGGTGGAGCTGTGAACAAGCCATGGGAGGCCTACGCGCTGCACATTCTGGATGCCATCGAGCGCATCCGGGCCATACAAGAACGCGGTGATCTGACCCTGGATCGGGTGCTGTACGACGCCACACTTCGCAACCTGCAGACGCTTTCGGAGGCCACGCAGCAGTTGCCCGACCAGTTGAAGAGCCAATACCCGTCGGTGCCTTGGCGAGAAATCAGCGGGTTTCGCAACATCCTCGTGCACAACTATTTGGGAGAAATCGATGCCGATGCCGTGGCTTCCGTGGTGGACAAGCACCTGGAGCTGTTGGCCTCGACTGTCAGGTCCATGTTGCGAGGATCTTGAGCCGCCTGCAACGATCAATGGCTGTTGTGTTTTGTCTGGCGTGAAGTCGGTGCACACGCTAGGCCGAGTACGACATGCGAACAGCCACGCGCGAGTTTCAAGCGGTCATTGCACCTGGTATCCGAATTTAATTGGAATCTGACCCCAATTAACCAATTAACGCCACCTGCACCCTCCCCAGAATCCAGACCACGAGTTTGACAGGAAACAAAACGTGGTGTGAGGACGAGAACGGTGCGACACGGCTGATTTAATTGGAATCTGACCCCAATTGTTGCCAATTGTTGACCGAGGATTCAGGCTTGGGGATTCCAAGGGTTGATCGTTGGGACGCCTGCGGCTTCAAAAGGAATTGTGTCGCGGGTAGCGACCATGAACCCTTTGGCGCTGGCAATGGCGGCGATGTAGCCATCTGGCATGGGAAACCCATTCCCTGCCAATCGGGTCTTGATGGCGAGTTGTGCGTAGCAGCGCGCCGCATCGGCGTCGAACGGCAAGATTCGGCCGGCGTAGAGTTCCACCAGCAACCTGTCCAGTGTGTTGGCCAATGCGTCCTTGCGCCGGCCCGCCGGCATGGCCCCGATGCCAAACAGCAGCTCGGCCAGCGTCACGCTGGACAAGAAAAGTGTTTCTGCTGCCTGTCGATTCAACCAGTCCAGAACGGTCGGGTGCGCCGATGGCTTCATCGCCTCGGAAACCACATTGGTATCGAGAACGATCATTCCAAATTCATCGGTTGCGCCGGAGTCTTGTCCCGGCTTTGGTTGATGTGTTCGGCTTGGGCATCCGTGAGGCCAATGCTGCGGCCGATCTGGGCCAAGGCATCGCCCATGCGGACACGTTGCGCGGGCTTCACCGCGCCTTCCAGAATGTCGCGGATTTCAGCCTCGGTGCTGCGGCCATGCTGGGCAGCCCGCACCCGAAGTGCGCGGTGCACCTCGTCCGACAAATTTCTAACGGTAAGGTTTGCCATGATGGCCTCCTGTGTTGCGAACCCTCAATGCCATCACTCTAAGTCATTTGATGGCGTGCCGCAAGGTATCCGTTCATCCGCATCGACGCCCCCAGGCTGCACAAGGCTGACAAACGTCTGCCGCACGAAGCTGCCATGCCACCGCGTGTGATATCCCCGCTGGCGCTGGAATCACGCCTTCGATACGAAGCCTTGGCGGTGAAGGCAGGGCGGGTTGGGAAAACAATTGGAATCTGACCCCAATTTCCCAGGTGATCGCTTGTTTGCGCGCCGACGGGTTCGACGCCCGACTGGTCTGAATGCGCATCGGGCAGCAACTCCCAGCACAAGAAAGGTTGAGCCATGTCCACTGAAGAGATGAACCCCGATCGCCTGCAATCCCTGCTGGCCGAATGGTTCGCACCCTGGGTGCAGGCGCTGGATCTGCGCGTGGAATCGTTCGAACCTGGTGTTGTCACGCTGCGCCTGCCACAACAGGCTGCGCTCAGCCGCATCGGCGGCATCGTCTGCGGTCAGGCCCTCATGTCTGCCGCCGACACCGCCATGGTGCTGGCCATCGTCACCCAGCTCGGCACACAGCGCAACATGACCACCGTGCAGCTCAACACCAGCTTCCTCAAACCC
>JBBSDB010000098.1:0-11205 GCA_038249735.1 Burkholderiales bacterium
CTTGCTGAGGCTTCATTGTAATGACTGTGCTTCGTGCCACGAATGTCCTTGGAAAACTGCGGTTTTGGTGAGGATACCCCTGACCCGGAAGCCACCAAGCTCTGCGGTAAGGTTGGGGCACCGCGAACGCACTCTGCTGTCATCCGGTCGCTACCCAAGACAACATTTATACGGAAAAGTTCATGAAAAACAAAGCCACTCTCGAATCTGCCGATGTCAAGCGCATCCTTGCTGCCGCCGAAGCCGAGGCGCTGAAAAACCAGTGGGCGGTCACGATTGCGATCGTCGACGACGGCGGCCATCTGTTGGCGCTGCAGCGGCTCGACGGCGCGGCCGCCATTTCTGCGCACATCGCACCGGCCAAGGCCCACACGGCTGCGCTGGGTCGCCGCGAAAGCAAAGTGTACGAGGACGTGATCAACCAGGGCCGCACCTCGTTCCTGAGCGCGCCAACGATCGCCGGCATGCTGGAGGGCGGTGTGCCGATCCTGCAGGACGGCCAGTGCATCGGGGCGGTGGGCGTGAGCGGTGTGAAATCGTCGGAAGATGCGCAGGTGGCGCGCGCCGGCATCGCTGCAATCTGAGAAAAAAAGGCTGGCTAACGGAGCGTCGAGCTCCCTGGCTGGGCCAAAAACGACACCGGGCGATGAAGTCCCAGGTCGCCTCACGAGCGGTTGCTGCGGCGGTGCCGCCTTATTTGGTCAGGATCAGCTTGCCCTGGCGGGTGTGCTGCAAGCGGTAGATTGCCCCGTGGTGGGTGATGGCCACCGAAGGATGGCCGCGCAGCAAGGCCTCGCTGCTGATAACGCTAGGCAGGCTGGCTTCGACTGGATTCGGTCCTGTCGGTGCGCTGGAGTGTCCGGCGTTTGTCTCCCGATTGGGCTGGTTGTCTGCCCGGTGAATGAGTGGGCTCATGGCGTCTGCGGTTCGGTGACAAAACCGATTTTCTGAACGCCCAGGCGCTGCGCCGTGGCCAAGGCCTGGGCCACGCGCTCGTAACGCACCGCGCGGTCGCCGCGGATGTGCAGCTCGGGTTGCGGTTGCTGGGCCGCTGCTGTCTGCAGCCGCTGCTCGAATACCGCATCGGCCACTGCTTCGTCGTTCCACAAATACGCGCCGTCGGCGTTCACCGTGAGGCGCACGTTTTGTGGCTTGTCCACCAGTTTTTCGTTGCTGGCGCGGGGCAAATCGACAGGGACTGCGTGGTTGATCACCGGCACGGTGATGATAAAGATGATGAGCAGCACCAGCATGACGTCGATGAACGGGATCATGTTGATCTCGCTGAGCATCTGGTCGTTGTTGTCCTGGGTTCCGATGGCCATGGCATCAGCCTCGCTTCAGGGGCAGCACCTTGGCGTCGCCGCCGGCGGTCACCCGCGCGCCGGTCACGAAGTAAGCATGCAGATCGTTGGCAAAGCGGTTCAACCGGTGAACGATGGTCTTGTTGCCGCGCACCAGCGCGTTGTAGCCCAGCACCGCCGGGATCGCGACCAGCAGACCAAGCGCCGTCATGATGAGCGCCTCGCCGATCGGCCCAGCCACCTGATCGATGCTGACCTGGCCTGCCGCACCAATGCCCAGCAGCGCGTGGTAAATGCCCCAGACAGTCCCAAACAGGCCCACGAAAGGCGCGGTGGAGGCGATTGACGCCAGCACGGTGAGGCCGCTTTGGGCGCGTGCGGTGAAGTCGTCCAGGCTGTTGCGCAGGCTGCGCTCGATCCAGTCGCTCAGGTCGAGCTGGTCGTGCAGCTGGGGCGTGCTGCGGCCGTCTTGGTGCAGGATGTGCCGCGCCGCCTCTCGCCCCTCGGTGGCCAGCGCGCGGAAAGGGTTGCCGTCGGCGGCGCCCAGCTTGTCCAGACCCTCGGCGAAATCGCTGCTGTGCCAGAAGCCTTCACAGGTGCGCGCTTGGCGCCTGTGTGTTCGCTGGTCGAGCGCTTTCCACAAAATGATGATCCAGGTGGCGAGCGACATGGCCAGCAGCACCAGCGCCACCGTGCGGATGACGGCATCGCCCTGGGTCCAGACGTGGGCAATGCCGGTTGCGGTGAATTGAGGATCCATGAAGAAAAACTCCGGGCTGGGTAAGGAATGGTGGCGGCGAAAAAGGGAAGCGCAATGCTTTTGCCGCGCTACTCGAGAACAAACTGAACCGGGATGTTGAACCACATGGCTTCGGGCACACCGCCGCGCTTGCCGGGCAGGTAGCGCCAGCGCTTGACCGTTTGCAGAGCGGCCTGGTCCAGCCGCTCGTAGCCGCTGGAGGTGCGAACTTCCGCCTGGCTGGCGCTGCCGTTGACCTCGATCCGCGCGCGGACCACCACCCGGCCTTGCTCGCCCAGGCGCTTGGACAGCGGCGGGTAGGGCGGCGGCGGGTTGTTCAGGTAGTCGGCACTGCTCGAGGGCAGATCGACCCTGGGCGGGGCTGGCGCGGCTGGGGGCGCTTGCGCCGCCGTCTGAGCGGCTGGCGTCGATACATCGACGCCAGCCCGTTCCGTCGCGGTGACGGCTGCCGGCGCTTGTGGCGTCGGCTCGGGTGCGGCGATCGCGACCGGTTGCGGCGCTGGGCGGGCCAACGGTTTGGGCGGTGGCGGCTGCTGCAAGACCGGTGTTTGCGGTGCGGGGGGTGGTGGCGCGGGAGGCGCTGGCGTGACGGCTGGTTGCGGTGCCTCGATCATCTCGACCAGCACCTGCACCGGAATCACCAACTCCACCGCGCGGCGCAACAAACCCGTGTGCAGGGCCCACAGACCCAGCAGGTGGAAACCGACCACGGCGGTCACGATCAACAAGCGGCGGTCCATGGAAGGGGGCAAAACGGGGCGTTTGGCAGCGCCAGCAGATGCGAGCGCGAGGGGACTCATGGTAAAGGCGCTGGCAGAGGTCATGGTCTGAAGAGGCGAATGAAGGCAACACCGCGATGGGTCAGCCACGCAGCACCCACCACGCCGAACCCAGGATCAGGAGCAGGCTGCCGCCAAGAACGAGAAGGCTTGTGGTCATGGGGTGCTTTCGGTAAAGGGAGGTACTCAAGTTGCGCTATTGTAAATAAGAATAGTTCGCATTTATAGAAAGTTGAGAAATGGTTCACTCTGGCGTATGCCAGCCTGCTGTATTGATCACCTCGGCGCAGTCGCGCAGATCGTGGGAGCCCGTCAACGCCATCGCTATCGCTCTTTCCAGCTCGTCGCGCAGCAGGCGCAGCACATGGGCCACACCCACGGCGCCACTGTTGGCCAGGCCGTGCAGCACCGGCCGGCCCACGAGCACGGCAGAGGCGCCCAAAGCCATGTCCTTGAGCACGTCGGTGCAGCGGCGGCTGCCGCTATTCACCAGCACCGGTGCGTTGCCTGCCACCGCTTGCAGCACGCGCGGCAACAAAGTGGCGGTGGCGGGCATGGTGTCGAGCGTGCGCCCACCGTGGTTGAAGACGATCAGCCCAGCCGCGCCGCAAGTCAGCGCCTGCCGTGCGTCCGCCGGATGCCCCACGCCTTTGAGCAGCACGGGCAGATGGGAGATGGAACGCAGCCAAGCCATGTCTTGCCAGGCATGGTGGCCAAAGGTCGTCGAGGTTGTCGGCTGGCTGCATCGCGCGGGCGGTGGTGGCTGGCTGGTAGGGTGAAGTATAAAAATGCGAACGATTCGCGTTAATTTTGAAATGTGTGTGGACAGCATGCTGCAAAGCAACAAAAAAGCTATCGGCTCCATATCAACTATCAATTCGACCAATCGATAGTTGGCAACTATTATTGATGGGTCGCAGCAAAACATCGCTGCCACCGTTTTATCAACCAGCCCACAGAAGGAAATCACCATGTCCATCATCAACGCCCTCTCCCTGATCAACACCAAGGTCCAGCCGTTCAAGGCGCAGGCCTACCAGCAGGGCAAGTTCATCGAAGTCACCGAAAAAAGCCTGGCCGGCAAGTGGTCGGTGCTGATCTTCATGCCCGCCGCGTTCACCTTCAACTGCCCGACCGAAGTGGAAGACGCGGCCGACAACTACGCCGAGTTCCAGAAGGCCGGCGCCGAGGTCTACATCGTGACCACCGACACCCACTTCTCGCACAAGGTGTGGCACGAGACCTCGCCCGCCGTGGGCAAGGCCAAGTTCCCACTCGTCGGTGACCCGACGCACCAGCTGACCCGCAGCTTCGGTGTGCACATTGAAGAAGAAGGCCTGGCGCTGCGCGGCACCTTCATCATCAACCCCGATGGCGTGATCAAGACGATGGAAGTGCACGACAACGCCATCGCCCGCGACGTGAAGGAAACCCTGCGCAAGCTCAAGGCCGCCCAGTATGTGGCCAAGAATCCTGGCCAGGTGTGCCCAGCCAAGTGGAACGAAGGCGCAAAAACCATCGCGCCTTCGCTGGAGTTGGTCGGGAAGATTTGAGCCCTCACACTCCGCCGCTGCGTGGGTCGCTGCCGCCCGAGGGGGCGCGGCTTTGCTTGGAGCTGCCCAGCGCTGCGGCCATCTGACCCACCCTCGCGCCGCGCTTGTCAAGCGCGTCACCCCTGAAGGGGGCAACGCTGGCGGGCCGGCAGAGCCGGACCCGCGGCGTTCTGGAAGGAGGCATCGCTCTCCTCCAACATTTTTGTACCGCAGACCCATGGGCTTCTTTGAGGCCCATGCACCAGCGGCACCAACCCAGTGCACTTGTTTTTGATTTTTGAAGGAGTTCGCCATGCTTGAAGCCACCCTAAAGACCCAGCTCGCCACCTATCTGGAGATGCTGCGCCAGCCGATTCGGCTGATTGCCTCGCTGGACGGCGGTGCGTCGTCGGCTGAGATGCGGGAGCTGCTGGTGGAGATCGCTGGTCTTTCCGAGAAGGTCTCGTTTGACGATTCGGGCAGCGATGCGCGCACCCCGTCGTTCGTGATTGCGCGCGAGGGCGAGACCACGGGCGTGCGCTTTGCGGCCATTCCGCTGGGCCACGAGTTCACCTCGCTGGTGCTGGCCCTGCTGTGGACCGGTGGCCACCCGCCCAAGGTCGATGCGGAGGTGATCGAGCAGATCAAGGGCCTGGACGGCGAGCACCGCTTCGAGGTTTACATGAGCCTGTCGTGCCACAACTGCCCGGATGTCGTGCAGGCCGCCGCGTTGATGGCGATCGTCAACCCGAAGATCCACACCGTGGTGATCGACGGTGCGCTGTTCCAAGAGGAAGTCGAGCGCCGCCAGGTGATGGCGGTGCCGATGATGTACCGCAACGACGAGGTGTTTGGTTCGGGCCGCATGCTGCTGGAAGAGATCGTGGCGAAGCTCGATGTGAAGTCCGATGAGCGCGAAGCGGCCAAGCTCAACGAAAAAGACCCGTACGACGTGCTGATCGTCGGCGGTGGTCCCGCCGGTGCGGCCGCTGCGGTGTATGCCGCACGCAAGGGCATCCGCGTGGGCTTGGCGGCTGAGCGCTTCGGTGGCCAGACCAACGACACCATGGCGATCGAGAACTACATCAGCGTGCTGGAGACCGACGGCCCGAAATTCGCCGCTGCGCTGGAAGCCCAGGTCCGGCACTATGGCGTTGAAATCATGAACCTGCAGCGGGCGGAAAAACTGATTCCTGCCAGCGAACCGGGCGGCCTGATCGAGGTGCAGCTGGCCAACGGCGGCTCGCTCAAGAGCCGAAGCGTGATCCTCTCCACCGGCGCGCGATGGAAGAATGTCAACGTGCCCGGCGAGCAGGAGTACCGCAACAAGGGTGTGGCCTATTGCCCGCACTGCGACGGCCCGCTGTTCAAGGGCAAAGAAGTGGCGGTGATCGGTGGCGGCAACTCGGGCGTGGAGGCCGCGATCGACCTCGCGGGCATCGTGCAGCATGTGACGCTGATCGAATTCGCCGACGCGCTCAAAGCCGACGCGGTGCTGGTCAGCAAGCTGAAAAGCCTGCCCAATGTCACGATTCAGGTAAACGCTCAAACCACCGAGATCACAGGTGCCAACGGCCAGGTCAATGGCCTGCGCTACAAGAACCGCGCAAGCGGCGAAGAGCATCTGGTGGAGCTGGCCGGTGTGTTCGTGCAGATCGGCCTGGTGCCCAACACCGAGTGGCTCAAGGGCACGCTGGACCTCAGCCGTTTCGGCGAAATCGAGGTGGACGCCAAAGGCCACACCAGCCTGCCCGGCGTGTTCGCTGCCGGCGACTGCACCACGGTGCCGTTCAAGCAGATCGTGATTGCGGCCGGCGACGGCTCCAAGGCCGCGCTCAGCGCGTTTGACTACCTGATCCGCCAGCCGGTTCGGGTGTCGGTGGACGCCGCTGAAGCGGTCGCGGCCTGAGTCCCTTGCTGTTCGCTGCGCTCTAAAAAAAAGGCCGCTGGGAAACCAGCGGCCTTTTTGCTTGGGAGCGACAGCCGATCAGTGGCCGGACGCGCCCGAGGCGCCGATGCCGGTTTCCGAGCGCACCTGCTGGGCGATGAAGCCGGCACGGTCGATCTTGGCGCGGGCGCTGTTGTCCAAGATGGAGAACAGCCAGATGCCCACGAAGCCGATCGTCATCGAGAACAGCGCGGGCGAGGCGTAAGGGAACAGCGCCGAGCCTTTGGGGTTGCCCAGCGTGGCTTCCCACACCGATGGCGAAACAACGGTCAGTCCCACCGACGAGATCAGGCCCAGGAAGCCGCCGATCACCGCGCCTTTGGTGGTGCAGTCTTTCCACAGCACGCTCATGAACAGCACCGGGAAGTTGGCCGAAGCGGCAATCGCAAAGGCCAGCGACACCATGAAGGCGATGTTTTGCTTCTCGAACGCGATGCCCAGCACCACCGCCACGATGCCCAGACCGATGGTGGTCATGCGCGACACCCTGAGCTCGGACGCGCTGTCGGCCTTGCCCTTCTTGAACACGGTGGAGTAGAGGTCATGCGACACCGCCGAGGCGCCCGAGAGTGTGAGCCCGGCAACCACCGCGAGGATGGTGGCAAACGCCACGGCCGAGATAAAGCCGAGGAACACGTTGCCACCCACCGCCTTGGCCAGGTGCACCGCCGCCATGTTGTTGCCGCCAATCAGGCCGCCCTTGGCGTCAAGAAACTCGGGGTTCGTCAACACAAAGGTGATGGCACCAAAGCCGATGATGAAGGTCAGCAGGTAAAAGTAGCCGATCCACCCAGTGGCCCACATCACGCTCTTGCGCGCTTCCTTGGCCGAGGGCACGGTGAAGAATCGCATGAGGATGTGGGGCAGGCCAGCGGTGCCAAACATCAGCGCCATGCCGAAGCTGATGGCCGAGATGGGGTCTTTCACGAAGTTGCCGGGGCCCATGATGGACTGCCCGAGCACCGCAGCGGCTTCGGCGGTCTTGCCGTCCTTCAGCGCCAAGTCGGTCTTGATCTTCACCGCTTGGGCAAACATGGCCTCAGGGCTGAAGCCGAATTGCCAGAGCACCATGATCGCCATGAAACTCGCGCCGCCGAGCAGCAGACAAGCCTTGATGATCTGCACCCAGGTGGTGGCGGTCATGCCGCCGAACAACACGTAAATCATCATCAGCGAACCGACGATGACCACCGCGATCCAGTATTCCAGACCAAACAGCAGCTTGATCAGCTGGCCCGCGCCCACCATCTGGGCGATCAGGTAAAACGCCACCACAACCAGCGTGCCCGAGGCCGCAAAAATGCGGACCGGTGCCTGCTTGAAGCGGAAAGCCGCCACGTCGGCAAAGGTGAACTTGCCCAGGTTGCGCAGGCGTTCGGCCATCAGGAAGGTGATGACCGGCCAGCCGACCAGAAAGCCGATGGAGAAAATCAGGCCGTCAAAGCCGCTGGCCATCACGGCGGCGGAAATGCCCAGGAAGGAAGCGGCCGACATGTAGTCTCCGGCAATCGCCAGGCCGTTCTGAAAGCCGGTGATGCCGCCGCCGCCGGTGTAGAAGTCGGCAGCGGACTTGGTCTTGGAAGCAGCCCACTTGGTGATGAACAAGGTTAGCACCACGAAGGCGCCGAACATGCCAATGGCCGTCCAGTTCGTGGCCTGTTTTTCAGACTGGCCCAGGTCTGCGCCGGCGGACCAGGCCGCAGCCGACACGCCCAGCAGGGCAAGCAGCGTCAGGATGCGACGCACGTTGTCAGATTTGAAATTCATTTGAGCACCGCCTTGGTCACTTCTGCCGTCAGGTCGTCAAACTCTTTGTTGGCGCGCTTGACGTAAATGGCCGTGATCAGGATTGTGAAAATAATGACGCCAAAGCCGATGGGAATGCCCACGGTCATGACGCCCTCGCCCATCCGCTGGGAGAGAAAGGGCTTGTTAAAGGCCACCAGCAGGATGAAGCCGTAATACACGACCATCATGGCCAGCGTGAGCCACCAGCCGTAGCTGGTGCGCTTGGCTTTAAGCTCCTGGTATTTTGGATTTCTTGCAATCCGTTGGACCAAATCATCATCCATATCGCTAGCTCCTCTGAGTAAATTTCGTGAGGGGAAGGTTAAGGATGAGGACTTACCGCCTACTTACTCGACGACTAGGCAATTACCCTATGGTTGCCTGCGATGCAAGCAGCGGAAAACCCGAAAATGAGTCGGCGCAGGTCCAATGAAAAAGCACCCTTCTCCGCTGCGAGAGGCAAGACCCGCATGACCGAACCCAGCCCGGTCAGTAGCCGCGCACGGGATCGACCACACCGGCCACCGGTTCGCCACCTTGCAGCGCGGCGATCTTGCCGGCAATCTGGGCAATGCTTTCCTCGCGCAGCGTGCGGGCCGAGGTGTGCGGCGTGACGGTGATTTCGGGTGCGTCCAGAAAGGATGCGCAGCAGGCAGCGGCTCGGTGCGAAACACATCGAGCGTGGCGCCGGCCAGATGGCCGCTGTCGATCAGCGCGATCAGGTCGTCGTCCACCAGGTGGCTTCCCCGCGCCACATTGATGACATAGCCGCCCGGCCGCAACCGGGACAGCGTGCCCTGGCACATGATGTTGTCGGTGTCCGGCGTCAGCGGCAGCAGGCACACCAGAATGCGGCTGGCCGCCAGGAAATCGTTGAAACCGGCTTCGCCTGAAAAGCACTGCACGCCGGGGATGGACTTGGCCGCCCGGCTCCAGCCCATCACCGGAAACTCAAACTGCGCCAGCGCCCGGCTGACCCGTTCGCCCAAGACGCCCAGGCCCATCACGCCGACCGGGAAATCCTGGCGCATCCGGGGTTTGCGGTACGACCATTTGCCTTGCGCGACATCGGCTTCGTAGCCGTCAAATTCGCGGAAATGCCGGATCACCGCATGGCTGACATATTCGGCCATCTGCACCGACATGCCGGCGTCATCAAGCCGCACGACCGGAACGTCAAGCGGCAGCCGCAGCTTCATCAGCGCATCGACGCCGGCGCCGATATTGAAGATGCCCTTGAGCTGCGTCTGCTCGTCCATAAACTGCTGTGGCGGCGTCCAGACCACGGCGTAATCGGCAGGCGGCGTGCCCGCTGACCAGATGTCCACCTCGGCGCCGGGAAAGGCGGCACGAAAGCCTTCAAGCCAAGGCTGGGCTTTGGTATCGGTACAACAAAAAAGGATGTGCATTCAGGCTTTCATCATGTTCAGACAGCGATTTTCAGCAGTTCCGATCCCTCGGTCACCTGGTCGCCGGGGACATACATCAGTTCCTCGACCACGCCGTCGGCGGGTGCGGCAATCGTGTGCTCCATTTTCATCGCTTCCATCACCGCCAGCGGCTGGCCCTTCTTGACCGTGTCACCGGCCTTGACGGAGAACGACAAAATCTTGCCGGGCATGGGCGCGGTCAGGCGGCCGCCTTCGGCGTGGCTCTCGCCTGCATGCGCCAGCAGATCAATCGCGGTGATCTGGGTCGCGCCCCGGGCAGTGAACACATGGTCCACCTCGCCCTGGGTATAGACCGTGGCCGTCAGGCGCTGGCCGGCGAACTGGATGTCGATGCCCTGCGCGCCTTTGCAGAACACCAGCGGGCCGGATACCTCGCCCACCGTCAACTGCAAGGCGCCGTCATGTCCATAGGTCAAGGCGGCTTTCGCCGGCTCGCCATGGAAGTCAAACTCGAACGGCCGCTGCGTCACGCCATGCGTTTGCCAGCCGTCGCGGCGGCTGAACGGGTCGCTGCCTTCGGTGGCTTGTTCGCCCAGCAGCGTCTGGGCAATGGCGGCTGCGGCTGCCATCGGCAGGCCAACCGGCTCCTGCTTGAACAGCACGGCTTCCTCGCGCGGGATCAGGGCCGTGTCGAGGTTGGCCTGGGCAAACGACGGGCTGCGCACCACATGGCGCAGGAACTGCACATTGGTGCTCAAGCCCACGATGCGGGTCTGCGCCAGCGCCTCGTCCATGCGGGCCAGCGCCTCTTCGCGCGTCTGGCCGTGCACGATCAGCTTGGCGACCATGGAGTCGTAGAACGGCGAAATCGTGTCGCCCTGGCGCACGCCGTCGTCGATCCGCACCACGCCGCGCTCAAACGCGGTGCAGGCCGGCTTGTCGTACACCTGCAGCGTGCCGGTGGTGGGCAAGAAGTTGTTGTCCGGGTTCTCGGCGCAGATGCGGGCCTCGATGGCATGGCCGTTGATCCTGAGCTGCTCCTGCGCCAGCGGCAGCGGTTCGCCCGAGGCCACGCGCAGTTGCCATTCCACGAGGTCCAGGCCCGTGATCGCTTCAGTAACGGGATGCTCAACCTGCAGCCGTGTGTTCATTTCCATGAAGAAAAAGTTCATCGAACCGTCAGCCCGCTGCTCGACGATGAACTCCACCGTGCCGGCGCCGACATAGTTGACCGCACGCGCGGCTGCCACGGCGGCCAGTCCCATCTGCTGACGCATCTCGGGCGACAGGCCGGGCGCTGGCGCTTCTTCGAGCACTTTCTGGTGGCGGCGCTGAACCGAACAGTCGCGCTCGAACAGGTAGACATAGTTGCCATGCATGTCGCCGAACACCTGGATCTCGATGTGGCGCGGGCGCTGCGCGTACTTCTCGACCAGCACGGTGTCATTGCCAAAGCTGTTGATGGCTTCGCGCTTGCAGGAGGCCAACGCCGCCGCGAAATCTTCGGATTTCTCGACCGCGCGCATGCCCTTGCCGCCGCCGCCTGCGCTGGCCTTGATCAGCACCGGGTAACCGATGCGGTCCGCCTCATGCTTGAGCATCACTTCATCCTGGTCGCTGCCGTGATAGCCAGGCACCAGCGGCACGCCGGCTTTCTCCATCAGCTGCTTGGATTCAGCTTTCAGGCCCATGGCCTTGATGGC
>JBBSDB010000099.1:0-11204 GCA_038249735.1 Burkholderiales bacterium
GCAGCAGACACACCGCGCCCCAGGCTGCGAAAGGGGTTTTTGGTGGGCAGAGCAGGACAGCCGCATCAAGAGCGGACTGCGCGGGCGCTTTGCGTAGGTCAAGGAGGAGGCCGAAGGCCGGGGGACACGAAGCAAAGCGCCTGCGCAGTCCGCTCCTCCACACGCCTATCCGAGAGAGGCTTCTCATGGCACCACTCAAAGCGGGATGTTGCCGTGCTTGCGCCACGGGTTCTCAACCTTCTTGTCTTTCAGCATCACCAGCGAGCGGCAGATGCGCTTGCGGGTTTCGTGCGGAAGGATCACGTCATCCACATAGCCGCGCGCGCTCGCCACGAAGGGGTTGGCGAAGCGGGCCTTGTATTCGGCTTCCTTGGCCGCGAGCTTTTCAGGGTTGCCCTTGTCTTCGCGGAAGATGATTTCCACCGCGCCCTTGGCGCCCATCACCGCGATTTCGGCGTTGGGCCAGGCGAAGTTGACGTCGCCGCGCAAATGCTTGGAGGCCATCACGTCGTAGGCGCCGCCGTAAGCTTTGCGCGTGATCACGGTGATCTTGGGCACGGTGCACTCGGCGTAGGCGTAGAGCAGCTTGGCGCCGTGCTTGATGATGCCGCCGTATTCTTGGCTGGTCCCAGGCATGAAACCTGGCACATCCACAAAGGTGATCACCGGGATGTTGAACGCATCGCAAAAGCGCACAAAGCGAGCCGCCTTGATGCTGCTTTTGATGTCCAGACAACCCGCCAGCACCAGGGGCTGATTCGCTACGATGCCCACCGTCTGGCCGTCCATGCGGGCGAAGCCAATCAGGATGTTTTTGGCGTACTCGGGTTGCAGCTCGAAGAAGTCACCATCGTCCACCGTCTTGACGATCAGCTCCTTCATGTCGTAGGGCTTGTTCGGGTTCTCCGGCACCAGGCTGTCCAGGCTCAGCTCCATGCGGGTGATCGGGTCGCCGCTTGGGCGCACAGGTGCTTTCTCGCGGTTGGACAGCGGCAGGTAGTTGTAGAGCCGGCGCAGCATCAGCAGCGCCTCCACATCGTTCTCAAAAGCAAGGTCGGCCACACCGCTCTTGGTGGTGTGGGTGATTGCACCGCCCAGGTCTTCGGCGGTCACGCTTTCGTGCGTCACCGTTTTCACCACCTCGGGGCCGGTGACAAACATGTAGCTGCTGTCTTTCACCATGAAGATGAAATCGGTCATGGCGGGCGAATACACCGCACCGCCTGCCGACGGGCCCATGATCATGCTGATCTGCGGCACCACACCGCTGGCCATCGCGTTGCGCTGGAACACCTCGGCATAACCACCGAGCGAGGCCACGCCTTCCTGGATGCGGGCACCGCCCGAATCGTTCAGGCCGATCACCGGTGCACCGACCTTCATGGCCTGGTCCATCACCTTGCAGATCTTCTCGGCATGGGCCTCGGACAGCGCACCGCCAAACACAGTGAAGTCCTGGCTGTAGACGAACACCAAGCGGCCGTTGATCATCCCGTAGCCGGTGACCACGCCGTCGCCGGGGATCTTGTTGTCCTGCATGCCGAAGTCGGTGCAGCGGTGCTCGACGAACATGTCCCACTCTTCAAATGTGCCTTCGTCGAGCAGCACCTCGAGGCGCTCGCGCGCGGTGAGTTTGCCCTTGGCGTGTTGCGCATCAATGCGCTTTTGCCCGCCGCCAAGTCGCGCTGCAGCGCGCTTGTTTTCCAGTTGAACGAGGATGTCTTGCATGTTGTTTGGATCCAGAAAAATCGGGGATGAACAGGGGTTGTGTTGGGCTTCGGCCATCAATCGAAAAGGTCGAGCAGCGCACGCGCTGCGGTGGAGGCGGGCAAGCTGCCGGCCAGCACGCGGGTGGTGACGTCACTCAGCTGTTCACGAACCTTGGTATGCGCGCGAAAGCGCAGCTTCAAGCCGGCGTCAATACGCTCCCACATCCAGGCTTTGGCTTGCTGTTCGCGCCGAGCGACCAGCTTGCCGTTGGCGATCTGCAGCGTGCGGAACTGCGAAACAGCGGACCAAAAAGCGTCTATGCCCTCGCCTTTGAGTGCGCTGATCTGTATCACCTGAGGTTGCCAGGCGGCCTGCTCGTGATCGGGGTCCCCGTGCAGACCCAGCAGCCGCAGGCTGGACATGATCTGCAAGCGCGCCCGGGTGGCGGCGTCGGGATCAAGGTCGGCCTTGTTGATGGCCACCAGATCGGCCAGTTCCATCACGCCTTTTTTGATCGCCTGCAAATCGTCGCCAGCGTTGGGCAGCTGCAGCAACACAAACATGTCGGTCATGTTCGCCACCGCCGTCTCGCTCTGCCCCACACCCACGGTCTCGACAATCACGATGTCGTAACCCGCCGCTTCGCAGACCAGCATGGCTTCGCGCGTTTTCTCGGCCACGCCGCCCAGCGTGCCGCTGCTTGGGCTGGGACGGATGTAGGCTTTTTCGTGGACAGAAAGATGCTCCATGCGGGTTTTGTCACCGAGGATGGAGCCGCCGGATACGGTGGAAGACGGGTCGATGGTGAGCACGGCCACGCGATGGCCTTGCCCAATCAGGTACAGACCCAGCGTCTCGATGAAGGTGCTCTTGCCCACGCCGGGCACGCCGCTGATGCCCAGCCGAAAACTCTTGCCGGTGTGCGGCAGCAGCGCGGTCAGCAGCTCGTCGCCTTGCGCGCGGTGGTCGGCTCGGGTGGATTCGAGCAGCGTGATGGCTTTGGCGATGGCGCGGCGCTGCGCCATGGGCGCACCGGTGAGCAAAGGTTCCAAGAGGGTTTGCACGCTCGCCTGGCTCACAAAATCTCGAACGCCCGGCCGTCGGGCAGGCGGTAGCGCGAAAAGTCGCGCACGTCCATGGTCATCACATTGAGCGTGTTGGTGTCTTGCGCAAGCCAGACCAGAGAGGCATCGGCCAGGTCCATTTCTGTGCGTGGCTGCGCGGTGTAGCGGGCCATCAACTCGGCCAGATCGGGCAGGTTCGAGACGTCAAACGGATAGACGATGACACCACCCTCCGACACCCAGCGCAGGTAGCGCTGCACGGCGTTGGCGCCCAGAAAGTGCGTGACTTCCACGACACAGGGCCAGGTGGTCGTCAGGCGCCAGTTCCTGGCGAGCAACCCGGTGTAATGCTTGTGCGCCATGTCAGTGGCGTCAAACAGAGCCACCATCGGGCCGGTATCGATCAGCGACAAACTCACGGTGTCCCCGTTTCAGGGTCTGAAGCGGTCCACGCCTCGCCCTTCGCTTTGGCTTGCTGGAAAGCCAGCCAATCCGCTTGGTTAGCATCGTGCTTGGCTTTGAGTTTGGCCCGGATCGCCGCTTTGGTCGGCGAAAGCTGCTCGCGGCTCTCCGGCAATGGCTCGCGCGCCTCGGCTTGCACCTTGAGCAGCAAGTCATACGGATTCTTGCGGCCCAGGGCTCTTTCCAGCGCCGAGATGATGAACTGCGATTTGCTCACACCCAGGCGCTTGGCGGTGAGCTCCAGCTCTTTTTCGAGAAGGGGTTCGAGGCGGACAGAAACGGCCATGACAGACTCCTTAAGGGTCAGGTGAATACCGTATTACTGTATCACCACCTTCAAGCCAGCGCCTTCTTGATCTGCTCCAGCACATCCTTGGCACTCGCCGGGATCGGCGTGCCCGGCCCGTAGATGCCCTTGACGCCGGCCTCGTACAGCATCTCGTAATCCTGGCGCGGGATCACGCCGCCGACGAACACGATGATGTCGTCAGCGCCCTGCTTGCGCAGCTCGGCAATGATGGCCGGCACCAGGGTCTTGTGCCCGGCAGCGAGGGTGCTGATGCCGACCGCGTGCACGTCGTTTTCGATCGCCTGGCGCGCGCATTCCTCAGGCGTCTGAAACAGCGGTCCGATGTCGACGTCGAAACCCAGATCGGCAAACGCCGTGGCCACCACCTTGGCGCCGCGGTCGTGGCCGTCTTGGCCGAGCTTGCTCACCATCACGCGCGGGCGGCGGCCTTGGGCTTCGGCGAAGTCGTTGATTTCTTTTTTGAGCTGGTCCCAGCCTTCGGCCGAGTCGTAAGCGGCAGCGTACACACCGGTCACCTTTTGTGTATCGGCGCGGTGGCGCCCGTAGACTTTTTCCAGCGCATCGGACACCTCGCCGCCCGTGGCGCGCAGGCGCATGGCCTGGATGGACAGGTCGAGCAGGTTGCCTTCGCCCGTCTCGGCCGCTGTGGTCAGCGCATCCAGCGCCGCCTGCACCTTGATCTCGTCACGGCTGGCGCGGATGGACTTCAGCCGAGCGATCTGCCCTTCGCGTACCGCCACGTTGTCGATATCGCGCGTCTCAATCGGATCTTCATTCTTCAGCTTGTACTTGTTCACGCCGACGATCACGTCCTTGCCCGAATCGATGCGCGCCTGCTTTTCCGCCGCAGCGGCTTCGATCTTGAGCTTGGCCCAGCCGCTGTCCACCGCTTTGGTCATACCACCCATGGCTTCGACCTCTTCGATGATGGCCCAGGCCTTGTCGGCCATCTGCTGCGTGAGGCTTTCCATCATGTAGCTGCCGGCCCAGGGGTCGACCACGCTGGTGATGTGGGTCTCTTCCTGAATGATGAGCTGGGTATTGCGCGCGATGCGTGAGCTGAATTCGGTGGGCAGGGCGATGGCTTCGTCGAACGAGTTGGTGTGCAGCGACTGCGTGCCGCCGAACACCGCCGCCATGCCCTCGATGGTGGTGCGCACCACGTTGTTGTAGGGGTCTTGCTCGGTGAGCGACCAGCCCGAGGTCTGGCAATGCGTGCGCAGCATCAGGCTCTTGGGCTTCTTGGCATCGTAGCCTTTCATGATGCGGGTCCACAGCAAGCGCGCCGCGCGCATCTTGGCGATCTCCAGGTAGAAGTTCATGCCGATCGCCCAGAAAAACGAGAGGCGGCCAGCGAAATCGTCCACGTCCATGCCCTTGGCGATCGCGGTTTTGACGTACTCCTTGCCATCGGCCAGGGTCAGGCCCAGCTCCAGCGCCTGATTGGCACCGGCTTCCTGCATGTGATAGCCCGAGATCGAGATCGAGTTGAACTTCGGCATGTGCGTCGCCGTGTACTCGATGATGTCGCCGATGATCTTCATCGACGGCTCGGGCGGGTAGATGTAGGTGTTGCGCACCATGAACTCTTTCAGAATGTCGTTCTGAATCGTTCCGCTGAGTTTGTCTTGCGAGACGCCCTGCTCCTCGGCCGCCACCACGTAGCCCGCCAGCACCGGCAGCACCGCGCCGTTCATGGTCATCGACACCGAGACCTTGTCCAGCGGGATCTGGTCGAACAGGATCTTCATGTCCTCCACCGAATCGATGGCCACCCCTGCCTTGCCCACGTCACCGGTCACGCGCGGGTGGTCGCTGTCATAGCCGCGGTGGGTCGCCAGGTCAAACGCCACACTGACTCCCTGCCCGCCGGCGGCCAGCGCCTTGCGGTAAAACGCGTTCGACTCCTCTGCGGTGGAAAAACCGGCGTACTGCCGAATGGTCCACGGGCGCACCGCGTACATGGTGGCCTGCGGGCCACGAATGAAGGGCTCGAAGCCCGGCAGCGTGTCGGTGTGGGACAGGTTCGCCGTGTCTTGGGCGGTGTAGAGCGGCTTGACGCTGATGCCGTCGGGCGTGAGCCAGTTGAGTGCGCCCACATCACCACCGGGCGCAGACTTGGCGGCGGCGCGCGCCCAATCTTCCAGGCTGGCCGGGGCGAATTCGGGAGAGGGGCTGGTTGGTTTGGAAGACATGGTGACTTGTCGCGTAGAAGCGTTGAGGGAGCCAGAAGCTTGTCGGCGAAGAAGGTCGGGATGCAGGCGAGCAGGTCTGGAAAGACAGACAGATTGCACCTCTTGTCACAGCTTCACAAGCGTTCGTCATTTTATATCATTCATAATTATTGATGCAAAATATTCCAGCTGACTTACAATCGCCCAGCACTGCCCACCCCTGCGCGGCCGCTGTTTCTCCCTAAAAGCCATCGCCATGTCCGCCCTGTCGCTCGCGCCCCGCGCTCTGTATGAAGAAGTGGCCGAACTGCTGCGCCAGCGCATCTTCAGCCGCGAGCTCGAACCCGGCAGCTGGATCGACGAACTGAAGCTCGCCGAGGAATACGGCATCAGTCGCACCCCTTTGCGCGAAGCGCTCAAGGTGCTGGCCGCCGAGGGACTGGTGACCATGAAGGTGCGCCGGGGTGCCTATGTGACCGAGGTGTCCGACAAAGACTTGGCCGACGTGTACCACCTGCTGGCTCTGCTGGAGTCCGACGGCGCGGGCGTGGTGGCCGAGCGCGCCAGCGACGAACAATTGGTCGAATTGAGCGCTCTGCACGCCGAGCTCGAAGCGGCCACGCGCCACCGTGAGCGTTTCTTCGCCATCAACGAGCGCTTCCATCTGCGCCTGCTGGAGATCGCCGACAACCGCTGGCGCCAGCAGATGGTGAGCGACCTGCGCAAGGTGATGAAGCTCAACCGCCACAACTCGCTGCTGAAAACCGGGCGCATCGCAGACTCGCTGGCCGAACACCGCGCGGTGATGGAGGCTCTGCTGGCTCGCGACGCAGTCCAAGCACGCGAGCGCATGCAGCGCCACTTTCTCAACGGCCTGGAAGCGGCCACTTAGACCTCCACAGCCTGCAGGGCACGGGCTTCACCTCTGCCCGCCGGCTCCCGCTCGATTCGACCGGCTAGGCGTCGCAGGTCCACAGGTGGTGCGTTTTTTATATACCCCACCCTGTATCTTTCTGGTAATTGACAATTGTCAAATACCAGCGCCCTGGCGCGTCCGATGATGGTCAGATTCACACCAAAACCGGAGACAGGCCATGGCACACATCGTGATTCTGGGCGCGGGCCTCGGCGGCATGCCGATGGCCTATGAGATGAAGGCGCTCGCCAACAAAGAAGACACCGTCACGGTGATCAGCGACGCGCCCAAGTTCCATTTCGTGCCGTCCAACCCCTGGGTGGCGGTGGACTGGCGCAAGCGCAGCGACATCGAGGTGGATATCACCAAGGCGCTGGGCAACAAGGACATCAAGTCCATCATCCAGGCCGCCAAGCGCGTGCACCCCGAAGCCAATCGGGTGGAGTTGATGGACGGCACCCTGGTGGACTATGACTACCTGGTGATCGCCACCGGCCCCAAACTGGCTTTCGACGAGGTGGAAGGCCTGGGTCCGCACGGCGGGTACACACAGTCTGTCTGCCATGTGAGCCACGCCGAAACCACCAAGACCGCCTGGGACCAGTTTGTGCAGGACCCGGGCCCGATCGTGGTGGGCGCGGTCCAGGGCGCGTCCTGCTTCGGACCCGCCTACGAGTTCGCCATGATCATGGACACCGACCTGCGCCGCCGCAAGATCCGCGACAAGGTGCCGATGACCTACGTGACGCCCGAGCCTTACATCGGCCACTTGGGCTTGGGCGGCGTGGGCGACTCCAAGGGCATGCTGGAGTCGGCCATGCGCCAGCGGCACATCAAGTGGATCTGCAACGCCAAGACGACCAAAGTGGAAGACGGTCAGATGTTTGTGACCGAACACGATGACCAGGGCAAGCCGATCAAGGAACACGTGCTGCCCTTCAAGCATTCGATGATGCTGCCAGCCTTCAAGGGCGTGGACGCGGTGTTTGGCATCGAGGGGCTGACCAACCCGCGCGGCTTCATCACGGTGGACGAACATCAGCGCAACAAGACATTCACCAACGTTTTCAGCGTCGGCGTGTGCATCGCCATTCCGCCTGTGGAGGCAACGCCCATCCCCTGCGGCACGCCCAAGACCGGTTACATGATCGAGTCGATGGTGACCGCCACGGCGCACAACATCCGCGAATTGATGGACGGCAAGGAGCCGACCCACAACGCCACCTGGAACACCGTCTGCCTGGCCGACTTCGGCGACACCGGCGCCTGCTTCGTGGCCTTGCCGCAAATTCCACCGCGCAACGTGAGCTGGTTCGCCGAGGGCAAATGGGTGCACCTGGCCAAGGTGGCGTTCGAGAAGTACTTCATGCGCAAGATGGAAAAAGGCACCTCGGAGCCGATCTACGAGAAGCTCATCATGAACTTCATCGGCATCACCAAACTCAAGGGCAAAACCGGGAAGTGAGCGCTGGCGAGACCGGCTGAAGCCGCCTCAACCGTTCGCAAGCCAGAACGGGTCGAGCTTGGCGGTGAACGCGTCGAGGTCTTCGAAATACGGCAGCGCGCCGCCTTCGACGGTGTGGAACTGCCAGTTGCCGCGGTCGGCCACCGTGCTGCGGCCCTGGTAGTCGGTGAAGTCACCGCGCGTGGCCATGCTGACCCAGACCGGGCATTGCATGGATTCGTACAGCGTGTTGATGTCGGCGCTGAACAGACCCGCCGACACAAACACCAGCGGCGCGTGGCGGGCGCCGGGCTGCTTCGTGGTGATCAGGTCGTATTGCCAAAGCGCCTCGTCGATCTGCTTGGAGCCCCAGCTGCGTTGCAGAAAGTAGCGAATCACGCCCGGACGGGTCAGGGTGTTGTAAATGCCCTGCGTCCAGCCCGGCCGCGTCAGCAGACGGTGCAGCCAGGGCACCGACAGCGTGCTGCCTGAGGGGCCGTAGCGGCGCTTGCTGCGACTGAACCCGGTGGGGCTGATCAGCGCCACACGCCGCACCCACTCCGGTTTCTCGCATTGCGCGCGCGCCACGAACTCGCCGGACAGCGACAGGCCGATCACATCGACAGCCTTTACGCTCAGGCTGCTGCGCATGTGGGCGAACACCGCGATCAGGGCATCGGTCATGAGCCGCGGCGAGTAAGCCCGTTCGCTGCGATCGGAAAAACCAAACCCTGGCAGATCGATGGCGTACACCGCCCGGTCGCGCCGATAGTGCTGAAACAGCGGCGCCATCTCGGCTGCCGAGCCGGCAGCATTCATGCTGTGGACCAGCAATAGCGCCGGTAAGCCGGCGCTCCCGTTCTCGGGACCGGCGTGGTACAGGCCCAGGCGACCGGCCGGAGAATCGAGGATGGACAAGGCCGCGGGAACAGCCAGCGGCAGCGTCGGGGACATTGCCTGCGCGGCGTCCTCCTGCGAGTCCTTGGCCGACGGCCCGCCCGCGCTCATGCCTGCGCCGCTTCGGGTTGCGCTTCGGGTTGCGCTTCGGGCTCTGCGGCCACGTGCGCCTGCGCCATTGCCCACACCTCGCGTGGGGGCAGCGGCTTCAGGCGGTGGTCGCTCCAGATCTGGCGCCAGCAACGAGCCCCGCGCAGCCCGTGGCGCAGGCCGAGCATGTGGCGGGCGATCGCATACCAGGGGCAACCATCTTCTGCAAATGCACGCTCCATGTAGCGGACCATCTGCTCCTCCACCGCATCTCGGTCGATCTCGGTGGCGGGCGCGCCGAAAAAGCGTTCGTCCCAGGTGGTGAGCAACCAGGGGCGGTGGTAGGCCTCGCGGCCCAGCATCACGCCGTCGACCTGCTGCAGCTGCTCGGCGATCTGCTCGTTGGTCGTGATGCCGCCGTTGATCGCAATCGTGAGGTGGGGAAAATCCCGCTTGAGCTGGTGCACCAGTTCATAGCGCAGCGGCGGCACCTCGCGGTTCTCCTTCGGCGAGAGACCTTGCAGCCAGGCGTTGCGCGCGTGCACGATGAACACCTCGCAGCCCGCGTCGGCCACTGTGCCAACGAAGTCGCACACAAAGTCGTAGCTCTCCTGCTTGTCGATGCCGATGCGGTGCTTGACCGTGACCGGGATCGACACCGCATCGCGCATCGCCTTCACGCCCTCGGCCGCCGTCTGCGGCTCGGCCATCAGGCAGGCGCCGAACGCGCCACGCTGCACCCGATCGCTGGGGCAGCCGCAGTTCAGGTTGATCTCGTCATAGCCCCACTGCTCGCCCAGGCGCGCGGCCTGTGCCAGATCAGTGGGATCGCTGCCCCCGAGCTGCAGCGCCACCGGATGTTCCTCGGCGTTGAAGCGCAGGTGCCGCTGCACGCTGCCGTGCACCAGCGCCCCGGTGGTCACCATCTCGGTGTAGAGCAGGGTGCGTTGCGTGAGCAGGCGATGAAAATAACGACAGTGTCTATCCGACCAATCCATCATCGGAGCCACCGACAGGCGCCAGGGCGAAAAGGGCAGGATGGCGGCAGACATGACGACATTATCCCCGCCGTCCCAAAGCCATCCGCGTGCGGACAGAGGCCAGTCTGTTGCCGCTGGATAATCCCGGCTCCGTGACACCCCACTCAAGAGGCCGCGCCTTGAAGTATTACTGGATCGCATCGGCCGGCCTGCTGCTGGTACTGGCCGCCTACTGGCTCTGGACGCCCGACCGCAGCCAGGCCTACCTGGCCGAGCGCTACCTGCGTTCACCGCAGGACCTGCTGAGCGTGGACGGTGTGCAGCTGCACGTGCGCGACGACGGCCCCAGAGACGCGCCAGCGATCGTGTTGCTGCACGGTTTCGGCGCCAGTCTGCACACATGGGAGCCCTGGGCACAGGCGCTGGCCAAGGACTTTCGCGTGATCCGCTATGACGCGCCGGGCTCGGGACTGAGCGCGCCGGACCCCACAGGCGACTACACCGATGCGCGTAGCCTGCGGTTGCTGGGCGACCTGATGACGCAGCTGGGCGTTGAGCGCGCCACGCTGATCGGCAACTCGATGGGCGGGCGCATCGCCTGGTCCTTTGCAGCGTCGCAACCCCAGCGGGTCGACAAGCTGGTGCTGATTTCTCCCGACGGCTTCGCCAGCCCTGGCTTCGAATACGGCAAAGCGCCTGAGGTGCCGGCGGCGCTGCAGCTCATGCGGGTGGTCCTGCCGCGCGCGGTGCTGCGCATGAACCTGAAACCTGCTTATGTCGATCCGCAGACACTCACCGATCCCCTGCTCGATCGGTACCACGACCTGCTGCGCGCGCCGGGCGCACGCGAGGCCATGCTGCAGCGCATGCGCCAGATGGTGCTCACCGACCCTGTCCTCCGTCTGACAACCATCCAGGCCCCCACCCTGCTGCTCTGGGGCGAACAGGACGCGATGATTCCGCTGAGCAATGCGCAGGACTACCTGCAAACGATCACCGGCAGCCGCCTCGTGACCCTGCCCAGCGTGGGCCACCTGCCACAAGAAGAAGCACCAGATCGGGCGCTGGCGCCGGTGCTCGCATTTCTGCAGAACTGAAACGCAACCATCCAGAAAAAACCCCGCCGGAGCGGGGTTCGAGGCCAGAGGGGGAGCGAC
>JBBSDB010000100.1:0-11176 GCA_038249735.1 Burkholderiales bacterium
CGGGGTGCAGAGAGCGAGGTTTCGAATAGGGAAAAAACATGTGGAAATGGATGTGGCCCCGAAGCGCGTCTTCAATCCCAGGACAGGGCGCCGCCCGTCTGGTACTCGATCACGCGGGTCTCGAAGAAATTGCGTTCTTTCTTGAGGTCGATCATTTCGCTCATCCAGGGGAACGGATTTTCTTCGTGCGGAAACATCGGCTCCAGGCCGATCTGCGTGGCGCGCCGGTTGGCGATGTAGCGCAGGTAGCCCTTGAACATGGAGGCGTTCATGCCAAGCACGCCGCGCGGCATGGTGTCCTCGGCATAGCGGTACTCCAGCTCCACCGCCTTGATGAACAAGGCCTTGATCTCGGCCTTGAATTCGGCCGTCCACAGCATCGGGTTCTCCATCTTGATCGCGTTGATCAGATCGATGCCGAAGTTGCAGTGCATGGACTCGTCGCGCAGGATGTACTGGTACTGCTCGGCGGCACCCGTCATCTTGTTCTGGCGACCCAGCGCCAGGATCTGCGTGAAGCCGACATAGAAGAACAGGCCTTCCATCAGGCAAGCAAACACGATCAGGCTCTTGAGCAGGGTCTGGTCAGTTTCGTGGCTTCCTGTGTGAAAGTTCGGGTCGCTGATCGCTTCGATGAACGGGATCAGAAACGTGTCCTTGTCGCGAATCGACTGGACCTCGTTGTAGGCATTGAAGATCTCGGACTCGTCCAGACCCAGCGATTCCACGATGTACTGGTAGGCATGGGTGTGGATCGCTTCTTCAAACGCCTGGCGCAGCAGAAACTGGCGGCACTCTGGCGCCGTGATGTGGCGGTAGGTACCGAGCACGATGTTGTTGGCAGCCAGCGAATCGGCGGTGACGAAAAAGCCGAGGTTGCGCTTGACGATGCGGCGCTCATCTTCGGTCAGACCGTTGGGATCTTTCCAGAGCGCGATGTCCCGGCTCATGTTCACTTCCTGCGGCATCCAGTGGTTGGCGCAGGTGGCGAGGTATTTCTCCCAAGCCCACTTGTACTTGAACGGCCCCAGCTGGTTGACGTCGGTCGGTCCGTTGATGATGCGCTTGTCGGCTGCGTTGACACGGCGGGCGACGGTAGGTTCGCTGTTGCGAGAGGCAGGTGCCATTGGCGTCGGGGACACCGAACCTTGCGCACCCAGCATGGTGGATGGCAGTGGCATGGCGGCAGGCTTCGGAGAGAGAGTGACTTGCTCGTCCCAGGTCAACATAGAAATTTCCAATCCAAATGATTATCGAAGTGTCCGCACGAATTGCAAAGAACTCATGCGGATGAAGCGTGCTATTTGTTGCGGTGTCGCATCGATTGAGTGATGTTTGCACATGCCACTACAGCGCAACGCACGCAAATGTTTTTCACTGGCAGGCTTCGCAACCCGGATCGTCGATCGCACAGAACTTCACATCGGTGGCGGGCTCGCTGTTCATCGCAGCAGCGCTCGCTGCCGACTCTTCACCGTGGATCGCCACCGCGTTGAGCTGTCCGGCCCGCCCGGTGGATTTCTCTGCCTGCGTGGCCGACGAGGTGCGAAGGTAGTAGGTGGTCTTGAGACCGCGCAACCAGGCGAGCTTGTAGGTGTCGTCCAGTTTCTTGCCCGATGCGCCGGCCATGTAGATGTTGAGGCTCTGCGCCTGGTCGATCCACTTCTGGCGGCGCGATGCGGCTTCCACCAGCCACAGCGGTTCGACTTCGAAGGCGGTGGCGTACAAGGCCTTGATGTTCTGCGGCACGCGGTCGATGGCGCGCAGTGAGCCGTCGAAGTGCTTGAGGTCCATCACCATCACGTCGTCCCAAAGACCCAGGCGCTTCAGGTCTTTCACCAGGTAGCTGTTGATCACGGTGAACTCGCCTGAGAGGTTGGACTTCACCGACAGGTTGCCGAAACAGGGCTCGATCGACGCATCCACGCCGATGATGTTGGAGATGGTGGCGGTCGGGGCAATGGCCACGCAGTTGGAGTTGCGCATGCCGTCGATGGCGATTTTTTTGCGCAGCGCGTCCCAGTCCATGCTGCTGGATCGGTCCACGTCCACATAACCGCCACGCTCGCGCGCCAGAAGGTCCAGTGTGTCGATGGGCAAAACGCCCTGGTCCCACAGCGAGCCTCTGTAGCTGGCGTAGCGGCCACGCTCGCGGGCGAGTTCGGTCGATGCCCAGTAGGCGTAGTAGCAGACCGCTTCCATCGAGCGGTCGGCGAACTCTACCGCTTCGTTGGAGGCGTAGGCGATGCGCTGGGCGTAGAGCGCGTCCTGGAATCCCATGATGCCCAAGCCGACTGGGCGGTGGCGCATGTTGGAGTCGCGCGCCTTCTTCACCGCGTAGTAGTTGATGTCGATCACGTTATCAAGCATGCGCATCGCGGTCTTGATCGTGACCTGCAGCTTCTCGTGGTCCAGCACCTGGGTGCCGTCAGCGTCGGCTTTCAGATGCTGCAGCAGGTTGATCGAGCCCAGGTTGCACACGGCGGTTTCGGTGTCGCTGGTATTGAGCGTGATTTCGGTGCAGAGGTTGGAGCTGTGCACCACGCCAGCGTGTTGCTGCGGGCTGCGCACATTGCAGGCGTCCTTGAAGGTGATCCAGGGATGCCCGGTCTCGAACAGCATGGAGAGCATCTTGCGCCACAGGTCGGTGGCAGGCACCTTGCGGTAAGGCTTGATTTCGCCGCGCGCCGCTTTTTCTTCGTAGGCCACATAGGCCTTCTCGAAATCGGCGCCAAACAGGTCGTGCAGATCGGGCACGTTGTTGGGCGAGAACAGGCTCCACTCGCCCTTTTCCATCACGCGTTTCATGAACAGATCGGGAATCCAGTTCGCGGTGTTCATGTCGTGGGTGCGGCGGCGATCGTCGCCGGTGTTCTTGCGCAGCTCCAGGAATTCTTCAATGTCCAGGTGCCAGGTTTCCAGGTAAGTGCAGACAGCGCCCTTGCGCTTGCCGCCCTGGTTGACCGCCACCGCGGTGTCGTTGACCACTTTCAGGAACGGCACCACGCCTTGCGACTCGCCGTTGGTGCCCTTGATGTGAGCGCCCAGGGCGCGCACGCGGGTCCAGTCGTTGCCCAGGCCGCCAGCAAATTTGGAGAGAAGCGCGTTTTCCTTGATGGACTCGTAAATGCCGTCAAGGTCATCAGGCACGGTGGTCAGGTAGCAGCTGGAGAGTTGCGAGCGAAGGGTGCCAGCGTTGAACAGAGTGGGCGTGGACGACATGAAGTCGAACGAAGACAGCACCTCGTAGAACTCAATCGCACGTGCTTCACGGTCGATCTCGCCCAGCGAAAGACCCATGGCAACGCGCATGAAGAAGGCCTGTGGCAACTCGATCCGGCTCTTGCGCACGTGAAGGAAATAGCGGTCGTACAGGGTCTGCAGGCCAAGGTAGTCGAACTGCAGATCGCGCTCGGGCTTGAGGGCGGCGCCCAAACGCGCCAGGTCGAACTGCTGCAGCTTCTCGTCCAGCAGATCGTTCTGCACGCCTTTCTTGATGAACTGCGGGAAGTACTCGGCGTAACGTGCGCCCATCTCGCTGCTGGGCACTTCTTCGCCGAGTACCTCTTTGACGATCGTGTGCAGCAGCAGCCGCGCGGTGGCATAGGTGTAATCAGGATCTTTTTCGATCAGGGTGCGGGCAGCCAAGATGGAGGCTTTGTAGACCTCTTCCATCGGCACGCCGTCGTACAGGTTGCGCTTGGTTTCGGCGACGATCGGGTCGGCCTTGACATCGGCACCCAGGCCAACACAGGCGGCCTCGATCAAGGCTTGCAGGCGCGCGAGATCCAGTGGCACGCGCTCGCCGCCATCCAGTACATGCAAAGTTGGCTCGGCGGGCTGTTCGGCCTGCACCTCGTGGGCGCGCGCCTGGCTGCGGCGCTCGCGGTACAGCACATAGGCGCGCGCCACCTCGTGGTGTCCGCTGCGCATCAGGCCGAGCTCCACATGGTCTTGCACGTCTTCGATGTGGAAGGTGCCGCCGCCCGGGCGCGAGCGCATCAGGGCCCGCACCACGGTCTGGGTGAGCTCGTCCACCGTTTCGCGCACGCTGGCAGATGCCGCCCCTTGGGTGCCGTGCACCGCGAGGAAGGCCTTCATCAGGGCCACCGCAATCTTGCTCGGCTCGAACGACACCACCGCACCGTTGCGGCGGATGATCTGGTACTGGGCGAACACCGAGTTGGACATCGTCAAGGACGCCCCGCTGCCGGACTGCTGGGTTGCGGCGGTCTGGCGCAGAGTGGGTGTGGTGGCGTGTGAAGGGGCGGCGGTGAGCATGGTTCCTCTTTCCTTTGTTGTGGTGTGTCGGCAGCTGCTGCGTGCGATCGTCAGCGGAAGTTCTGGTGTGGCGCCGTGGTGGGCGAAAAGGGTGCGTCCGGTGCCAAAAGGGCATGGCTGCGGGGCAGCAGGCCTCAGAATCTCGAATCGCAGCGCACACTATATCTGGTGTGCGGCGTCACTTCAACCCACTACCGGTAGTGTTTGCGCAAAACCCACGGGGTCAGGCATTTTGTCTGTCTTTGCAACCACCAACACAAGGCTTGCGCCGGTCTGAAACTCCGATGGGCGACGCGGCTGCACCACACAGCATGGCTGCACATGGCAATCACAGGTCAAACGAAATGCGGCCTTCAGCCCGATTTGAGCCTACCTGCCGCGTCGCTGCTCACATGCCCCTTTGGCTGCGTGAAGGACGCGCCGTCGAGGTGATCAGGTGAGAACTGGCGACGGGCGATCCAATGGGGGAAAACACGTATCGGCCCAGCCCAGATCTCGCCTCAAGGCAGCCCAGTCGAATCCTGGGCCGGGGTCTTGTTTGCGGCCTGGCGCAATGTGTTCGTGGCCGGCAATGTGGGCAATCGGCAGGCGGGTGGCGATGGCCGCGCAGAGGGTGGCGAGAGTGGCGTATTGAGCGGGCTCAAAGCGTTCTCCCTCTAAGCCTTCGAGCTCGATGCCAACGGAATGGTCGTTGCAGTTGTCCCGCCCTCGCCAGCAGGAGGCGCCGGCGTGCCAGGCGCGCGCGCCCAAGGCGACGAACTGCACCAGTTCGCCATCGCGTCGGATGAAAAAATGCGACGACACCGCCAGACCACGAATCGCCTGGAAGTAGGGGTGGGCTTCCCAATCGAGCTGGTTGGTGAACAGCTGTTCAACCTCTGGGCCACCATATTGTCCCGGTGGCAGGCTGATGGAGTGGATGACGATCAGGTCGACCAGGGTGCCGTCTGGCCGCGGGCCGAAATTGGATGAGGGGCAGGCACGGGCCGAAGCCAGCCATCCGCCGCTGGCCGGCGCAACGGCGTCACTCGACGTCGACATCGTCGAACGCCGGACCGGACGGCATGACGATGCCCAGGCGCTGGATCCGGTAGCGCATCTGGCGCAGGTTCAGCCCCAGGCGCGCGGCCGCGGCGGTGCGGTTGAAGTCGGCTTCTTTCAAGGCTTTGATCAGGACATTGCGTTCCTGCTCATCAAGGAAAGCTTGCAGGTCGTCGGGAATGTCGGCGCTGACCGGGTTTGACGGCGGCGTGTCGGCGATGGATGCAAGTGAGGCCTGCAGCGTTGGCGCACGGTGGCTGTCCTGGGCGCCGAAATCAGCGGGCTCCAACGTCTGGCCGTTGCTCAGTGCCAGCGCGCGTTGCAACAGGTTTTCCAGGTCGCGCACATTGCCGGACAATTCGCGCGTCTGCAGCCAGGCAAGTGCCGCAGGTGAGACCTCGGGCGCCACGGCGGCCGACTCATCACACAGCCGGCGCAGCAGCGCCTGCACCAGCGCGGGCAGGTCTTCGGTGCGCTCGCGCAGCGCGGGTGTGTGCAGCTCGATCACATTGAGTCGGTAAAAAAGATCCTGGCGGAAATCGCCGCTGGCCACCCGCGCCGCCAGATCGCGGTGGGTGGCGCTCACAAGGCGCACGTCCACTGTTTCTTCCTGCACGCCGCCCAGAGGCCTGACCCGGCGTTCCTGAATCACACGCAGCAGCTTGGCCTGCATGGCCAGCGGCAGGTCGCCGATTTCGTCAAGGAAGAGGGTGCCGCCCTGGGCCGCCTGGAAATAGCCTTCGCGGTCCTGGTTGGCGCCGGTGAACGCGCCCTTGCGCGCGCCGAAGAACTCGGATTCGATCAGGTTGTCAGGGATGGCACCGCAGTTGACCGCAACGAAGGGCCCTGCCGCCCGGTGGCTGCAATCGTGTACCGCGCGCGCCACCAGTTCCTTGCCGGTGCCCGACTCGCCCAGGATGAGGACTGGCGCCATGCTGGTGGCCACCTTCTCGATACGCGCCTTGATCTGCTGCACACAAGGGGACTGGCCGACGATGCGTTCAAGGGCGCGTGCACCAGCACCGGCCGGCGGTGGTGAATTGCCACGCTGTGCCGCGCCGACGGTGTTGGCCGAAGTCTCGCGGCGTGTGCTCTGGCTTTGCAGGGCTGCGCTGACCGCGGCGCGCAGCTGTTTGAGGTCGACCGGTTTCGTCAGGTAGTCGAAGGCGCCGGTCTTGAGCGCCTCCACCGCATTTTCCGCGGAACCATAGGCGGTGATGACGATGCTCTTTTCAAGCCGCTGCTCGACGTTGAGCGCATGCAGCAGCTCCAGGCCCAGGCCGTCGGGCAGGCGCATGTCTGTGATCAGCACGTCAAAGCGCTGCTGCGCCAAGCATTCTCGTGCCTGCGCCAGGTCACCGGCGGCCACCACCTGATGGCCCTCGCGCAGCAGGGTCAGCTCGTACAGGGTGCGCAGGTCTGGCTCGTCGTCGACGACCAACACCGAGGCGATCGGGTTCACAGCCATCTTCAACGGATGGTGAGCGGCGGCGCGCCAGGCCGGGTGCGCGGTGGCCGAATGCTCGGCGGCATCGAGTCGGCATAGGCCAGGTTCTGCTGCACCGGCGCGCTCTGGGCTTCGGCGGAAGGCATCAACACAAAAAACTCGTTGCCCTCGCGCTGGTCCAGCATGCTGCGCTGGTAGGCGATTTCGGCGCCGTAGCGCTCGCACAGTTCGCGGCAGATGTACAGACCCAGACCGCTGGAGCGGCTCTCGGAGGAGAAGAATGGTTCGAACAGGTGGCGCCGCACGCTCGTCTCCAGCGGCTTGCCGTCGCTCCAGACCGACAACCGGCCCCGGTCGGGACCGCTGGGCTGGGTGATGACGCGGATCGAAGCGGTGTTGCGGCTGGCGTGGCGAAGGGCGTTGTCCAGCAGGTTGACCAGCAGACGCCGCAGATGATCGGGGTCGAATCCCACGTGCACCGCCGTGGCGTGGGTGTGCACGCTGAGCACGCCAGATGCCGGGTTCTGCCGGCTCCATTCATGGGTGATCTGGCGCACCGTCTGGTCCAGCGGCAGGCTGGGCGCGCCGATGCTGGCAGGCCCGGGTTGCACACGCGCCACGTTAAGGATGTCGTCGACGATGCGCGAGAGTCGCTGCGCGTTCTGGTCGATCATGCGCGTGAGCCGCTTCTGGCCTGGCTCCTGCACTTCCTCGTCGAGCAGCGCGTTGGCCTGGGTGATGGCCGAGAGTGGGTTGCGAATTTCGTGGGCCACGGCGGCTGACATGCGACCCATGGAGGCGAGCTTTTCGGTGCGCACCCGCGCCTCGACCTCCCTCAGGTCTTCCAGAAACAGCACACAGAGACCAGCGGCATGGCCCGAGGCGTCTTGCGTGAGCCGGGTTCGCGCGTAGAGGCGGTGGGTGGTGAGGTCGTCGAGCTCGATGGTGAGCTCGCTCTCCAGCGGATGACCGAGCACAAAAGTCTCGTTGACCAGGTTGGACAAACCAGCCCAGTTGTCGCGCGCCGACAGCAGCAACTTGGCGCCGTGGGTCTGGCGTTGCCCCATCAGCATGGCCTGCGCGGCTGGGTTGGTGTTGCGCACCACGCCGTGCTGGTCGACCACCAGCACCCCTTCGCTCATGCCTTCGATCACCAGCTCATTGACCTGCGCCTGGCTGCGTGCGGCGGCCTGGCTGCTCTGCGCCACCGCCTCCTCGCGCGCCAATCGGGCGGCCAGCTGGTTGGCAAGAAACGCCACCACGAAAAAACCCGTGCCGGTCAGACCCGATTGCAAAAAGCGCGAGGTGGACAAGTCGCTCAACAGCGGCGCGCTCATCCAGGCCTCCCCCAGCAGATACAGGGTGATCAACGCAGCGGTACCCAGTGCAACAAGCAGCGAGCCCAGGATCGACGCCAACAGCACCGGCAGAGCAAACAGCGGTGTGTAGTTGAGGCCACCTTGCTGAAACGTCTGCAGCAGCGCAAACACCAGCAGGTCGACCCCGATGGTGAGCACCCATTGCAGACGAAACGATTGGCCGGGCTGCAATGGGCGCCACCACAACAAAACGGCCACGGTCGCGCTCAAGTGGAGCGCGCTGACCGCCACCAGCCAGGGCGGCCCGCCAGCGCCGGTGAACACCACGAACACCTGCAGCAGCAACAGCACCCCGGCAATGACCACCCGTGCCCGCATGAACGCACGCCACAGGCGCGAGAAGGAGCGCACCCGCTTGGCTTGGCCGCGGATGGTGTTGCCGTCGCCGTCCAGTCCAGACAGCCACGAGGCGGCGAACTGCGAAGAGTGCTCGTGAGCCATCTCAGCCGACGGCGAACACGCGCGGTGGTGGTCTGGTACGCATCATCCGGCTTGGCCTTCGTGCAGGCGTCGGTGTTCTTCGCAGCAGTAGGCCCCTTGTCGCCCACGCACAGAGTCGGTGTCGGGCAGGTGGGTGCCGCATTGCTGGCAAGCCACCATGGCGGTGGGTGGCGGCAGCGGCTTGGCGCGGCGCGGGGCTGCAGGCGGCGTGTCGTTGTCCACCTGGCGACCCTGGCGCCAGAACCAGAACGCCACCACAACAACGGCAAGAACCAACAGGTATTTCATCTGGTAGAGATCTTCGGATTCAGGGGTTGCCGAGCAGCACTTCGATCACGAAGCGCGAGCCTACGTAACCCAGCAGCAGAAAGCCGGCGCCGATGTAGAGCGTTCGCGTGGCGGTGCGGCCGCGCCAGCCCAGCCGCCAGCGGCCCCACAGCAACAGGCCCATGGTGGCCCAGGACAGCACGGTGAAGATGGTCTTGTGATTCCAGATGAAGCGGTCAAGGTACTGTTCGGTGAACCAGGTGCCCGCCAGCAGGGTGGCGCTCAGCAGCACAAAGCCGGCGCCGACAAAACGGAACGTGAGCCGCTCCAGCGTGAGCAGTGGCATCGACGATTCTGAGGCCTTGCCCAGGCGCATCGCTTTCTCGGCGCGTTGCATCATCCAGGCATGCGCCACCGCCACACCGATCAGGCCGTAAGAGGCGATGCCCAGCGCCCAGTGCAGCGGCAGCCAGGGTGAGCGGAGTGCCGGGTACATGGTGCCGGGAAACACCAGCGCCAACACGATCGCCAGCGTGCCCAGTGCCGCCAGGGGCCAGCGCGCGCGCATTTGCGGGAACATGCGGCTCTCGATCAGGTAGACGGTGAACACCAGCCAGGCGGTGACCGACAGGGCGGGCGCGAAACCGAAGTGCACCGGACGATCGAGCAGATTGACCGAGAGCAACAGCAGGTGCAGCAGCCAGGCACTGGCCAGCAGGGCACGGGTCTGCACCTGAGACAGACGCGGATACGCCCAGGCCAGCACCGCATACGCCAACGCCGCCACGGCAGACAACAGGGTCGCGGTGGGGTTCAGGGTCAGGGCGGGCAGCAGGTTCATCGGGGATCAAGAAAGATGTCGTTAGCGTGTTGGATGGTTGTCAGTTGTGTGTGCGGCGCGCTCGCGCGGCTAAAATCGACTGCACAGTTTAACGGTCTTGCCTGTGGCTGTGCCCGCCGCCGAGGCTGGCGAATTCAAACACCAGCGGCGTCACGCGCCTGCCTGCGGCCCTCCGCCGGTTCACACCGGCGGGCCCCCAACCGACCCGAGCGCACCATGGCATCAGCCCTCTCCGAACGCCTTTCTCGCATCGTCAAGGAAATGCGCGGCCAGGCGCGCATCACGGACAGCAACGTCACCGACATGCTGCGCGAGGTGCGCATGGCCTTGCTGGAGGCCGACGTGGCGCTGCCGGTGGTGCGCGACTTCATTGCTCGGGTGAAGGAAAAAGCACTGGGTCAGGAGGTGGTGGGCTCGCTCACGCCGGGCCAGGCGTTGGTGTCCATCGTCAACCGCGAGCTCGCCGCGACCATGGGACAGGGCGTGTCGGACATCAACCTCGCTGCCCAACCGCCAGCCGTGATCCTCATGGCCGGCCTGCAGGGCGCGGGCAAGACCACCACCACCGCCAAGCTGGCCAAGCACCTGATCGAGAAGCGCAAGAAGAAGGTGCTCACGGTCTCGGGCGACGTCTACCGCCCGGCCGCCATCGAGCAGCTCAAGACCGTGACCGCGCAGGCGGGCGCTGAGTGGTTCCCCAGCACGCCAGACCAAAAGCCGGTCGATATCGCACGCGCGGCCATCGACTACGCGCGCAAACATTACTTTGATGTGTTGCTGGTCGACACCGCCGGCCGCCTGGCGATTGACGAGGCGCTGATGCGCGAAATCCAGGAGCTGCATGCGGTGCTCAAGCCGGTGGAGACGCTGTTTGTGGTGGACGCCATGCAGGGCCAAGACGCGGTCAACACCGCCAAGGCCTTCAGCGACGCGCTGCCGCTGACCGGCATCATCCTCACCAAGACCGATGGTGACTCGCGCGGTGGCGCGGCGCTTTCGGTGCGCGCGGTCACCGGCGCACCGATCAAGTTCGCGGGTACTTCAGAGAAAATCGACGGCCTGGAGGTGTTCGACGCCGAGCGCCATGCCAGCCGTATTTTGGGCATGGGCGACATCCTGGCGCTGGTCGAGCAGGTCACCGCCGGGGTGGACATGGCGGCGGCGCAAAAGCTGGCCGCCAAAGTCAAGAGCGGCGGCGGTTTCGATCTCAACGACTTCCTGGACCAGATCCGCCAGATGAAGCAGATGGGCGGTCTGTCCAGCCTGATGGACAAGCTGCCCAGCGCGCTCTCGGCCAAGGCCGGCCAGATGGACATGGGCAAGGCCGAAAAAGACATTGCACGCAAAGAAGGGATCATTTGCAGCATGACGCGCAAGGAGCGCACCAAGCCCGAAATCATCAAGGCCACCCGCAAGCGCCGGATCGCCGCCGGTGCCGGTGTGCAGGTGCAGGAAGTCAACCGGCTGCTCAAGGAGTTC